>BJFZ01000003.1 GCA_014190175.1 Actinomycetes bacterium | reverse complement strand
TGTGTAATTCTTACTTTTATCACTGGGTTAGAAAAGTTAAAACCGTAAGCAGCTAATTTCAACCATCCATCTTTTTCGTTTACCAAAGTTGTGGCAACCGAAGTTTGATCGCTACCTGTAATGGAAACAGAAGCCGATACAGGAGCGCTACTAAACCCATATAAACAGCGCGCAACTTCACTTCTCATAACTAAATCATAAGTTCCGGTTGCCAATGTAGAACCATCAGGTAAGAAGTGCATTCCAGCTACTTTGTAACTTAGAGTCCCGTTAGAAAAAGAGGGAGACCCGCCTTCATAACCCATTGAATTTGTAGTTACGATTCCAATCACTTTGCTTTTATCATTTAGGCAATTGTTATCGTTTCCCATAGTTACGGATTGAATTGTCCAATAAGTATTGCTTCCGATAGCTTTGTCACCAACTTTAGGTCGAAAATACTCAATATACTCAAAGACTGATTCGCGATTAGAGCTCTGTGGAGTAGTTTGATTTGATTGACCGTTATTCTGCCACCATTGATTTTCCTGTGCATTAAGGTCGGATCTTTTCTTGACATATCCCATAGTTAGAACTTTTACTGGTTCACCTTGCAACGTCACCACGTTATTTGTCGCACTAAATTTATCAATTGAGATCACAGGATCTTTTAATCTGCCACGAAACCATCCAGCGATAGAATTAACAACCCGCACCTTTAGCCGAAATGTTTTTTGTGTGTCAAAATCAATTTGAATGCCCGCCGAGCCATTCTCATTTAAGAAATATCTACCGTCACTTCCCCAGGTAATACGATTTGTTGCCGGCAGAGCTGGATCTATTGTCGGTCCGCGAAAATCACCTTGAACTTCGAGAAATGGGGTTATGGAGAAAGAAATATTGTTTATGTCGAATTTGGATGCTCCTGTCCAATATCCCAAGCCATAGCTCGAACTAATGAGATATTTAACTTTTGAACCTGCATCAATATTGGATTCATCCCAAATTAGCGCAGTCGAACCGCCCGGGTAACCTAATGGTTTATCAGGTGGAATGCTCATATTACTTTTTAGGTTTCGCAAAAAATTTGCGGGTTTGAATTTCTTACCGTCACTTGCGATCTCAAATGATTCAATGCAATTCTCTTGATCTTTGCTTCGACAAAAATCTAGAACCGCATTTCCTACCACTCCACTTTCGCCTACTTTGGATCCGGCTCCAGTTGATGGTTCACATTCAGGGTCACGGACAGAAGTACAGTTCCGCCATTCACCACGTTTATCCGTACCAGTTACCGCTGCTGGCTGTATTGCTAACGAAGACACCGTCGCCGCCGCTTCTTCAGCGATAGTAAAAACAGTCTCTCCTGGAATACCAATTCCCCGAAAACTAAAAGCTTCATTCGAACCAAAAGCAGCGGTAGGGATAAGCAAGCAAACGGAAACTGAAATTGCCAAAAGCCGTTTGAACATCTTGACCCTGTTCCCTTTTGCAATCTGAGCTGAATGATCTAAGTATAGATTTGTGCCCCGAGTGGGGGTCGAACCCACACTTGGAGGATTTTAAGTCCTCTGCCTCTGCCATTGGGCTATCGGGGCGTCTTTGATTTACTGCTACTTGTCTGAGCGGGTAAATCTACCGGCTCTCAGGAAGATCTCTGCCATCGCACCAACCTTCAGCTTTCCAGTGGCAGTATTTTGCTGACTTGGGTGAAATGAGGCCAATAAGAGCCGATCCCCGAAGATCACTTCGGCGCCATGAGCGAATGCCACTTTTTTACTCGGTAATTGATCAGATTGCGCTCGTAATGTGCGCCATAAACTGTCCCAAGCAAATGCGCCTAGGGCCACAAAAACTTTTGCAGTTGGCATTAGCAATTCAATTTCACGATTAAACCAAACAGAACAGGTATCGCGCTCGCTAGTTTCTGCTTTGTTATCTGGCGGAACACACCTAACTGCACATAAGACGCGAGTATTAATCAATTGCAAGCCATCATCTATTCCCTTGCTTGTTGGTTGATTAGCAAGCCCTGCCGAAAATAATTCTGGGAACAGCCAATCACCTGATGCATCACCAGTAAATATTCGACCAGTGCGATTGGCACCATGTGCGCCAGGGGCTAAACCCACCAAAATAATTTGGGCATCTACCGGGCCAAAGCCCGGAACCGGCTTACCCCAATAAGTTTCATCTTGATACGCACGTCGCTTAGTTACGGCAACTTCTTCACGCCACAGTTTTAAGCGCAAACATCCATCACACTTTATTAACTCTTTATCTAAAGCTTTGATATCGGCTAATTTAGATATTGCAATATCACTAAGCATTTAACATCGACCAAACCATTCCATCCAAAATATCATTTTCACTTGCTACAAAACTTTCTAGCCCTGTGGCTTCAATAATTTCAGCAAGGACCAGAGATCCGGCAGCAATTACGTCAACTCGACCAGGGTGCATATATCCAAGATCTGCTCGCTCTTGTCTTGTAAGTGTTAAGAGCCAATCTGAAACTCTGCGCGTTTTAATCGCACTTATTTTCGCTAAGTGAATTAAATCAGAATTATATTCAGCAAGATCTAAAGCAGCTGCTGCGACTGTTGTCGCAGTACCGGCAACCGCAACTAAAGTCTTGGCATTCTCGATCGGAACAACTTCGGCGGCTAGAGAAATCGCATTCCTAATATCTAAGCGGGCAGAATCAATCTCGCTTTGAGTTGGAGGGTCAGTTTTGAAATGACGCTCACTCATCCGTACGCACCCGATATTCACACTTCGAGCCGCATCTACACGATCACTTCCAAAGACAAATTCAGTTGAACCTCCACCAATATCAATTACTAGGAATGGGCCAGAGGCTTTATCTAATCCTTGAGTTGCTCCTTTGAAGGAGAGCCTGGCTTCTTCTTCACCTGAAATAACTTCCGGGGTAATTCCTAATATCTCTGCCACTGGGATCAAAAACTCATCGCGATTTTGCGCATCTCTTGTTGCACTTGTTGCACAAAAACGAACTTGTTCAACTTTAGCCTCGGCAATATCTGCCGCAAATACTTTTAGCGCTGCAAGAGTGCGTGAAATTGCATCAGGTAGAAATGCTTTGTTTTTGTCTACACCTTCACCAAGTTTTACAATCGACATCTTGCGTGAAATCTCAGTAAAATTACTTGCTCCCAGATTTTCTTCAGCGATCAATAATCGAATTGAATTTGTTCCGCAATCTAGCGCTGCGACTCGTTTCATTCCTGCGTACCAAAAGCACTGCATGGGTTTTCAAGCCACCATTGTGGCAACGCTGCTAACGCTTCATCACCCAAAGGATTTACTCCTGGCCCAGCACCAAGTGAATGTGCTACTAATGAATGTAAACATTTAACCCGATCTGGCATTCCGCCAGCACTTATGTTTTCAACCTCTGGAACATCAACACCTAATGCACTGCGCGCTGCAATGTAATCAAGATGTGCTGCTTTGTACGCGCCGTTTAACTCTTGATCATTTTCCAACCGCGCGCTCATCTCACCCATCATCCCGGTGGTCTCTAAAGTTGAGATGGCGCCAGTTAAACGCGGACAAGTCGCATAGTAAAAAGTTGGAAATGGTGTTCCGTCACCTAATCGAGGTGGTGTCTCAACCACACTTACTTCACCACATGGACACCGATGAGCAACGCCATGTACGTCTCGCGGAGTTCTACCTAGTTGCTCCTGTACAACTTCTAGATCTCGCTCACTTGGTTTCAATTACTGCTCCAGAAGTGGCAACTGTTTGGATTGATGAAATTAATCGCTCATACCAAGGTGCATGATCTGGAAGTTGATCTGCGACAGAGTTTTGTTCATCTGCTGCATTTTGCGATTGGGATTTTGCCCCAACCACTATGTATTGCCGCTCTCCCGGAAGCACGAAGTGCAAGCGATCCCTTGCTTGCGATTTAACATAAGCAGGATCTCTCCATCTTGCTAACTCTGCTTCAGCATTTTGCAAGCGTTCTTTACTAGCGTCTATCTGTGCTTCAACAGCGCTAATTTGTGCTCTTTGACTGAAATATCGTTGCATTGGTGGTGCGACAGTTAAAGCGATCAGAAAAAAGACCACAGAGAGCGCTACGAATCTCCCGGTTACTCCCTTAATTCTATTTGCCACAGAAATTCACCACCTATTTAAAACTATTTACTAAATCTCGGGAATGCGCCTTTTCCAGCAAATTTTGCCTCTGAACCTAATATCTCTTCAATACGCAATAACTGGTTGTACTTCGCAACTCGTTCAGATCTAGCAGGGGCACCGATCTTTATCTGCCCACAATTTGTAGCAACTGCTAGATCTGCAATTGTGGTGTCTTCGGTTTCACCTGATCGGTGACTCATCATGCACCGATAATCTGAAGCA
This sequence comes from Actinomycetes bacterium, assembly GCA_014190175.1. The sequence continues at coordinate 73,210 of BJFZ01000003.1, read as the reverse complement.
TGGGCCATATCTACTGCAGCTAAAGTCTCTGAGAGCGAACCTATTTGATTGACTTTTACAAGGAGTGCGTTTGCGGCACCTTTTGTAATTCCATCCTTTAATCGGATTGGATTTGTGACAAAGAGATCATCGCCAACTAATTGGATCTTAGTACCGATCTCTTTAGTAATCGCTACCCAACCATCCCAATCATTTTCATCAAGGGGATCTTCAATTGAAACTAGTGGGTAATTTTCAACCAAGTCAGCGTAGTACTTGATCATCTCCGCAGATGATCGGGAACTACTTTCAAATTTGTATGTATGTGTTACTTTTTCGTAAAACTCAGTCGCGGCTACATCTAGCGCTAATCCGATTTGATCACCAGCTTTAAATCCGGCTTTTTCAATTGCGGTTAAAATTAAATCAAGAGCGGCTCTATTGCTTGTTAAATTTGGTGCAAAGCCACCTTCATCGCCAATACTTGTGGCAAGACCATTTTTCTTTAAAACTGATTTCAGTGAATGATAAATCTCGGTTCCCCAACGAAGTGCTTCCTTAAAAGAAGTTGCGCCAAAGGGTGCAATCATAAACTCTTGAATATCAACATTTGTGTCAGCATGTGCACCACCATTGAGAATATTCATCATTGGCACAGGTAATAGATTTGCTTTATCTCCACCTACATATTTGAAAAGTGGGGTTTTCGCAGAGATGGCTGCTGCCTTTGCAACAGCAAGTGAAACTCCCAAAATCGCATTTGCGCCTAATTTAGATTTATTTTCAGTACCATCTAAATCAATCATTAATTTATCAATTGCTTTTTGATCCGCAGCATTTAGGCCAATTAATTTTGGAGTAATCCCATTAGTAATTCCGGCAATTGCATTTAGGACACCTTTTCCGCCATATCTATCTCCACCATCACGTAACTCAACTGCTTCATGTGCGCCAGTTGATGCTCCACTTGGAACAGCGGCAATACCTATACTTCCATCGCTTAATGTGACTTCTACTTCAACAGTTGGGTTGCCGCGTGAATCGAGAATTTCGCGGGATTTAATCCCTTTGATCGTTGCTGAAGTGCTCACTTACTACTCCTTTTTATAAGACCTAATATTTCAGGTATTTCAGGTCAAGCCTTAATTCTATTCGCTTCTGGATAGCGATTCTTTATAAGCACGTGCCTTATTTCGCATGGCTTGCTCTGGATCAACCCCATGCTCGGTGGCAAGTGCAACTACAGCGAAAAGTAAATCCCCGATGGTGGCCTGATCCACAACAGGTGGATTTTTGATCTCAACTACTGGCTCTACCCGTTCTCCATGTTTCTTAGCTCTATGAATCAATTTAGCGGTCAATGCTAAGGCTGGTTGACCTAATGGCACACCATCACCTGCAGATTTTCGATCTTTTTCAGCACTTTTAATTTTCTCCCAATTAACTTCAACCTCTTTTGGAGTTAATTGCTTTTCTTCTGAAAAAACATGAGGGTGGCGGCTAATTAATTTGTTGCTAATCTCTTTTGCTACATCTTCGATATCAAACGCATCTTCACTTTCTTCGCTGGCAATTCGAGCGTGAAAAACAACTTGCAGCAAAATATCACCGAGCTCTTCGAGCATATCTGCCCGATCAGATCGCTCGACTGCATCAATAAACTCATAACTTTCTTCAATTAAATAGGTAAGTAGTGATTCATGTGTTTGCTGTGCATCCCAGGGACATCCCCCTGGCGTGCGCAAACGATCCATAACTTCAACTAAATGTTGAAGCTGGGATTTTTCGATCATAGTTGTACGTTATTTGGATTTGGCAGGATCAGTTACGGCGCCGTTGGTGGCATCAACTGGATTTATATCTGAAGTAGCCGCAACCCATGTTCCATAACGTGGATTTAGCTTAACTTTTTCACGAGCTCCAATTTCACTTACATATTTTTGCAATGCGATACTGAATTCTTGATCAGTTGCAGTTGGTGCGACTAACTTCGCACGAAGACTTCCTTGGATAATAATATCTTCGATGTAGCGATCTAAATCACTTGCAGCGATGGAAGCATTTGCCAGAGCTGCAGGCATAGCGGATTCTCCACCAACCTGAGCAACAATCTTTACCCGATTTGCAGCGACTTCAGCAGGATTAAGAGTTATGCCTTTTTCACTTGCTCCACGGTGCAGCAAAAAAGAAATTATTTTTAAGCGCAACTGGGCACGTACTAAATCGGCACCTGTTAACGCATTTTCAGGCGTGGTATTTGTTGCAATTCGCTCTGCAGTTATCGCATTAATAGTGGATTGCAAATTTGAAATAGAGATTGAGCCATGTTTCATACTCACGGCTGAACTTGAATTAGCGCACCCGGCAAGAATGGCACCAACGATGAGTAAGCCACCGATTTGCAATACCTTGATTTTGCGCAATTTCATATTTTTCTCCAAGCTCATTCCAGACTCCCTATTTTATCGGCGCTGCATTTTCGAGTGCCTCATTTACCCAACTCAGGAGTTCAGTATTCCCTATGGTCATAGGTGTGAGCGAATTGGCGAGATTTCGAGATCCCGGTGTAGGCAAAAGCAGGGTTTCAGCAGTTGCCTTATATATATGTCCTGGGTAGATCCGATCCATTCGAACTGAGAGCGAATCACTCAAAATAATTGGAGCCAATCTCAAAAATTTCCCATGCATTACAACTTCCCGCAATGCACGAGCTTTGGCCGTAGCCCGTAATTTCGCAACATTCATTAAATTTAAAACCACGTCAGGCAGCGCGCCAAACCGATCTAGCAATTCTGCTGATATCTCATTTACTTCCACATCATTTTTAGAGTCAGCTAATCTTCGGTAAATATCTAATCTAACTCGTTCACTTTCCACATAATCATGCGGCAAATGCGCATCTACTGGTAATTCAATTTTGCAATCAAGGTTTTCTGGCTTCTTTCCGCGGAACTCCAAAACAGCTTCGCCAATCATGCGCATATATAAATCAAAACCAACATCTGCGATGTGTCCAGATTGCTCTCCACCTAATAGATTTCCAGCACCGCGGATCTCTAAATCTTTTAATGCAACTTGCATTCCTGATCCAAGTTCAGTGTTGGCGGCAATCGTTGCAAGTCGATCAAATGCAGTTTCAGTTAATGGCTTTTCAGTTGGATACAAGAAATACGCATAACCACGTTCACGACCTCGGCCAACTCTTCCACGTAATTGATGAAGTTGTGATAACCCCATCAGATCTGCACGTTCCACAATCAAAGTATTTGCATTTGGAATATCAATTCCATTTTCTACAATTGTTGTACAAACAAGCATGTCAAATTCTTTTTCCCAAAAAGAGACAATCACTTTTTCAAGAGCATCTTCCGACATTTGACCGTGAGCGATCCTAATTCTTGCTTCTGGTACCAACCCATGCAATCTAATTACTGCTCTATCTATACTCTCAACTCTGTTATGAATATAAAAAATCTGACCATCTCTTAGTAATTCTCTTCTGATGGCTGCAGTAATCTGTTTTTCCTCGTACTCACCAACATAAGTCAGAATTGGGTGCCGCTCCTCAGGAGGAGTAGCCATAATAGACATTTCACGAATTCCGGTAATAGACATTTCTAGTGTGCGCGGAATCGGAGTTGCCGACATAGATAAAACATCAACATGGGCCCTGAATTTCTTCAATATCTCTTTGTGTTCGACTCCAAACCTTTGTTCTTCATCTACAACCATCAAACCTAAATCTCTAAAAATCACATCAGTAGAAAGCAACCTGTGGGTACCGATAACTACATCAACACTTCCTGCTGCTAAATCAGTTAGTACTTTTTTAATCTCTCCTTGCGTTGAAAAACGAGACAGCGCTTCAACTCTAATTGGAAATCCTGAATAGCGTTCCCTAAAAGTTGTTAAATGTTGTTGTACAAGTAATGTAGTTGGACACAAAATTGAAACTTGTTTTCCATCCTGCACTGCTTTGAATGCCGCACGTATCGCAACCTCAGTTTTTCCAAACCCAACATCTCCGCAAACAATCCGATCCATTGGATATGGTCTTTCCATATCCGCCTTTACATCTGAAATTGTTGAAAGTTGATCTGGTGTTTCCGAAAATGGGAATGCATCTTCTAATTCACGTTGCCACGGAGTATCTGGTGAAAATGCGAATCCTGGTGAACTTGTTCGTGCTGCATAAAGTTGTATTAACTCACTAGCGATCTGACGAACCGCTTTCTTAGCTCGTCCCTTCGCTTTCTGCCAATCAGCGCCGCCGATACGGTGCACACTTGGAGCTTCCCCACCAACATAACGAGTTATCTGATCTAGTGAGTCAGTTGGTAAATAAAGTCGATCTGCTGGCTGGCCTCGCTTGCTTGAAGCATATTCAATGACTAAATACTCGCGGGTTGTTCCCCCAACTACTCGCTCAACCATTTCAATAAAACGACCTACGCCATGGATTTCATGCACAACGTAATCGCCATCTTTTAATGCAAGCGGGTCAATTCTTTTACCTCTTCTGGGGGCAAGCCGCGCACCTTCGGTATTAACAGCCTTAGCCCCAACAAAATCTCGTTCAGTGACCAAAAAAATCTTTTCATGTGGTGCGCTAAATCCAAATCTGATGGCTGAAGTTGTCACATGTGCAACATTTGGTGCGAGATCTGCCAAATCTTCTATTAGCTTCATCGGTATATCTGCATCATTTAGCAAAGTTGCATATCTTTCGGCGATTCCATGTCCTATGGCTGTAATTACAACTCGCCATCCGGCTTTAATCTTTTCATTGATCTGCAAAGTAAAGCGATCAATGTTTCCCCTTATAGGTTCAATCACTTCAAACTCAGCAAACTCTGAATTTTCACCATCGATTCCAAATGGTGCAACGGAGCCAATATTGAAATTGCGATTTCCTAGAGCCGATAAAACTTCAGCCAGATCTATAAATGAACTTCTACCTAATTCAATTGGTACGGTATTCCCGTGTGCGGCATTAAGCCAGGATGCTTCTAAGAATTCTCGTCCAGTTGAAATTAATTCACCAGCTCGAGAATTTATTAAATCAGGCGAAACTAAAATTACTTTTGAACCCTTAGGAAGGACTTCAGTTAAAGATTCCATTGAATCGACCAAGGCTGGGATTAAAGATTCCATTCCTTCAGCGGCTATCCCATTAGCGATTTTCCCAAGTAAATCTGAAATCCCAGGATACTTTTCAACTAATGCTCCGGCACGTTTTTTGACATCATCTGTCAAGGCCATTTCACGACTAGGAAGTGCTGTCACAGATCCGGCAATAAGTGCCATAGTTCTTTGATCGGCGATAGAGAAGCTGCGGACTTCCTCAATTGTGTCATCAAATAATTCAACTCTGACCGGGTGATCTTCTTGTGGTGGAAAAATATCAAGTAGACCACCTCGAATTGCAAACTCACCACGTTTTTCAACTAAGTCAGTTTTTACATATCCAAGTGAAACTAATTCACTTGCACATTCATGCATATCAATCTGTAAACCTGCTTCAAATTTTGGAGCAGCAATTGAACCAAATCCTTTAACAAATGGTTGCATTAATGCACGAACGGGCGTCAGTAAAATATCAATTGATTGATTTGTACGCAGCATATTTAAAGCTTTATATCTGGCTGCAACCGTATCGCTTTGTGGACTCAATCTTTCATGTGGCAAAGTTTCCCAATTGGGAAAAGTTTGAATTACTAAATCCGGTGCAATCTCATGTAATTCGCGTTGCAAATCATGAATGCTTCCTGGCGTAACCACCAAGATTGGAGCACTTTGATTTTCGCTATTTAAATTTGCCGCTTGAGCAATTAACCAAGAGTGGAGTGAATTTGGGGCTATCACCTTTTTGCCAGAGGTGATTGCTGCACTTAGATCTTGCAATTTGAGATGAGGCAATAAGGATTCGACTGCCATCTTTGCCCCAATTCTCTTCTTGATACAGCACGACAAGCCCCAATCCGCTAGATGCGGGGGGCAATAGGACGACTCTATCTGAGAGAATTACCCCATGCCTTCCAGTGATGGCGCGGAGTTACGCGCAGATGTTCGCCGCTTAGGCGATTTATTGGGAGAAACAATCGCCCGTCAAGAAGGGCAATCACTCCTTGACCTGGTTGAACAAGTTCGCCAAGCAGTCCGTGAAGATTCACCGGCAGGTGCAAATTTGCTTGCCAAAGTTAATGTTGACGACAGCATCAGATTAGTAAGAGCTTTTAATGCTTACTTTCATTTAGCAAACGTTGCAGAACAAGTGCACCGCGCGCGTGCATTAGCTCAAGAGCGCGGAAGTGGTGAATCTTGGTTACAACGTGCATCACATCGCATCGCCGATCAAAAAATTTCACGTGATGAGTTGGCTAGGGCAGTTACATCACTTTCAGTTCGGCCGGTATTCACAGCACACCCGACTGAAGCTGCACGCAGATCTATCTTGAGCAAACTGGCAACAATTGCAGGTTTACTTGATGCGAAAAATATGCCAGAGAATAATCGCAGACTTGCTGAGGCTATTGAACTATTGTGGCAAACAGATGAATTGCGATTGGAACGTCCAGAACCAATTGATGAAGCAATGAATGCGCTTTATTACTTAGATGATTTAAGTAGGTCAACTGTTTCGCAAGTTCTTGAAGATTTTGCATTTGAATTAAATAAATTTGGTATAACTCTTGATTCGACCGCACGTCCACTTTCTTTTGGAAGTTGGATAGGTGGTGATAGAGATGGAAATCCGCATGTAACCGCTGAAGTAACTAAAAACGCTATCACTACCCAGGTTGGACATAGCATCCGGGTAACTCTCGAAAGATTGGATGCACTTCGTCAATCACTTTCGGTTTCTACGCGTATTGCTGGAGCCTCTGCGGAACTACTTGCCTCTGTGGAAGCAGATTTACGAATATTGCCCGAGATTGAAGAAAGGTTTAGACGCATCAACATTGAAGAGCCTTACCGATTAAAGGCCACTGCTATCCGCCATAAATTGCTGCTTACTCAAAAACGCCATGCTTCTCTAAAGGACCATGAACCAGGTCGCGACTATGCAAATACTCAAGAATTACTTGATGACCTGCTGGTTATGCGCGATTCACTCATGAACCATAAAGGCGAATTGATTGCAAATGGTGAACTTGACCGAATGATCAGAAATGTTTCAGCATTTGGATTAACTCATGCCACTCTTGACGTACGCGAACACTCAGACCGGCATCATCATCTTTTAAATCAATTATTTAATAGTGTTGGAACCAAGAATTATCTAGAACTTAGTAGTTCTGAACGTCTAAATCTATTAGCGGCAGAATTAGCAAACCCTCGTCCATTAGCTGGAAATTCAATAGATGATCTTGATGAGCTGGGTGCACAAACCTTGGCAACTTTTGATGCAATAAGTGAAATTATCGAACGCTTCGGTAATGAAGCTATCGAAAGTTATATCGTCTCTATGACAAAAGGTGCTGATGATTTGTTGGCCGCGGTAGTGCTTGGCAAGCAAGTGGGATTATTAAATCTAAATTGTGAAGAACCTTTTTCTTTAATTGGATATGTTCCGCTTCTCGAAACTGTTGCTGAATTGCAATCCGCGGACAAGATTTTGGAAGCACTACTTGCTATTCCAGAATATGCGCAGATTCTGCAACTGCGCGGAAATGTTCAGGAAGTAATGCTTGGCTATTCTGATTCAAATAAAGATGCTGGAATTACCACCAGCCAATGGGAAATTCACCGAGCACAACGACGCCTGCGTGATGTCGCAATGAAACATGGGATTGCACTTCGAATATTCCATGGCCGAGGTGGTTCTGTAGGTCGTGGCGGTGGGCCAACTTATGACGCATTAATTGCACTTCCTTGGGGTTCGGTTGATGGCGAGATTAAAATGACTGAACAAGGGGAAGTCATCAGCGATAAATACTCCCTTCCATCACTTGCACGTGAAAATGTCGAGTTAATGCTGGCAGCATCTTTAGAAGCAACAGTTTTAAATCGTGCCCCACGCCAAAATCCTAAAGATTTAGCAAAATGGGATTCATGTATGGATCTAGTTAGTGGTGCTGCAATGACGCAGTACCGCACCTTGACTGATCATCCTGATCTTCCACAATATTTCTTTGAATCAACCCCAGTAGAACAACTAGGAGATCTTTTCCTAGGTTCGCGACCATCAAGACGCCCAGATTCAAGCGCTGACTTAAGTGGATTGCGGGCAATTCCTTGGGTATTTGGTTGGACTCAATCGCGCCAAATTGTTCCAGGTTGGTTCGGTGTTGGAACTGGATTAAAAGCAGCGCGTGAAGCAGGTAAATCTGATGTGTTGACGCACATGCTTACTGAATGGCATTTTTTCCGGACATTTATCAGCAATGTCGAAATGACTTTGGTAAAAACAGATCTTGCAACCGCGGAACATTATGTAAAAACATTGGTTAACCCTGAGCTTCATCATTTCTTGGATAAAATTCGGGCTGAATTTGATCTAACCGTTGCTGAAATTTTACTTTTGACTGGAAAGAGCGAACTGCTAAGTGATCAGCCAATTCTTTCACAAACTTTGCAAGTTCGTGATGCTTACCTTCGCCCACTTCAACTTCTGCAAGTATCACTACTGCAAAGAGTTCGCCAAGGTGACAACAGTGATGAGGCAACTCTGCGTCGAGCATTACTTCTTACCATCAACGGCATTGCAGCGGGCTTACGTAATACCGGCTGAGTTGAATTATTTTTCTGGAAGTATTACTGGAATTTGTGCCATCAAGCCACCATCTATTACATAATCTGAACCTGTAATAAATAGTGCTCTATCACTCGCTAGAAATGCAATAAGTTCGGCGATATCTTCGATAGTTCCCATCCGACCTATCGGATGTGAACTTCCCCATTCAGCCACAACTTCATCTACTGTTTTGTTTCCTTTGTGAGTTTCGGCAGCAAAACGCAGCAAAGGCGTATCAACCGAACCTGGAAGTACAGAGTTCACTCGAATTTTATCCACTGCATAATCCATCGCCATCGCGCGAGTCAATGCGTTAATTGCACCTTTAGAAGTGGAATAAGCAACAACTTGTTTTTGGGCACCTATTGATTGAACTGATGAAATATTTACAATTGCTCCGCCACCACGTTTTCGCATATGTGGAACACCATACTTTGCTGTCAAAAACATTGACTTAACATTTACATCAAGGGTTTTATCCCAAACCTCTTCAGTTGTCTCGACAGCATCACCATAAGTTTGGATTCCAGCACAATTTGCAATTACATCTAGCACTCCAAATTCAGCAATGACCCCGGCGACCATCTTTTCTACTTCTTTCGCATTACTCACATCAGTTGGAAAAGCTTTTACTTTCTTACCTGATGTTAAAAAGTTTTTCTCAACAGTAGCAAGAGTCGCCGCATCATTATCCACAAGTCCCACACTTGCACCCTCGTTTGCGAATTTAACTGCAGCGCCAAAACCCATACCTTTTGCGGCACCGGTAACTATTACTACTTTTCCAACAAAATCCATTTCACTCCTTACTAATTTTTTACTTTAACTTTTCAACGCCAAATGAGAATTTATTACTCTTAACTTCCCGGCCTTTAAATATCAGAGCCGTTCCATTATTTACTGAATCAACTACACCTGTTGTTGGAAGACTTGAAAATGGTTCTAACCCTATGTTGTAATAACGGCCATACCATGGATATCCCTTAGTTGCGCCAAACTCTTGCCAGAACCAAAGGTATGGATGATTTGTTTTATCCCACTTAACAACTGCAGCTAATCCTTTATTTGGTGATTCGACTCGATACTCACCTCGCTCTAAATCCTTCATGTATAACATTTCAGTCGCAGTATCTCGTGGTGGAATATTGCTGAAATCAATTGGCTTGTCATCTGGTCCAACTCCTACAGGCCAAGCAAAATATTCATTTCCTTTTAGTCGGCGTGAACTGCCGAATACCTCACTGGCGTGCGGCATAACAGTTGGTTTTCCTGGGAGTACCACTCGGCATTTATCGTCCATAAATGGTGGGCCAAATGTGAAATGGAATCCCCACATTGTCGGAATCTCAACATCAGATAAATTCTCAATCGTTTCGATCATATCTAAAGTTGTGGAGTTGGATTTCAAACTCATGGTTCGTTTTACTAAAAATGGAGTTTTCCGACCATACACAAAAAATTCAACGGAAATCTCTTCAGGAGTATCTTTCAAAATCTTAAAATCCCATGGCAAAAGTGCCATTTCGGCATGTTGTCCAAAATCTGCACCTTGGTAATTAGATGCAGCACCACCATTTGGAAAAATTGTTTGCCAACCACCTGGATACTCATCAGTAAATGCACCAAGTGGGTCGTTGTAGTTGTAATTAACTTCGCCATCTACCATACCGTTGGGTGTAAGCCAAACCAAATCTAAATCATCAGGCTTGTGCAAAAATTCAACTACATCAGCGCCACGGCCTGCGGCAACTGTGATGCGTAACTTTTCATTTTCTAATACAACAGCGTCTAATTTTCCTATTTTAAAATTATCATGGATTCGACATGAGTGATTACGTGATTGCGCGCGCATAATTTCTCCTAACCGTTGAATTTTTCACTTTGAGCACCGGTAAGTCCGAGCCCATCAACAATAAACAAACCACCATCTAATTCGTTAGCAGTATCACCAAGTGATGCTCTAGCTGAAGTCACGATCAGGCGATCTCCCTTTGCGCCACCAAAAGTGCATGAGCTTGGTTGTTTTACTGGCATATCTATAATTGATTGCTTTTTGCCCTGTTGGTCATAAATTTCAATTCGAGAGCCGCCCCACATGGCAACTAGCAATAATCCTTCATTTGAAATACACATTCCGTCAGGGACTGATCCATCATCAGGAAAAGAAACTAAGGTTTTCTTGTTATGCAATTCAGCGTTTTCAAAATCTACTTCATAACTAGTCAGAACGTGCTGCATGCTGTCTACGTGGTAAAAATGTGAATCATCTGCACTCCATGCCAACCCATTTGGAAGAGTAATTCCCGTTGCTACGGTTTTCATTGTTAGATCACCAGATAAGACATGCAAAGCACCGGTTCCTGGCACCATATCCATAGTGCAACTTCCGGCCCAAAATCTTCCAGCAGAATCAACCTTTGCATCATTCATACGTTCATCTTCTTTTAGAAAATTTTTCGTAATTTTCCAACCATTATCTGGATTTAATTCAGCAAATCCTTCTTTTGTGGCGGCGTAGTAGCCACCTTTTTTCCGGCCGACAATTGCACCTATAACTTCTGGAACTGAATGGGTGGACACCGCACCACCATCTATGTTCTGCTCAAACCATAACTTTCCGGCAATATCTACCCAGGAGATAGTTGAAGTACCCGCATCCCAGTTTGGGCCTTCGCCGACTTCGCTACGGATCTCATTTACGCAATTAATGGTTGTCATAGTGGGTTATCTTTCTATTTATTGGCTAATTACTCAATAGGGTGAGATTTGGCTCTGAAATTTCAAGACCAAATCCAGGTTTCGCGTTGAAATAAAGGTATCCATTTTTCAGATCCGGCAATCCCCCGACCACGTCGGTAATTTCCGAGGAAGGTTGGTGCCATTCCTGCGGACCAGACAGGAGCAGATTGAGCGATAGATGGCCAGTTGCTACCGACTCTATTGGGCTTTGCAATTGACCAGCTGACCATGAAGTTCGAATACTTATTGGAGCCGCATAATGTCCAATTTTTAAGGCTTGGCTAAATCCACCAATTGCACCTACGTTGCAACGCAAGACATCAATTGCCATTTGCGGAATTATGTTTAGCCATTCATGTGGATTTACAAATCTTTTGCCTGTTGCCATTGGAACTTTGGTTTGCATTCTCATGGCAAGGTGCCAATCAATATGTTCCGGAGGAAATACATCTTCTAGAAAGAATGGATGAAATTCCTCTAAACGTTTAACAACTGCAAGCGCTTCTGTAGGTGATAACTGCCCATCAAAATCATGCGCGAGATTTACTTTATTGCCGAACTCAGATCGCAATTTACTAAAAACTTCAACAATTTGTCTGCCATATGTCACTGCTTTGGAATCCATCTCTGGGTTAATCAAAAAATATTCAATTTCATTGTTTTGTAATTTTGCAATCTCGTCTATCAATCCCGAATTTAAATTCTTTTCACTTTTAATTAATACTGGAACCGCTTTACGGGCACGCCCGCCGATGAGATCTACAACCGACTTTCCAACCTCTTTACCTTTAATATCCCAAAGTGCTTGATCTATTGCCGATAGCGCACAATTTAGTGCTGGGTCATTTCGCCAAGAGGATTGGACTTGAGAGGTTTGCCAAATATCTTCAATCTCAGTTATCTCTTTGCCAACTAAAAAGTCAGATAAATATTTATCAACGCTGATTGCAATTAATTTATGGTGGCCGGCAAAGGCAGCACTTCCCCATCCGATTAATCCAGGCTCTGAGGTTTCAATCTTGACAAATATTTGATCTTGCCCCAACAAATAAGTTGAGATCTTCTTTATAGTTGTCATCTCGGCTCCTTCTCGTGCAAACGTGAGGGTACCCTCAACTCAGGCAGAAAGGGAGTCATATGCAAATCTGGCTTGGAGTTGATTTAGGTACCTCTGCCCTGAAAGCCACAGCGATGAATCAAGATGGTCACGTCATAGCCAGGGCCGCTGCTGGATATGAAACTCATCGACCAAATGCAGATTGGGTTGAGCAAGATTCACTGGATTGGTTGGCTGCGCTAAGTAAAGTTTTAGCTGAATTAGATATTGATTTAGCCAAAGTTGCTGGAGTTGGAATTGTCGGACAGACCCCGACATTGGTGGTGACCGATTCTCTTGGTAATCCTTTACGGCCAGCAATGACTTGGCAAGATACACGTTCACAAAAAGAAGCAGATTTATTTGCCGCGGAAATTCCAGATGTCTCAAAAGATTTTGGACTTTATTTACCTTGGGCTCCTTCAGGAATTTTGCCTAAGGTCCGCTGGTTAAAAGAGCATGAGCCCAAAATTTTACAAAAAGATTCGCGTTTATTGCAAGCAAAAGATTTTTTACTTTTCCATTTAACTGGCCAATTTTCTTCTGACAATTGGTCAAGCAAAGGTTTAATTCATGCCACAACATTAAAGCCCACACAGGCTTGGAAGAGTCTTGGCTTGCCAAATGAATTAATCCCGGCGATTGGTAAACCATGGGCGGTTGCTGGTACAACTTCTGTTGGCAATAAATTTCTATCCGCTGGAATTCCAGTGGCAATTGGTTGGTCAGATGCACTTGCTGGCATGTTGGCTCTTGAAGTATTTTCAAAACCAACAGCATTTGTAATCTCTGGAAGTTCGGATATCGCTGGTATATCTTGCAGAAAATTAAGTGAAGGTACACATAACCTTTCTACCGTTCCGGAAAGTTGTGCCCCAATCCCGGTGATATTTGGTCCAACTCAAAGTAGTGGCTCTGCAATCTCTTGGGCTGCAGATCTTTTTAATTCCACACCTGAAGAGTTACTCTCTAAATCTCTCGAAAGTAATAATGGGCACAGTGAAATCTTTTTGCCATACCTTGCCGGTGAACGTGCTCCTATTTGGCGCAGTGACATTCGAGCCCTCTTTGCCGGGCTTTCGCACCAAAGTAAATTTGGTGATATCGCACATGCGGTGATTTTCGGAGTTGGTTTTACGGCTCGACATATAATTGATCAAGCTAAATCTCTTAGCGAAGAATTACCGTCAACTGTTCACTTGGGTGGCGCATCCCATCAATCAAAATTGTGGCGCGATATTAGAAGTCGAATCTTGCGCTCTGAGGTAATTTCTTTCAGTGAATCTGATTCTTCAAGTATTGGGGCTGCAATCTTGGCAGCAAGTGCAGCAAGTGGAGTCGCACCAGAGGTCTTAGCACTTAAATTCTCAGGTGAAAAGCTCTCCTTCACCGCAACCACTGAAAATCAAAATATTGCAAATATTGAATACACAAAGTATTTAGAATGGGTTGAACGCGCTATTCATTAAAATCTTGTTGCGTGCGCTCTAACCCATTTCGCATAATTGATTCGACCGCATCTCCGGCTTTGATAATTAGATCTTGCAATGATTTTTTTTCAATATTGCTAAAGCCTTGTAATACAAAATCTGCCGCATCTATATGGCCGACTGGTCTACCAATTCCAACTCGAACTCGAAAGTACTCTGGTCCGGAAAGAGATTGTGTCAAACTTTTCAACCCGTTGTGCCCATTATCTCCGCCACCTTCCTTGACGCGGATCTTTGCAAAATCAATATCTAATTCGTCGTGAATAACAATAATTTGCGAATTGGATAATTGATAAAAGTTTCTAAGTGCTACTACTGATTTCCCGGAATCATTCATAAACGTTTGTGGCTTGGCGATAATTATTTTTGGCGCACCCACGCCCACACCAAATCGTCCCTCTAAAACTTCTGCCTTTGATTTATGTTTGCTAAATTTTCCAGCAACTTGTGCAGCTAAATAATCAGCAACCTGAAATCCGATGTTGTGACGGGTTGCCGAATATTCATTTCCTGGATTACCAAGACCTACTACAAGCCAACTCATGAAAGAAGGCTAGCGGATTAGCTCTTTGCGCCTTCAGTAGGTGCGGCAGCGCCTTCAGCAGGTACGTCAGCACCTTCAACAGGTGCAACAACTGCGACAGGCTCTTCTTGAGCGGCGCGAACAGAAAGATGTACAACAACCATCTTTGGATCACTGATAAGAACTACACCAGCAGGAAGTTTTACATCAGCTGCATGTAGTGAACTTCCGGCTTCCAATCCAGTCATATCTAGTTCTAAGAAGTTTGGAATTGCTGTTGCTTCAGTTTCCACTTCAATTGAGTTGTTATTGTGTTCCAAAATTCCATCACGGTCGTACTCGCCTGATGTATGAACTGGAACAGAAACAACTACTCGCTCACCACGGCGCACAATAATTAAATCGACGTGCTCAAGAGTTCCTTTGATTGCGTGGCGAACAATAGATTTTGGAAGTGTTAATTCAACATGATCCCCAAGATCAATATCTAGCAATACGTTTGAAGATTTGAGAGCGATACCAAGTTCGCGAGCTGGTAATGAGATGTGGATTGGATTTTCGCCATGGCCGTAAATAACAGCTGGAACTAATCCATCACGTCTGGTTCGGCGAGATGCACCTTTTCCGAATTCAGTCCGGCGGGCACCTGCGATTTTGATCTCAGCCATTACATCCTCCTGGTAATTTTCCCAGCGAGAACTTCTTTCGAAGCCCCGTCGATAACGGGAGGTTTCCCCCTCGCCGGAATAAGCCGAAGGTTAGCCAATGATGGTTGGAAATGGAAATTGCCGATCAGGCAGTTACACCGGGCTTAAGAATGGCCATCAAAGAGACTGGTGACTGATCCATCTTCAAAAACCTCACGAATGGCTCGACCAAGAAGTGGGGCGATGGAAAGCACGGTTAATCTATCAAATTTCCATTCATCTGCAATCGGCAAAGTATCGGTAATCACGATTTCGCTGGCGCGCGAATTACGTAAACGCTCAATCGCCGGTCCTGACATAACCGCATGCGTTGCGGCGATTATTACTTCGGCTGCGCCATCTTCGAAAAGTGCGTCGACTGCTTTAGTGATTGTTCCGGCCGTGTCGATCATGTCATCGATTACTACGCAAGTTTGTCCTTTGACGTCACCAACAACTCTTCCAGTTGATGATTCATTTGGAATTCTTGGGTCACGGGTTTTATGGATAAAGGCAATAGGACATCCACCCATCAAATCGCTCCAACGTTCAGCCACTCGAACTCGGCCAGAATCTGGTGAAACAATTGTCAATCGCGATCTATCAACTTTGCTTCCAACATAATTTGCCAGCAAAGGAAGTGCAAAGAGATGATCAACCGGCCCATCAAAAAATCCTTGAATTTGTGAAGTGTGCAAATCAACAACCATTAAGCGATCAGCACCAGCAGTCTTAAACAGATCGGCCATCAATCGAGCTGAGATTGGTTCGCGTCCACGGTGCTTCTTGTCTTGACGTGCATACCCATAGAAAGGTGCAACTACAGTAATTCGTTTTGCAGATGCACGCTTTAGTGCATCAACCATAATTAATTGTTCCATTATGTGTTTATTTACTGGGGTGGCATGGCTTTGCAAAACAAATGCATCGCAACCACGCACACTCTCTTCAAATCGAACAAATATTTCACCATTAGCAAAGTCATATGCAGATGTTGGTGTAATTGGAATTCCAAGTTCAGCAGCTACTTGTTCAGCTAACTCAGGAAAAGCGCGACCAGTAAAAAGCCGCAATCGCTTTTCGGAGGAGAGTCGAATCTCGTTGCTCATAATTAGATCCCCTCGTTATTTCGCATGTTTCTCGGCAGCTCTAGCTGAGTCACTTCCACTGCGCTTGCGCAGCACCCACCCGAGGATATTACGTTGGCGCGCACGTCCAACACCCATTGAACCCGCCGGTACATCTTCAGTAATTACTGATCCAGCGGCGGTATATGCCCCATCACCAATTGAAAGAGGCGCAACCAACATGGTGTCACTACCAATTCGAACATGGTCGCCGATAACAGTGTGATGCTTTTCAACTCCGTCGTAATTCACTGTAACTGTTGCAGCGCCGATATTTGTGCCGACGCCAATGGTGGCATCTCCAATATATGAAAGGTGGGGAACTTTAGAGCCGGCGCCAATCTGGGATCCTTTTACTTCAACATAAGCGCCTACTTTGACGCCTTTTTCAAGAACAGTTCCAGGTCGCAAATATGAAAAAGGTCCGACCGTTGCGTCAGCCCCAATTTGAGCTCCATCGCAATATGAATCTCGAATATTTGCTCCACTTTTAACTTCACAATTAATCAAGGTAGTTCGGGCGCCGATGGTTACTCCACTTTCAACTGAAGTGCTTCCGGCGAGCGCAACTTCTGGATAAATAATTACATCTTGCGATAATGAAACTGTTGGGTCAATCCAAACAGTTGTTGGGTCAATCATGGTCACGCCGTTTTTCATCCAATGCAGGTTAATTCGGTCTCGCAATAATGCCGTGCACTCTGATAATTGGAACCGATCATTTACGCCGAGAATTTCGATGAAGTCTTCAACAATAACTGGCTCAACTCGCTTGCCTGTCGATTGCAATACTTCAATAGCATCAGTTAAATACTCTTCACCTTGGGCATTCTTACTATTAATTTTACTTAATGAATCAACAAGATCATGTGAATTGAAAACGTAAACGCTGGAATTTATTTCAGTTATTTCGCGCTCTATTTCTGTTGCATCTCGATCTTCAACAATTCTTAGAATTCCATCACTTCCATCTCGCACAATTCGTCCATAACCTTCAGGGTCATCTATCTCTGCAGTGAGAACTGTGGCCGAATTTTGTTCTGCTACATGCGTATCCAATAGTGATAGTAAAGTTGTTGAAGTAATAAGTGGAATATCACCAGCCAAAACCAATATGGGAGTCTCCGCAGATACTTTTACATTTTCTAACGCTATTCGAACGGCATGACCAGTTCCGCCACGTTTTTCTTGTACGACGATTTTTGCGTTAGGGGAGACTTTATTTACAACTTCTTCAACCATCTCACGATGTGCTCCAACGACAATTACTAATTGACTTGGATTTAATTCATTAGTTGCATCGATTACATGCTCAATTAATGTGCGGCCTAAAACTTTATGTAAAACTTTGGGAAGTTGAGATTGCATCCGAGTGCCTTCACCTGCAGCGAGAATAAAGATCACTGGACCGGCTGATGTCCCAGACTTAACAGAGATCCCAGACAAGAATGTCTCCCCTCTGCTAGCTTCTATATCTACTGCACTGGGTTAAGCCTAAGGTCTAGCCGGGGAAGAGAGCTCCGCCACCAGGTATCGATCCTGGACCCTGGGCTTCAAAGGCCCATGTGCTAGCCACTACACAATGGCGGAACCTGTATTCTCTCGCAAAAATTAGCCACTTTCGACCATACCGCTACCCTCTTTCTCGTGAGCGCCCCAATTCCAGCCAGAATCCGGATGACCAGCGCCCAAAGACGGGCTCAATTAATTGAAGTTGGCCGCGCCCTTTTCGCTGAAAAAGGGATTGAAGGAACCAGTGTCGAAGAGATCGCCGCCAGCGCCGGTGTATCCAAGCCACTTATTTATGAACATTTCGGAGGCAAAGAAGGTTTGTATGCCGTTGTAGTCGATCGCGAGATGTGGGCGTTGCTGCAATTGATTTCAGAATCACTTTTACAGGGAAGTCCACGAGTCAAAGCAGAAAATGCGGCGCTCGCTTTTTTAACTTACATTGAAACTCGTAGTGATGGTTTCCGAATTTTAGTTTTGAACTCTCCTGTTGGTGGACAGAGTGGATCTTTTGCAACTTTGTTAAGTGAAGTCGCATCACAAGTAGAGCATATTTTTATTGCTGAGTTAGGTGCGCGCGGCTTTGATCCACGAATGGCTCCGATGTATGCGCAGATGCTCGTAGGAATGGTTGCATTGACTGGTCAGTGGTGGCTTGATGCCCGGTTACTTACACGCGAAGAAGTCGCTGCACACATTGTTAACCTTGCCTGGAATGGTTTAGTTGGATTGGAATCTAACCCTAAATTATCGCGAAATTCAGCAGGGAAAAATAATGAGCGATGAAGTTGATCGAATTGTTTCTGCATGGAAACGTGAACGTCCTGATTTAGATGTTGCACCTCTTGAAATTTTAAGTCGAATAACCCGAGTTGCACGTCAATTAGATATTGCGCGAAGAAATGCCTTTTCACACCATGGTTTAGAAACATGGGGATTTGATGTACTTGCAGCATTGCGCCGTGCTGGTAAGCCGTATCAATTAACGCCGGGACAATTAATGCATGAAACGTTGGTATCAAGTGGAACAATCACACATCGACTTGATTTATTAGAGGGTGCTGGATTTCTTTCGCGAAACGCTGATCCATCTGATGGTCGTGGCTCGTTAGTAAAACTGAGTTCTCTTGGAATCAAAGCAGTGGATGAATCTATGGCTGATCTGCTTTTGCGGGAGCGAGAGTTAATTAACTCACTCGATTCAGCTCAGCAAAAGGCATTGGCAAATCTCTTGGGGGTAGTGCTCAATAATCTCGATCAGAGTTGATCAGAGTTGATCCCCAGTAAATAAGTATTGAATTTGCGCCATTCCCGCTGTAGCCTCTGGGAAAACGATTTTTCATTAAGGGGCTAGCCGTGAGTAAGAACGCTAAAAGCGATGCTGTGATTGAAAAAGTAGAGATCCGCGCCTGCCGTGGCAGCGACAAAGGCGAATCGATTGACGCAGTACGCGGAGTCAAGTTGCCGGGTGGCAACCGTCCAGATTTCACAGTCGTGACGTTAACAACTGCTGATGGAGTAACTGGAACTTCTTTTGGTTTTGGCGCACTTGATGCAACTATCGCCGGTAAAGCCATGTCAGCTATTAAGCCATTTTTTATTGGTCGAAATCCTTTTGATACTGAAAAAGCGTTGAAAGAGTTTGAAAATTTTGATCGCAAATGGAATCACGTTCCAATTTATGCATATGGTCCTTTTGATAACGCATGCTGGGATATAAAAGGCAAAATTGCTGAAATGCCAGTTTATAAAATGCTTGGCGCTGCGCGCGAAGAAGTTCCACTTTATGTCAGCTCAATGTTTTTGCCAGGGCCAGATGAGTATGTTGCAGAAGCTTTATCTGCAAAAGCAAAAGGCTATAAAGGTTACAAACTGCACCCACCCGGAACTGTAGAAGAAGATATTGCTTGCTACCGTGCGGTCAGAAAAGCAGTTGGTGATGATTTCAATCTCATGGCAGATTCTGTCATTGCTTATAACTATGAAGAAGCGCTAAAAGTCGGCCGTGAACTAGAGCAATTAAACTATCTTTGGATGGAAGAACCTGTTTTGGATGTCAATTTTAATACGCTTAGAAAATTACGGGAGAAGTTAGATATTCCAATCTGTGGAACTGAAGTAATCGCAGGTGCTCAATATTCAACAGCGCTTTATATTAAAGAAGATATTGTGGACATAGTCAGGACCGATGTCTCTTGGCGTGGTGGCTTAACTGCTGTTATGAAAACTGCACACCTTGCTGAAGCATTTGGTGTTCGATGCGAATTGCATACAACTATTTATCATGGACTTGAGATGGTTCAACTCCATGCTTCGCTAGCAATATCAAATTGCCAATTCTTCGAAACGTTGTATCCATTTGATGACTTCAATTTTGGATTAAAAAATGGATTGGTAATCAAAGATGGCTATGTTCAAGCTCCAACTGGAGTTGGACTAGGAATTGAATATGACTGGAATTTCATTGACAAGCACACTGTTGAGATTTACTAAATAACTTTAGGTCCGTGCACTGGGCTGCTGGCTCGGTTGATCTTTG
Source organism: Actinomycetes bacterium (assembly GCA_014190175.1). Next base: position 52,785 of record BJFZ01000003.1, on the reverse strand, counting down.
TGACTGCGCCAGTGGAGGAAAGTGCTACCGCTAAGTCGATCGCACTCTCCTCATCAACCGCTAGAAATGCAACAGTTGGCCCAGATCCAGAAACTATTGCACCAATCGCTTTGCATTCAATTCCAGCACCGATCGCCATCTTAAGAGCGGGACGAAGAGAGATTGCTGCCGGTTGTAAATCATTAACTAAAGCTTTTCCTAATCCAATTGCGTCTCCACCACTAAGTGCGTGCATCAACTCTTCACTAACTCGTGGTTTTCTTATATCTAGCGATTGGCGTAACCGATCAGATTCGGTATAGACCGCGGGGGTTGATAGCCCTTGAGAGGAAAAAGCCAAAACCCAATGGAAAGTACCGCGACATAACGCTGGTGTGAGTTGATCTCCACGGCCGCTACCTATGGCTGTGCCACCCATCAATGAAAAAGGAACATCACTTCCAAGTTTTGTTGCAAGTTTAAGTAACTCCTCTTTTCGTAGTGATGTCTCAAACAATGTATCTAGTGCGATAAGTGTGCCGGCCGCATTTGCGCTCCCACCAGCCATACCTCCAGCAACGGGAATTCCTTTTTTTATCGAAATTTTAATATCACAATCAATTTTTGTATGTTTAGCAAATAACTTTGTTGCTTGATATGCCAAATTTTTATCATCTACTGGTAAGCCAGCAGTGCCATCTCCTGAAAAAGTTAAATTAATTCCACTTCCTTTAGTAGCAGACTCAATCGATATTTCATCGTAGATCGAAATCGCTTGAAAGACAGTCGCTAATTCATGAAAGCCATCTTCACCGCGAGGCCCAACTGATAATTGCAAATTAATTTTTGCGGGGGCACGGACAACAACTTTCATGGCTTTACCTTATTGGTAAGAATTAATCTAAATGCTTCTTGCCTGAGCAATTGCAATGAATTCTTTAAGAACGAGCTCCTCCGCCCGAGAAGTTTGGGCTACTCCAGCCTTTTCTAAAATTTCAATTGCAGATGAACTTCCTCCCGCCCAAACACTTAATGCACTTCTAAGCATTTTGCGACGCTGTGAAAAAGCAGCCTCAATAACAGTGAAGGTTTGCACTCTGAGCGCTTCATCCCCTGGCGACTCTCCACGCTTAAATGCCACCAGCAATGAATCTACATTTGGAATCGGCCAAAAGACCTCTCTTGAAACAGTCCCAGCGATCGACATATCAGCCCACCATTTTGCCTTAACACTAGGTGTTCCATAAATTTTATTTCCAGGCTTGGCGGCCAGACGTTGGGCGACTTCTGCTTGCACCATGACTAACCCTTTATTAATTGATGGAAACTTTTCAAGAAAGTGCAAAATTACCGGTACTGAAATGTTATACGGAAGGTTTGCGACTAAAGCCGTTGGGGATTGTGGCAAAGTATTTATTAATTGAGCATCCTCATTAATAATCTGCAATTTGTCGGCATGGTTTGGAATTTTACTTTGCATCGTTTCGATTAACTGGGTGGCTAATCTACGGTCGATCTCTACTGCAATCACTTCACGTGCCACTGGCAATAGTGCAATAGTTAGCGAACCTAGCCCTGGGCCAATTTCTAAAACTATATCTTTGTTATTTATATCGGCCAGTCGCACTATCTTTCTGCAGGTATTTCCATCAATAACAAAATTCTGGCCAAGGGATTTAGCCGGATGCAGATCTAACAGTTTTGCAATTTCACGGATCTCGGTTGCACCTAACGTTGGGGAAGTCAGAGAAGTCGAAGAAATAGGCTCAGTATTTTCCATTATTACTCGAAAGCGCCAAAGATAGTTAAGGCATTTTCACGGGTTGCGATAGCTAATTCATTAACGTTACGTTGAACTACTTCAGCCATAAATCTAAGAGTGTTTGGAATTTGAGCGGGCGAATTAAGCAAACCTCGGTGTGGCATCGGAGCTAAAAATGGCGCATCTGTCTCAACTAACATCTGTGAAAGTGGAGTTATTTTCAAAGCCTCACGCAGTTCAGGAGCATTTTTAAAAGTGACTGTTCCGGCAAAAGATAAGAAGTACCCAGCCGAAATACATTCTTCTGCCATTTCTCGATCTCCTGAGAAGCAATGAAAAATAGTTTTCTCAGGCGCCCCCACTTCTCGCAAAACTCTAAGGACATCTGAATGTGAGTCTCTATCGTGAATAATTAACGCCTTATTTTTTCTTTTGGCAATTTCTATGTGTGCTCTAAAGGAATCTTCTTGTTTTGCACGAAGAGCCGGTTCGGTTCTGAAAAAATCTAAGCCAGTTTCCCCCACTCCTCTAACCCGTGGATCCGCAGCTAATTTCTCAATCTCTGTTAACTGCTCTTCCAGATTTTCAACAACTGGAGCCTCATTTGGATGCAAAGCCACTGCTGAAAGAACTTTCCCGGGCCAAGCATTCGCACATGCAACTGACCATTTTGATTGTTCTAAGTCATAACCAATTTGGACCACTCGATCAATTCCAACACTTTTTGCTTCAGTTAAAATAATTCCAACTGTAGGGTCATCTGCATTTCCATCAGCAATTAACTCCATGTGACAATGTGAATCTATTGTTGCCTCTTCCAATGGTTCAGGTAATGGCGCAGCAACTCTTTCAATATCGCGATTGTGCCGATCGGTCACGCGTTCTCCGGTTCTGGCAGCCTTGGGAAAAGCACATCTCCTCTTGATACTTGAACACCTGCTGGTAATTGCCCCCAAGTAGCGACTTCACTTATTTTCTGAGCACCAATTGGACCTAGAATTTTTGCACCAAGAGATTCCCATAATTTTTCACAAGTTTCTGGCATCACTGGGTGAAACAGCACTGCAAGGATTCGAAGAGACTCCACAGTTGTATATAAAACTTTTTCAAGTTCAACTTTATTTGCCGGATCTTTTGCCAGAACCCATGGAGCCTGCTCGGTAACGTATCCATTTACTACTTTGCAAAAATCTAAAATCGCTAAAATTCCACCTTGAAAATCTAAAGCGCAAATCCGTTCATCCGCTATTTCACAAGCTTTTTGCGCTGCCTCGGCTACTTTTGGTTCTGTTGCTGGTTGTGGAACTTTGCCGTCACAATACTTTTCAATCATCGCAATAGATCTCGATGCTAAATTTCCAAAATCGTTGGCAAGTTCGCTGGTATACCGTGCGACCATGTCTTCCCAAGAAAAAGAGCCATCTGTACCAAATGGAATTGAACGCAAAAAGTAATACCTAAATGCATCAACACCAAAAAAATCAGTTATATCTGAGGGTGCAATGCCAGTTAACTTGCTCTTGCTCATTTTTTCGCCACCTACAAGTAGCCAGCCATGCGCAAATACTTTTTTCGGCACCGGAATTCCTGCTGCCATTAACATCGCTGGCCAGATGACCGCATGGAATCTAAGGATGTCCTTACCAACTAGATGTACATCAGCTGGCCAACTTTGCGCAAATTTTTTGCCACCTTCAGAATTTGGATCATCGCCAATTCCTACTGCAGTCGCATAATTGAGTAGCGCATCAAACCACACATAAACAACCTGCTTGGTATCCCAAGGAACTGGAATACCCCAATCAAATGAAGAGCGTGAAATGGAAAGATCTGAAACGCCACCTTCTAAGAAGGAGAGGACTTCATTTCGTGCACTTACTGGCTCACAAGCACTTGGATTAGCTTTGTAATGATCAATCAGAGGTTGAGCAAAAGCAGATAATTTAAAAAACCAATTTGTTTCACTCAATATCTCAACAGGTTTTGAGTGGGTCGGGCAAAGTTTTTCATCAGGAGTTGCACCATCAAGTAAATCTCCGGCAAGTTTAAACTCTTCGCATCCAACACAGTATGGGCCTTCATATTTACCTTCGTAGATATGGCCAGAATCTTTGAGTCCTTGTAAGAAGCGTTGGACACGATCCATGTGTCGATCTTCAGTTGTTCTAATAAAATCATCATTCGCAATATTTAATTTTTCCCAAGTTGGGATCCAAGCAGATTTGACCAACCGATCAGCCCAACTCTGCGGGTCGCTACCATTGGCTTCTGCGGTGCGCATAACTTTTTGTCCATGCTCGTCAGTGCCAGTTAGAAACCAAACTTGCTCACCTTTTTGACGGTGCCAGCGAGTCAAAACATCGCCAGCCACTGTCGTATATGCATGACCTATATGCGGCGCATCATTTACATAGTAAATCGGCGTGGTCAGATAAAAGGCTTTGTTTCTCACTGTCCTATCTTAGAGGCGACTAAGGCATCAAATATCGCCCGTTTGCGTAAGCCAAACTCCGTTGCAATGTGTGCGACCGCCTCTTGTCTTGTTGCCCCAACTCCCTCCAGCTCCTTCACTTTTGCGGCTATTTCCAGAGGTGTTAACTCTGATATTTCTCCAGCACTGGGTGCGGCAATCACCAAAGTTATTTCGCCAAGCATCTCTTTTGAATTGGTCCATATTTCCAATTCAGTTAGTGAACCGCGCGCAATCTCTTCATGGGTTTTTGTCATTTCGCGACAAACAGCACCTTGGCGTTGACCTCCCAAAATTTCTATCGCATCGGCGAGAGTTTCTCTGATTCGATGCGGAGCTTCAAATAAAACTACGGTTCTACCTTCCGCTTTTATTGTTTCAAAATAATTTTGCCGCGCTTGTTGAGTTCGCGGTGGAAAACCATCAAAAATATATCGCTCCATCGATAAACCAGAAAGAAGTAACGCTGTACTTGCTGCACTTGGACCAGGCACAACTTCAATCTCAATATTTGCATCTAGCGCCGCTCTTACAATTAAATATCCTGGATCACTGATTCCTGGCATTCCTGCGTCGGTAATTACTAAAACAGTTTTACCTTGGAGTAAAGCAGAAATTAATTCTGGGGTGCGCTGTGCTTCATTGCCGGCAAAAAAAGAAACCACTGGAGCGCTAAGTGAAATCTCTAAATCGCTACAAAGCCGCATGAGTCGGCGGGTGTCCTCCGCAGCAATAAGATCGACCTCGCCCAGTAAATCTCGCACACGTAGCGAGAGGTCTCGGCTATTGCCTAATGGGGCACCAGCGAGGATTAATACTCCTTTTTTCACACACTTATCATCTCAGGTTCTAACCTATCCTCCATGACCAAAGCGCTGGAAGGCATCCGATACCTTTTGCTGCGCCGTTGGCAAGTTCTGATTCTTGCATTCGCAGCGAGTGTGCGTTTTGTAAATCTTGGCCGTCCGGATGAATTGGTTTTTGATGAGATTTACTACGTAGATGGAGCAAAAGATTTCTTGAAGTACGCGGTCGAAGTTGAAAATGGTAAATCTGAATTTATCGTCCACCCACCGATTGGCAAATGGGTTATTGCATTGGGAATTAAATTATTTGGTGATAATTCATTTGGATGGAGATTTTCTACCGCTTTACTTGGCACTATCTCGATTCTTTTTGTCTATTTAATAGCAAAACATTTATTCAAATCTGAAAAGTGGGCTTTGTTATCTGCAGCGTTAGTTTCACTTGATGGGCTACATCTTGTTATGTCACGTACTGCCTTACTGGATATGACACTTATGTTTTTTGTATTAATTGGTCTTTACGCACTACTGAAAGAGAGATTTTGGGCTGCTGGATTTTTACTCGGCTTAGCGCTCGCAACAAAGTGGAGTGCCATTTACTATATTGTTTTTTTTGGGATTTATTACTTAGCCAGAGATTTTTATAAAATCCGCAAAAGTGGAGACTTTAAGATTCAAAATTATTTTAGAGCCGCGACGATCCGAACAGTTCAGTTGGCAATTTTGCCAATTTTCACATACGTGGCAACTTGGCTTGGTTGGTTTAATTCCACATTGGGCTGGAGCAGAAATTGGGGAGTTGAAAATCCTGGCCTGTTACCAAATGCCCTCAGATCTTTTTGGCATTATCAATCCGAAATCCTTTACTTTCATACCCACCTAACCGAAAACCATAGTTACGAGGCCAAAGCTTGGTCTTGGCTACTTATGTATCGCCCAACATCTTTTTTTTATGAGACGCCAAAGGGGTGTGGGGCAGCATCTTGCGCGCAAGAAGTTCTGGCTATGGGGACTCCAGTACTTTGGTGGATCGCAACAATTTCACTTGTGATTTTGGTCGCGCTTTGGTTAAAAAATAAACAATGGAGTACTGGATTTATTTTGCTCGCGGTAAGTGCCGGATATTTACCTTGGTTTGTCTTTTCACAACGCACAACTTTCACCTTCTACGCAATAGTTTTTGAACCTTGGCTAATGATGGCTCTTGTAGCTGTATTGCGAATTTATTACTTAAATTCATTTGGGAATTCAAAATTAAAGTTTTATTTAATCGTTTTTCTTCTTTGTATTTTCGCTGCAAATTTTATATATCACTTCCCAATTTTTGTAGGGCAAAATCTTACTTATGATGATTGGCGTTCATTGATGTGGTTTAAAAAGTGGATCTAATTAATTAATTTGCTGCGCGTAAATCCGCTTCATCTACAGCAACTTGATCAAATATCTCGTCTGGCCCTACTGTCGCTTCTACTGTAATTGCCGCTTCTTTAGTTGGACGAGAAGTTGCTTTAGCAGCCGTAACATAGGTTGGGAGTGGCACTTCTGCTGGTTGCCATGTTGTATTTGGAATGACAGTTACTGTGGTTGATGGACGTAAAGGAATCCAATGTCCTGTTGCATTTTCATTAGAGCGATAGAGCACATCTGAAAAATTCGCACGAACTCCATTTGTTGCTCTTGCTGCTGCAAACCTACGACGAGTCGCAACTTCTTCCACAATTTTTTGCCGACGCACATGAATCACATAAATTAGAATTAACGAAATTGGAAGTGCATTTGTTTTAAAAGGAACTCCACCAAATAAAGTTGAAATAAAAATTACTACAAAAATTCCAGATAGTCCGATGAAAATTAATTGACGTTGACGCATTTGCCGAATTTTATTTTCAGCCACCTCTGTACTACTTGGAAGATTTTCATGGCTGGTACCTAGTGATACCAAACTCATCGCACTCTGATATCGCTCTAAACTTCTATTGTCTGAAATTTCGTCATGGGTACGCAGCCATCTTGGAAGGAAATACGCTACCCACATTGCGACGACTGCGAAGTAGATCAAACCAGAACTCATGATGGTCAACGATACGAGTCCAGATGGCTCAAATCATGGATTTAAGGAGTGTGTTGATTCGTGTTGGTTCGCGTTGATTAGTGGAGTTTCACATAAGTGTGATGGTCTCGCCAATCGCCATCGATATGTAAAAACCGCTTTCGCAAACTTTCAAATTCAAATCCACATTTAAGCGCTACCTGCTTTGAAGCGACATTTTCTGGACGCATAGAAATTTCCAAGCGATGTAACCCCAGTTCTTTGAAGGCATATTCGCTCACTAAATTCACAGCTATTGGGATGAATCCTCGTCCAGCTAGTTCTGCGGTGATCCAATAACCGATATGGCCACCTCGATATGAGCCTAATGAGATTCCTGCCAAGGTAACTTGGCCAGAAATTCTTCCCTGGTAAATCACGGCCCACGTAAATGATCGCAAAGCTTTCTCTTCACGCCGATGGAATGCTCTCATCTGCTGGAAGCTGGGTATGGAAATCAATGGATCTGGAGAGGTGGCCTCCCACGGGCTAAGCCATTTTTCATTTTTGTATCGAAGTACTTCCCACTCTTTTTTATCGGTTCTGCGTAGTGGCCGCAATTTTATTTCGCCACCTTGTAGCAACACTTTAATCAGCTCTCAACTCAAGATTCATAACAGAAGCTATTTCTCCGACTGCTAAATTACTGACTCCCGCTGGAACGATAATAAAAGAGTTAGCATCTGCCCAATTTTCTAAATCTAGAGCTTTAACAGTTTTTTCACTTTGAGTTAAATCTATGACCGCTGGAAGGTATCGCTGTGATCCAGCCTCAAAGGTAACTGCATCTATTAATTTCGCATTTAAAATTGGATGAAAAATATTTTTTCTGCCAAACATCTGGCGAATCATTGGCCGCACAAATAATTCAAATGAAATAAATGAGGTCATTGGGTCGGTTGGCAAAGTTATTACCGGCGTCTTATCTGGTCCAATTAATCCAAAACTATGGCTTCCGCTGGGGTTCATCTCTACTTGAATTTTGCTGATAATTCCAAGTTCAGTTAGTGCCGCTTGAGTCATCTCCTCGGACTCTGGTCCACTTGTGATAACTATTAGATCAGCACGCACAAGTTGGTCTTCAATCAGCAACCGAAGTTGTGCCGAGGTTGTTGGAATTGTATGTACCCGATAACCAATTGCTCCAGCCTCCCGAACTGATGTGGTTAATAACCAAGAGTTAACCTCATAAAAATGAGCAGTTTCAAGTTGCTCGCCCGGTTCAGTCAAATCTCCACCTGCTGAAATCACTACGACGCGAGGATGTGGGTGTGTGGGCAGATGATCTAGGCCAACAGAAGCCGCTATTCCAATATGTGTAGATCTAATTCGACTTCCACCTGTTAATACCCGGCGAGTGCCTACTTCAATATCTGAAGCAAGAGTTGCACCATGTGCATCTAATAGTGGTAAATCTAGCGGTGCCAATGGTTGGGCCAGCAATAAGAGTTGCTTTAAATAACTTTCAACGTTTTCCATTCAAATTCCCAACAAAGTTTTTCAACCACATAGTGAACTCTCCACCAATATCTGCTCTTTCACTTGCTAATTCAATTACTGTTTTTAAATAACTAACACGGTCGCCCGTGTCATAACGTCGTCCTGAAAAAATAACTCCATGAACCGGTCCACCTAATTTCTCATTTACCGCCAATTCGCGAATTGCATCAGTTAATTGAATCTCGCCACCACGACCAGCTTGCGTTTTTTCCAATACTTTGAAAATTGCAGGATTTAATACATATCTGCCAATAATCGCAAAATTTGATGGAGCATTCTCGACATTAGGCTTCTCAACTAAATCTAAAATCTCAACAATATTAGGTGAGTCAGTTTTTTTCACTGATGCGATGCCGTATAGCGAAACTTGAGAATCAGGAACTTCCATCAAAGCAATTACGCTTCCTCCAAATTTTTTATGTACCTCAAGCATTTTACCTAATAAGTTATCTTGTTCGGCGATCAAGTCATCACCAAGTAAAACTACAAAAGTTACATTGCCGACATGATTAGCGGCTGTGAGGACGGCATGGCCGAGTCCGAGCGGATCTCCTTGACGTACATAATGGATTTTACCGAGTTCAGTTATTTGCTTAACTGCTGCTAACTTTTCAACATCGCCACGATTTTCTAATGTTGCCTCGAGTTCAATAGCTCGATCAAAATGATCTTCAAGGGCACCTTTATTTCTTCCAGTAATTAATAACACATCACTTAAACCTGCACGAATGGCTTCTTCGACTACATATTGAATCGCCGGCTTATCAACAATCGGGAGCATCTCTTTTGGGATCGACTTGGTCGCTGGCAAAAAACGAGTGCCCAGACCGGCCGCCGGAATAACTGCCTTAAATACGCTAGATCCCATAGTGATCACACCCTACGCTGATCACGTGGAAGAGAAGAGCCAGACTCGGCGTGTGCTACGCAACTTGCGAAAATTAGCCCCTGAAGGTGATGGGAGGGCAAGTTCACTACTGCTTGAGCAAGTTGAATTTGCTCAAGTGGAGATCGTGGCTTCCTACACCTCTTACGGAAATGAGCCATCAACTCAAGGTTTTAACTCCACTCTCCTGAGCCGTGAAGTCCAAATACTTCTGCCACATTTACTCGAGGACAATTCTTTGGAGTGGGTAGATTTCAAAACCGGCAAAAATTTCGGAGTTACTGGAATTTCATTGGCCCAAATTGTTGTTGTCCCCGCCCTAAGTGTTGATGAGAGTGGAATGAGAATTGGTCAAGGTGGTGGTTCATATGATCGAGCTTTCAAATTAAACTCAGGTTGGAAAGTCTGCCTATTGCATGATGGTGAAATTTTTGAAGGTAAGTTGCCACAAGAAATTCACGATCAAAAAGTTAACGCTGTTGTTACACCTACTAAAATTATTCGCTTTATTTAATTACACAAGATTTCGCGCAATAATTATCCGTTGTACCTGATTCGTACCTTCATAAATTTGAGTCAGCTTTGCATCTCGCATCATGCGCTCTACTGGATAATCAGATACATACCCATAACCACCAAGGATTTGCACAGCATCTGTGGTGACCTGCATGGCAGTGTCCGATGCTAAACATTTACAAGCCGCTGAATAAAAAGTCAAGTCAGAACTTTCATTTTCGCTCTTAACAGCAGCGGCATAAGTTAATTGGCGTACTGCTTCAATTTTCATTGCCATGTCTGCTAACATAAATTGAATCGCTTGAAAATCAAAAATTTCTTTACCAAATTGCTTACGCTCATGTGAATATTTATTTGCCACATCAAATGCACCCTGAGCTAGGCCTATTGCTTGCGCAGCTATTGTGATTCGAGTGTGGTCCAATGTTTTCATAGCCAGAGCAAATCCAGTACCTTCAACGCCTAACATTCGATCATTTGCTAATTCAACTTGATCAAAATAAACCTCACGAGTTGGAGAACCTCTAAACCCCATTTTCTTTTCGTGTGCCCCAAAAGAAATCCCTTTATCGTTTTTCTCAACTATGAACGCGCTAATTCCTTTGCTACCCTTTTCAGGGTCGGTTACTGCTAAAACTGTATAAAACTCAGACTCACCTGCATTTGAAATCCATTTTTTACTTCCTGAAAGAATCCATTTATCTCCAGAGCGCACTGCTTTTGTCTTGAGTGCGGAGGCATCTGATCCCGCCTCCGACTCAGATAGGCAGTAAGAAAAACCTTTACCACTTACTAGCGGGCGTAGCCATCGCTCTTTTTGATCTTTACTACCAGCCAATATCAATGGTAGTGATCCTAATTTATTTACTGCAGGTATGAGTGAAGATGAACCACAAACCCGAGCAACTTCTTCAATGATTAGCACAACGGCTAAAGCATCAGCACCTTCACCACCGAACTCTTCCGGAACATGAGCAGCTGATAATTTATTTGCACATAGCGCTCTTGCCGCTTCTTCTGGAAATCTTGCATCTTCATCAACTTCTCGAGCAAATGGGGCAATCTTTTCTTCGGCTAGTGCTCGTACAGATTTACGTAAAGAGCTGTACTCGTCAGGTAATTGAAAAAGCGCGTCCATGGGTTAATTAACGCAGAGATTTAGGAACAGCGCTACTCCACTAATTATTGACTTCCTTATCTGTTGAACTATTCCTTTGATTTAATCCTGAGAGGTACTGGTTGTACTTATCTAATTCATCCGGTTCCCCAAATTGGCGAGCCCGGTTTGAGTTACGTTCAATCCGCTTGGCATCTCGTTCATCGGCTCGGATCCATTGCAAGAAAGTGGCAATCAGTGCCAGCAAAATTGGAATCTCGCCCATTGCCCACCCAATGGAAGCGCCCATCTTTTGATCCGCCAAGAAATCTGGCCACCACGGCCTGGCGATTTCGGCAAAGTACCCGCCATCAACTAACTGTGATGAAGACATCAGTGCGATAGAGAAAAAGGCATGAATGCTGATTGCCACAAAAAGAATTACGATCCGAAAAATGAATGGGCTTTTTTGTGGGGTTGGATCAACTCCGATGATTACAAAAAATAGTAAAACTCCTGATAGAAGGAAATGTAACCCCATAAAAAAATGACCAAAGTGATAACTCATAAGCCAATTAAATAAATTTGTAAAATAAAGTGCAAAGAGTGAGGCCTCAAAAATAATTAGGGCACTCACCGGATGAGTAATTATGCTCGAATATCTTGAATGCAGAATTGCAATAGCGTAACCCCTCACGCCTCTCTCATCTTGAGTACGCCCAATCGGCAATGTACGTAATGCCAATGTAATTGGTGCTCCTAAAACAATTCCAATTGGAGCAAGTGTTGCTAAAACCATATGTGAAATCATGTGAAATGAAAATGCAACTTGTGCATATACGCCCAACCCACCATTAACTGCGTAATCAATGGCAGTAATTCCCAGAGCAAAAGCGACAGTGCGTCCGATAGGCCATTTATCTCCACGTTTACTTAAAATCATTACGCCTTTTACGTAGAGCGCTACTGCAAGAATTAAAAGTGCAAGGAATAAACCATCTGGCTCATATGCAAAAAGTAATCTAGAAAGTGTGGGGCTCTCAGGCATTTTTATACCGATCGCTTCAACTACATCAGCTGAACTATGTGCTGGAGGTTCTCCTTGACCTAGTAAAACTCCTAAGACCAATACAGTTGTAAGTAAAATCAACTCTTGGATTAGCTGTTTTGTAAAATTTTGCTCCCCAAGTATTTTCCTACTATAAGCTGCAAGTACAAGGACAAATATAAAAATACCAGTTTTTAGAATTACCAAAACTCCATAATCAGATCTTATATTTGCAAAACTTTCAATTCGTATGAAAGCGTTAACAACTCCGGTTAACGCGATAGCAGAAACACACCACAGCGCCAAAGGGGTAAATCTTTTTCGCGCAATTTCACGGTCACTCTTTGACATTAAGAAAAGAGCAACAACTCCACCAAACCATAAAGAAATTGCAGCCAAATGCACTATTACCAAGCCGATTGCCAACATATGGTTACCGGCTCCGCTGCCATGGCTTTCTAAATAAGGCGCTAATCCACCAATCCACGCAATAAAAATCAAAAATACTGCACCGCCTATTTTCTTAACTCGGACAGCGGCAAATGCACATACCAATGCGGCAACGATTTGAATCTCAAAAAGTTTACCTAAGGTTGTTTGCGTTATAAAAGATCGCAAAATATTGCCATCAATAACTTCAGAAATAGGAATATTTAAAATAAATGCCACTTCTGACATGAGAAAGAAAATACTGCTAAGCAGCCAAGCAAGTGAAACTGGTGCAAGAAATTTTTGTAAGCGAGACGGTTGAAAATAACCTTTATTTTCTGGGGCCAAAAATGCAAGGCCCACTAAAATTCCAATTAAGGTAATGAAAGAGGAAAGCGTTATAAATTTAGCTAAAAAATGTAATATCAAATTTATTTCTTCAGTTTTCACTTCTTGCGTTTCTTTTTCTTTGGCTTTCGTAATGATCTAGAAATCAAAACCAGAACTAAAATTGATAAAGCTAATAATCCGATCATAAAAAAATCAGTTGTCCTAGATGAGTCAGTCTCTTTATTTAAATTAGGCGTGGGAGATTCACTACTCACTGGGGTGGGAGTTGCCAGAACCGCTGGGGCAACAAAAGTAAATTTGTATTGACCCATTAAAGTTTCACCTTCACTTGTAACAACCTCATACTCAACTGCATACTCGCCACCAATATTTAATGGTTTTAGCCCAACTAAAATTTGAGAATCTGCAATTTGGAGTGAGCCATCATCGACGCGCTCGCCATTAGGTGCAGTCACAGTTACTGAATTTCCTACATCTCCGATGGAATTTGAAAAAGTAATTGTTGCGACACTTGGAGCAGAAGTTATGGAGGATCCAGCCGCTGGAGATGAAGCAGTCATCTGTTCTGTTAGTGCCGCAATAGCCAAATTTGGGTTCGTATGAGTGAAGATCATGAGCAATAAAGCGAAAAAGGCCAACTTAAATTTCTTCATAACCCCCCTCAATTAGCCCCAATCGTGCCACTTCCCTAAACTCTGCACTGACAGGAGGTGGCTGTGCCTACATACCAATATATCTGCACCGAGTGCGAACACTCTTTTGAAGTGACACAAGCCTTCACAGATTCAACAGTTCCAACCTGTCCTGAGTGCAATGGCATTGTGCGCAAAGTTTTCTCTTCAGTTGGCGTTGTCTTCAAAGGCTCTGGCTTCTATCGCACCGATTCACGTGGTGCCGCTACATCAAGCTCAACACCTGCGGCTACCTCAACACCTGCGGCTACCTCAACACCTGCGACTACATCAACATCTACTCCCTCTACCCCATCTACGCCCGCACCAGCATCCACTCCGACCGCACCATCCACAGGCACTAAGTAAGAAAATTATCAACTCTTAAATCTCTGCCAGATTTACGCGATGCTAATTAATCTACTTAATCTCAAAAGAATCATTCCTTCACAAGATATCGAAAAGTTTAAAAGAGTTTTTGCATTATTTTCGATCCGTCGAAGATTAATACTTGCTACTGGGCTTACGGTAATTATTGGAGTAACTCTTTTTTATCGCCCAGATGCTTCAAAAGTACAAATTGCGGTTCCTGCACTACACACTGGCGAGGTTGGAATTTCTTTGATTTTATCTGGTGCTGAAAATATTTTACATCCGCAAGACCGAATAGATTTAATTGCAACTAATGTGCAGCAAAATATTATTGATGATTATGTATCCGCAAAATCTTGGACTCTGGCTCGCAATTTAAGAGTTATTAAAAGTATTTCTCAAAATCAAGATGTGCGAGCATTGCTCGCAGTTCAGGAAAAAGATGTGTTAGCTATTGCCCAGGCCAGACGAGAGGGCGAACTAGATTTTCTATTGCTCCCTGAAACTCATGAATGATGGGGGGGTACATCCCTCAGGATTTCTTCATCTCTTGCTCGCTCCTCTGATGGATCAACAAACTCTGGTTTAGCGAGCGGGCTTTTTTCAAGGTTTTTCTTGGTTGGTTCGACGCCTTGGTTTTCCACATTAGGATTTAACCATGTTTGAGCGTCTTGGGCGAGTAATAGTTCATCGTAAATCCAGGATCCTGGCTATTTTTCTAATTATTTTTATATCTGCAGGTGTTATTGGCTCTCTTGCTTTTGGTAGGTTAGATAGCGGTGGATATACAAACCCAAAGAGCGAATCAGCAAAAGCTTACAAATACCTCCAAGAGAATTTTGATTTTGAAGATCCTGCCGTTGTTCTTATAGTCGATTCCGGATCGCGAAGTGTTGATGATCCAACTGTTATTTCTGATGTAATTGCTTTGACAGCTAAATTACGACAAATGCAAAATATTAGCAAAACATTCTCTTACTGGGATTTGAAAGCTCCACAACTTAAAAGCACTGATGGAAAAGCAGCTTACATTTTTATTTATGCTACTAAATCAGATTTTGACGTATTGAGTAAAGTCGCCGGAGTAGTTACAAAAACTTATGGAAATAAATATCGCTCTCTGACTTTGTACGCCACCGGTGCTGGCATCGTAGGACACGCAATTAATGGTCAAATTAGTAAGGACTTAGCAAAATCTGAAGCGATCGCAATACCACTAACATTTTTGCTTTTGCTCTTTATTTTTGGAGGATTGATCGCCTCAGCTACTCCATTGGTTGTAGGGGTTAGCGCAATACTTGGTTCATTTTTTGTGATATTTCTGATCTCATTGCTTACAGATGTAAGTATTTTTGCCATAAATTTAATAACTGGGCTTGGTCTCGGTCTTGGAATTGATTACTCACTTCTGATTGTGAATAGATTTCGTGAAGAATTACATCGTGGATTATCAGTGAATGATGCAGTGATTAAAACTGTCGCAACAGCAGGAAGAACAGTATTTTTCTCAGGCCTAACAATCATGATGACTTTGGGATCGATGTTAATTTTCCCCTTGTACTTTTTAAAATCTTTTGGATACGCCGGAATCACAGTAGTTGCTATGGCGGTAATTGGTGCACTTATTCCCCTTCCAGCAATGCTCGCTCTTTTAGGAAATCGCATTGACAAATATGCTGTTCGGAAAAGCGCAATAACTCCAAAGGAACATGGCGGCTGGGCAAATACTGCACATTTTGTAATGCGGCGCCCAGTTGCGGTTTTGGTTTTAACTCTAATTGGGTTGGGAATTTTTGCTGCTCCTATAAAAGATATTGCTTTCGGACAAGTGGATTCACAAGTTCTTCCGAAAAACCATCCAGCCGCCGTATCGGCTCGAGTTGTAGGTGAAAGATTTCCTGGCCGTGAATCGGTTCCAGTTGAATTTGTGATTGAGGATGGAACAAAGTTTCTTGGTAGTGCCGAGCTCAAGTTATATCAAGCGGAAATAGGTTCTACCGAGGGAATTTTGTACCTGACTGACGCAGTTACATCAGGAAAAATATTACGCTTTACCGCAATCCATTCCATGGCTCCGCGCTCATTACCTGCGGAAGCTCTTATTGATAAATTGCGCGAAATTTCAGCCCCTGTTGGAACTTTAATTGGTGGGGCGGCCGCTGATTACACAGACACTCAACAAGGAATAGCTGACGCACTTCCATGGGCGCTACTTTGGATTGCGATTTCTGTTTTTTTACTTTTATTTATATTTACCGGATCTCTACTATTGCCACTAAAAGCTGTCTTGCTTAACATGCTTTCACTTGGAGCCACATTAGGCGTTATAACATGGATCTTTATTGATGGTCATCTTGCAAACCTATTTGGTGGATTTACAGTAACTGGAACATTAGATACAGGTTCGGTAATTTTGATCGCAGTAACTACATTTGGTTTATCGATGGATTATGAAGTTTTTCTAATTTCTCGTATAAAGGAAGAGTATGAGGCTGGGAAATCAAATACTGACGCCGTAGCGATTGGTTTGCAAAGATCCGCACGAATTATTACTGCGGCGGCATTTGTGCTCGCGGTTGTATTTGGTGCCTTTGTGCTTGGTGGAGTAACTTCAATTAAAATGCTCGGCTTTGGTGTCGCATTTGCAATCTTGCTTGATGCCACTGTTGTTCGCGGATTGCTTGTGCCAGCCTTAATGAGGCTCTTTGGGAACGCCAATTGGTGGGCTCCCAAGCAGTTAAAACGCTTCACCATCTCTCATTAAGAATTCAGCGAATTCAGCGGATGCAATAGACTTAAGCGCATGTCCACAATTGACTTATTGGCCACTTTGACCTGCATTGATCGGCCTGGCATTGTCCATGCGATGACCACAGCAGTTTTGAATTCAAATGGAAATATAATTGAAAATCAACAATTCACTGATCCGGTAACGGGTTTGTTTTGCATGCGCACCCGTTTTACCACAGCAGAAAATCTTTCAACAGCAAAAGAAATTTTAAGCAAAGAGTTAAGCCGGTTTTCCCCAACATTAGAGATTAGACCTTTTGAAAATCGTAAACGCGCACTCATTCTGGTAACTAAGGAAAGCCATTGTTTGCGAGATTTACTTTACTTACGTGATCTTGGTGAACTTCCAGTTGATATTCCGCTAGTTGTGTCTAATCACGAAGAGCTGCGCTCACTTGTTGAGTCCCATGGAATAACTTTTGAATACCTTCCAGTTACCTCAGCCACAAAAACAGAACAAGAAGCGCAGTTGATTGAAAGAATCGAGAAGCATCAAATCGATGTGGTTGTGCTCGCTCGATATATGCAAATTCTTTCTGCAGATTTCTGCCGAAAATTTACTGGTCACATAATTAATATTCATCATTCCTTTCTTCCTGGATTTAAAGGTGCTAAGCCTTATCACCAGGCTCATGCACGTGGTGTAAAAATTATTGGGGCAACCGCACATTTTGTGACTGAAGATCTTGATGAAGGCCCAATAATCGAACAAGACATCACCCATGTTTCCCACTCTGCAACCCCTGAAGATCTAGTTGCAATTGGCCGTGATATTGAAAGACGGGTTCTAGCAAAAGCTGTTCGTTTATATGCTGAAGATCGAGTATTCCTAGTTGGAGCGCGCACCGTCGTTTTTTCTTAGTATCAGAACCCTCAGAGTCTCACTCTTTATCGCCCGATGGGCAGTAAAGAATGGACTCAAGTATTCTTCTTGCCTGGCGAAGGTATAGCCTTCAATTCGAATGGATGGTTTTCAGGTAAATGAAATCAGCAAAACTCTTAATGAGTATTCTATTTTTACTTATACTTATGCCGACCGAAGCGTATGCAGGCGCGACTGTTCAGTGGAACTCGACTACAGAGCTAAAAGGTAAAATTAATATTCCTGCTGGACAAACAGTAACTGTCGCACCAAACACAAAAATTGTTGTTCAAGACGGAACTCAGATCACCATAAATGGAACTCTGAATGCCCCAGCTGGATTATCTCTAACTGGAAAGTCGTGGATTGGTCTTGTTATTGCTGGAACTGCGGTAATCACGAATTTCCAAGAAAAAGGCGCTTCGCAATCATTTCGAGTGGACGCTGGTGGCTTTCTCACCATTCATGGGGGCACTATCTCTGGAATTCTAGGATCAAGTAATGTCGAAGGTAACTTTGTTGCTGACCACCTGCGTTACGATAAGGGAACCGGGGGTGGAATTTCTTCCAATGATGGAACCGGATCGATCACTATTGATAATTCAGTATTAGTAGGAGCTGGAAAAAATACCGGCGACTTCTTCGAACTCTTTGGGGTTAAATCAATTACGCTGACTAATTCCAAGATGACTGGATCTCATTGCGCTTTCCACGTCATGGGACTGAAAAATATGAAATTAGACAAAAATGAAATTTATGAAAATTCATATGGCTTCATGATGTATGGCTCAAATGATACGGGGACTAAAACCATCACAAATACATCGATCAAGAATAATGAGTTTGGTTTTGACGAGGGTTCAGCCTCTACTCGTAACGGCGCAATCCTAATTTCGAATTCCACGATTAAGAAAAACGGTCAGAACCTTGGTCTTTACACAGGCAAAGTTAAAATTACATCGCCGGTTAAGTAGCTCGTTTATCACGAAGAAAAGTATGAAAATAAAATTGTAGGAAAGAGTTGGTCAACACGGGTGTCCTCGACCAGAATCGAACTGGTGACCTACCGCTTAGGAGGCGATCGCTCTATCCAACTGAGCTACGAGGACCTGATCAAAAGAGCTATAAACCTATAAACAGAGTTTACTCTTTAGGCTCTGATCCTTCGTGCAGCATCTTTAAACAACTCAAGTGCATCGCGGTTTAACTCGATGCCAAGGCCAGGCCGTTGTGGGATCGTAACTTTTCCATCCACCATAGTGACCTCATCAACTACCAACTCTTTACGGAGTCGAGATTCACATAGAGCGGGTGGTAAAAACTCAAAAAATGGCATATGTGGAGTCACGGTAGCCAAATGCGCAGCAGCTGCGACTGAGATTCCAGTTTTCCAAAGATGCGGCACCACTATCTTGTTATTGGCTTTTGCCATGTCGCAAACATTTCGTGCTTCGGACAATCCACCAACGCGACCAATATCTGGTTGCACTACGCCAACATTTCCATACTTAATCAAATCAGAAAATTCATAACGTGTACTTAACCACTCCCCTGACGCAATCTTTATCGGTGTGGCCGCAACTAGTTTTGCTAATCCTTCAAGATCATCTACCCAAAGTGGCGTTTCTACAAAAAATAAATCAAACTCTTGCCAAGTGTTGATTGTCTTTATTGCACGGTCAACAGAATCAAATGCATATTGAACATCCACCATCAGCGTGAAATCAGGGCCAACTGCATTTCTGACTGCTCTAATAACTTCAGTCATTTTTTCATCATCTTCTCTGATTCCCATATTTGCATAAGGTCCAGAAAAAGTTGTTTCTAATTTCGCTGCACGAAAACCCATCTCTTTTGCGGAGTGAGCCCACTTAACCATTGATGTTATGTAAGCATCAAAAGATCCAACCTCTGGTTGCAAAGAAGCATAAGCACCAAGATGTTCGCGGGATTTTTCACCTAGCAATTGCCAAACTGGTTTATCGGCCGCTTTGCCAGCAATATCCCAAAGCGCCATATCTATTGCACCGAGTGCATTAATTAAAGCACCACGTCTTCCAGTCATTGCGGTTGCTTGATATGCCTTCCACCAAAGTTTTTCGATCTCTAATGGGTTTTCTCCAATTAACATGGAACCAAGGCCTTGATCCATAGTGTGAGTACCAGGTGCCTCGATGCACTCACGTGCAATCCATGGATTTAGATCGGTTTCCCCAATTCCAACAATTCCCTCGTCGGTATGTACTTCTACAACAAGATCATCTTGAGCCGAACTAGTTGCGGCTGGGTCATATTCTGGGTCTAGTAGAACATGGCATTCAATCTTGGTTATTTTCATATAAAAAAACTTACACCACCCACTCGTAAATGTAACTACCCTCCCGTAGATTAATTACATGGCAATTAGCCGAAATTCAAATTTTGACGTAGTAGTAATTGGCTCTGGCTTTGGCGGATCGGTATCAGCCCTAAGACTGCGTGAAAAAGGCTATACAGTTGCAGTGCTAGAAGCTGGTAAACGTTTTGAAGATAAAGATTTTCCAAAAACTTCCTGGAGAATAAGCAAATTTCTATTTGCTCCTAAATTAGGTTTGTATGGGATTCAAAGAATTCACGCATTGCCCAATGTTTTGATATTAGCCGGTGCAGGAGTCGGTGGCGGCTCACTTGTTTATGCAAACACTTTGTACCAACCAGATGATAATTATTTTAAAGATAAACAATGGAGTGAAATTACAGATTGGAAGGCTGAATTAACTCCATGGTACGAGCAAGCAAAACGTATGTTAGGCGTGGTAGAAAATCCCTATTTTTCTGCTAGTGATCAAGTGATAAAAGATGTAGCAACTGAAATGGGTGTGGGCCACACTTTTCAAATGGCACCTTTAGGAGTTTATTTTGGTGAAGGTGCTGGCGCTGTTGCTAAAGATCCTTTTTTTGGTGGCGTAGGTCCCGATCGAACTGGGTGTTTACAATGTGGTGCATGCATGACTGGGTGTCGCAATAATGCGAAAAATACTCTGCCCAAAAATTATTTGGGATTAGCTGAAGTTGCTGGAGCACAAGTTTTTCCTATGACTACTGCGACTCAATTTGAACTTTGTGAGGATGGAAATTGGAAAATTGCAACCAAATGTACAAATGGTTTCTTCGGAGCAAAAACTAAAACTTTTTATGCAAAAGAGTTGGTAATCGCAGCTGGTACTTTTAATACCCAAAAATTGCTACATAGAATGAAAAGTAAAGAAATATTGCCAAATCTTTCTGACCATTTAGGTAAGTTATCTAGAACAAATAGTGAAGCACTTACCGGTGCGATGATGCCCGATACTACGATAGATTTTAGTGTTGGGTGCGCGATTACCTCCTCTTTTTTCCCAGATGAGCATACGCATATCGAACCGGTTCGCTACGGCAAGGGTAGTAACTTAATGGGTCTACTCCAAACAATTATGACTGATGGTTCTTCCGCAAAATTGCGTAGAAAACACTGGTTGAAGCAATTTATTTCAAAACCGATTCTACTTTTTAAGATCTTAAATGTCAGAAAATGGAGTGAACGAACTGTAATCGCTTTAACTATGCAAAATGTGGACTCATCAATTTCAGTAAATGGAAAGCACGGTATTTTTGGTTGGCATTTAACTTCAAAAAATGATTCCAGCAATCCAAATGCAACATATATTCCCACCGCTAACGAGGTAGTAAAGCGGATAGCAATTAAAAACCATGGAATTACTGGTGGTCATATTGGTGATCTGATTAATGCTCCTTTCACCGCGCATTTTGTTGGAGGATGTGTAATTGGAAGCGATGAAAGTAAGGGTGTAATTGATCCATACCATCGTGTTTGGAATTATCCCTCTTTACATATAGTTGATGGATCTACAATTACTGCAAACTTAGGTGTAAATCCTTCACTAACAATTACAGCGCAAGCCGAGCGTGCGTTTTCATTTTGGCCAAACAAAGGTGAGGCTGATCCAAGGCCCAATCAAAATCAAAAATATCAACAGGTATCTGCAATAGAGCCAAAAAATCCAGTAGTTCCAGCACATGCACCAGCGGCGCTCAAAATTATCTCGTAAGATTAATTTATGTGGGCATTGGTGACTGGAGCTACATCAGGCATTGGGGCGGAATTTACAAAACTTTTAGCCAAAGAGCATTACAACATCATTCTTGTTGCACGCGATGAGATTCGATTAAAGAAATCCGCTCAAGAGTTAGAGAAAGAATTTGGAGTCACAACTGAAATAATTGTGGCCGACCTATCGGTTGAAAACGAAATTGTTCTAGTAGAAAAACGCCTGCTAACTTCAAATCCATCTCTGGCTGTAGGTGTGCTGATCAACAATGCTGGATATGGCCTAAAAGGCAGGTTTATTTACCATACTTCTGCCGCAGAGGTTGATTTGCTAAATGTATTAGTAACTGCGATTTTACGGCTAACTCATGCAGCACTTCCAAATATGCGAAATGCAAAAAGTGGTTACATTATTAATGTCGGCAGTGTTGCCGGCTGGCTAACTGGAAGTACTTATAGTGCGGCAAAAGCCTGGGTAAATGTTTTTTCTGAATATCTAAATGCGGATTTAGCTAAGGATGGAATCACAGTTACCTCACTTGCGCCTGGATTTACTCACACCGAATTTCATCAACGTGGTGGAATGAAGATGGGTGCAGTGCCGGAATTTTTATGGGAAAAAGCCGCAGAGGTGGCTAAAGCAGGTTGGGAGGGTGCTCGTCGCGGCGATGCCGTAGTGATTTCAGGGAAGCAGTACCGAGTTATAGTTTTTCTAGCCCGACATTTACCCCGCAAATTAGTACGCAGAATCCAGACTCACAGGAAGTTCACTTGAATATCCAGCGATTTAGTGGGCTCTCAAGTTAAGGTTGGCCCATGATTAAACGTAACGGGTTAGCTATCGCACTTACCGTACTTCTTATCGGTGGGCTCATTTCTCCCGCTCAGGCTGCTAACAAATCTGGGGCGGCCTGCAAAACTGCTAACGCAAAAGCAACAATCGGTGGCAAGTCATATGTGTGTTCAAAAAATCCGATTGTTGTGAACGCAAAAAATACTTGGGTGGTTGCAGATTGTTTGACCTCAAATGCGGCTTATAAAAAAGGTACTGAGCAATTATCTGAAGAGAAGATTAAAAGGGGAGTGTTTTTAGCTCAGACAGCAGCAACTGAATCTGATCAGACTCTAAGCGTCGCTGATCGCGAAATGTTAGCTCAAGCGAAAAAAGATGGCTTAAATCTCTATGACACAATCATTAATACTTACAACACTTTGAGCAAAATGAACAAGCAGGTTCGCGATCTCGCTTGTACTCCTGGTTTATAACTTAACCAAGAATTACCGTTTTACCGACAACTTCGGTCTTAATTTTATTTAATCCAGTTTGAGCTGGGCCAATTTTTACCGCACCCGTTTTTGTAAACTCTGATCCGTGCGCCGGACATTTAAAGGTACCTGACACCAATTTTGATGTTACTTGTTCATGAGTGCAGCGCAGATCTAATCCTTGATAAGAGTTTTTGCCGGTACGTACTAAAGCTGTTGGGACATCCTTTACATTCCCAACTACAAGTGCGCCACCGATCTTTGCAAGAACTTTGAACTTTGAAAGTTCAACTTCTACGCGCCCATCTCTCATGATGCTTATGCCACCGGCAGCGTCGGCAGAAGGGGCTGAAATTGCCACACCAGCAGCAGCGGCTAATCCGCCACAAATAAATCCTCTACGGCTGATCTGATTTTCCATAGGGTAAGTATGCCCAAAAAAGCTGATCTGTCTATTTAGCCTTCTCAATCTCCCCAATTAGATTTACCTTTAACTTATGTGGTTATTAGTTCGAGGTGCCTGCATCGGGTTTCTAGCCGCGCATGCTATCGAAAGAATAATTTCTCCCCAGCCTTCCTTTTTTTGGGATTTACTAATTTATAACCTGATTGTTTTTGCTTTGGCCATGACATTGTTATTGGAGTCTGAGGTTCTCCTCGGTGTTGGTTTTGCTTGCTGGGGATTAAGCAGCGCCGCTTCAAGCTGGTTCGCATTGAACAGCGTGGCTGATGCCCCAATCATCCTTGACCTTGGCTATGTACTATTTTTTCCATTTCTAGTAATTCACTTCCTAAAACTCTCTAACGGCAGCCCTAAATCAAAAATTCAATTTATAGATGCCGCAATTATCGCTCTTGGTGTCTCATCATTTTTGACAGCTTTTGCACTAGAACCGATTCCAGATCTTGAAGGCTCAATAAACCTGCGCAATCTATTGAACAATTTCTATCCAATCTCTGATGTAATTTTATCTGCACTTGTAATTACCATTTTTTCTAAGCACAAAATTTCACTAGTAAATATTTTGCAAGGATTTGGTTTTCTTGCTTTCACCATAACGGATATAAAATTCTTTTGGATATCAGCTAATGAAGATTACTCACTAGGCTCATGGATAGAGAGTGGTTGGATATTTGCCTTAATTCTTATATCTCTGCATCATGATCGTGATTCTAAAAAAGAAAATGAAAATCAAATCTTCAATCAAAAAATGATATTTCTCGCGATTTTCTTAAGTTTCTTGACGCTTGGTTCATTAACTATTTGGTCAGATTCTCTTTCAAAATTTGCCGTTATCCCCGCAGTTCTTGCTCTAATCATGACTTTCTTACGTATGTCAATTGCATTAAAGCATTCACAAGATCTTGAAGAGGAACATAAATTGGCGCGTACCGATGAGCTAACTGGAATTGCAAATAGAAGATCACTTCTTGCTAAATTGAATGATGCCGAATTCGGTCCCACCCATTGCATGTTGCTATTAGATCTAGATTTTTTTAAGGAAATTAATGATGACTTCGGACATGATGCTGGCGACGCTGTACTAAGAGAGGTTGCTCGTCGCTTTGAACAAGTACTTCCAAGCAATGCTTTTCTGGCAAGACTTGGTGGGGATGAATTTGGAGTTTTAGTTCAAACAGATTTTCAACAAGCTTCAGAGATTTCAAAACGTTTAGAACTTTCCCTTACCTCTCCAATTTATGTAGACCAAGTTCCAAGATATCTATCTGTGAGTATTGGGGTAGCCGAAAAGACGGTCGGGATTGATTTGATTCGAGCTGCAGATGAAGCGATGTATAAAGCTAAAAGTGCGCGCTAACCTTAATTTCTTCTAGTCGAGCGAGGGATTCAATTCTTTCCGCTGCGTGATCCACCATTCGCTCAACATAACCTCCCGAATATCCATCAAGATATAGCCAAGGTTCATGGATATCTGAACCTGTTAGGTGAGCAAGTTCTGGCACATATTTTCTAATGTACTCACCTTCAGGATCAAATCTTTTGCCCTGTTCAATGGGGTTGAAGATTCGGTAATACGGAGAGGCATCAGTTCCACAACCTGCAGTCCATTGCCATCCATGCGAATTCGAAGCCACATCATTATCAATCAAATATTGCATAAAGAAATTTGCACCATGTTGCCATTCGATATGTAAATCCTTAGCTAGAAAAGAAGCAACAACCATTCGTACCCGATTATGCATCCATCCCGTTTGTCTAAGTTGTCTCATTCCTGCATCTACAAAAGGAAATCCAGTTTTACCTTCACACCAGGCATCAAATTTCTTACCAGGTTTGTCATAGCGCATTTTGGTAAATTGTGTATTTAAATATTCACGAGATGTATGTGGATTGTGGTGCAGAACATCAGCATAAAATTCCCGCCAGGCGATCTCTTTGCGGTATACCTCTTGGTCGGCACTATTGTTCAAATTGGCTAACAAAGTTCTTGGATGTACCTCACCCCATCTCAAATGTGGGCTCATTCCACTTGTTCCACTGATCCCCGGAAAATTTCGATTATGGTTGTAAGAATTTATCGGTCCTTTAAAAAATTGATTCCATTTTTCTAGTGCGACGTTTGTGCCAACTTCAAAAGTTTTCGTGTTTTTTGCTAGATCCCAATCCGGAAAATATCGTTTTGCATCTTTTACGCTCATCCAATTAGGAGACTTAGGTGAGTTGTATGGCCGTTCCCAACCTACAACACTCCATGCCTTAAAAAATGGAGTGTAAACCTTGTAAGGAGTGCCATCAGGTTTACGAACTTTTCCAGGATCAACCGCATAATCACAACCAGTAAATTGCAATTCAATTCCACTTTCGGAAATTCTTTTCTCTAATGCGACCCCATAAGGTGCATACTGTTTTGCGCAATGAATTGAAGTTGCGTTATATTTCTTTGTAAGCTTTTGTAAAATTTCCACAGCGTCGCCTTCAAAAACTTGTAAATTTCCAGCAAGAGTTTTGTCCAAATGTTTCAACGCACTTGCTAAATAAGAGCGCCTAAATTCACCTGCACGATCTGAAATTGCTTGATCTACAATAAAAATCGGTAAAACTTCATCGCCTTCAGCTAATGCGGCTAATAGCGCAGGATTATCAGAGATCCGCAAATCACGCCGAAACCAAAAGATTGATACTTCTGACATCTACTTATCTATTCTTAGGCGTGTAGCGAAATTACAGATTGGTCCCAGCCTTTTACATCTTCTGGCTTGCGAGGAGCTTTGCCGATGTAAGTAGCTGATGGACGCACCAAGCGACCAGTTCGCTTTTGTTCAAGAATATGCGCACTCCATCCAGCGGTACGTGCTGCAGTAAACATTGAAGTAAATAGCGGTCCTGGAACTTCAGCAAAATCAAGGACGATCGCTGCCCAAAATTCAACGTTTGTTGCAAGTACCCGATCTGGATGACGTTCTTTAAGTTCGGCGAGCGCCGCTTCTTCAAGAGCAAGTGCAACTTGGTAACGAGGAGCACCTAACTCTTCAGCAGTTCGACGCAATGTACGTGCACGTGGATCTTCAGCACGATAAACCCGATGACCAAAGCCCATTAACCGCTCGCCACGATCCATTAAATCTTTTACATATTTACGTGCATCGCCAGTTTTCTCTACGCCTTCAATCATATGCAACACACGTGAAGGTGCACCGCCATGTAGTGGGCCTGACATCGCACCAATCGCACCTGACAGAGCGGCGGCAACATCAGCACCGGTTGAAGCAATAACACGAGCTGTAAATGTAGAAGCATTCATTCCGTGTTCGGCTGCAGAAACAAAATATGCATCAATTGCTCGTACATGTTTTGGATCTGGTTCACCGCGCCAACGAATCATCATGCGCTCAACAACGGTGTGTGCTTTATCAACTTCAGATTGCGGAATCATTGGTTGCCAAGTTCCACGAGCGGATTGTGCAACGTATGACAAAACCATTACAGATGCGCGAGCAAGGTTGCTACGAGCTTCTTCGTCAGTAATATCTAAAAGTGGTTTAAATCCCCAAGCCGGCGCCAACATTGCAATTGCTGATTGCACATCTACACGCACATCACCGGAGTGAACTGGCAGTGGAAATGGTTCAGCTGGTGGAAGACCTGGATTAAATTCATCATCAACTAGTAAGCCCCAAGCGTTTCCAAAAGTAACGCGACCAACTAAATCTTCAATATCAACACCGCGGTAGCGCAGTGCGCTTCCTTCTTTGTCAGGTTCAGCAATCTCTGATTCAAATGCAATAACACCTTCAAGACCTGGTTTGAATTCGCTCATCAGATTCCTTAACCCCTTATCTAAAAGTCATTGGCAAACTTACTGGGGATGAGCCAGTATCCATTCACTTATTCTGCCCCTCTTGGCCGCCGATTCATAAATTCAACCAGCACTTCTCGACTCGCTATGGGGGCGGCCACCTGCTCTAATACTCCAATGGATCGGGATCAAATCAGGGCGATGCGCCGCTCGTACGGTGAATTAGGGCTAAGTGAGAGTGACGCCAATCCAAATCCAGTAACTCAATTTGAGATCTGGCTCACAGCCGCCGCTGAGAACCCATATGTGGTGGAAGCAAATGCCATGGTGCTCGGAACTATCTCTGGCGATCAACCCAAGGCACGGACAGTGCTGCTTAAAGAGGTAAGCGAAAACGGTTTTGTTTTTTACTCAAATTACGAATCAGACAAGGGTAAAGAGATCAGCCAAAATCAAAATGTCTCTCTGACTTTCCCATGGTTTCCAATGGAGCGACAGGTCATTGTTTTGGGCAGTGCAACAAAAGTTAGCAATGCTGAATCTGCGGATTACTTTGCTACTCGACCATGGTCTAGCCAAATTGGTGCATGGGCGAGCAACCAATCCGCAGTAATTTCTGGCCGGGATAGCTTGCAGAAAACTTGGGATGAGATCGCCGCGAAATATCCAGAGGGCAGCACTGTGCCGCTTCCGCCAAATTGGGGTGGTTACTGTGTTGTGCCCCACTCAATTGAATTTTGGCAGGGCCGTTACTCACGGCTCCACGATCGGCTGCGCTACACATTGAATACGGTGGATGCAGTGGATGCGAATAAGAAGTGGCAATTAACTCGTCTCGCCCCATAACAAATCATCGGTAGGCTAATCACATGGCCAATGAAATAATTATTCCAAGCAATCTCAAACCAAAAGATGGACGCTTTGGTTGCGGACCCTCAAAAATTCGCCCAGAAGCACTTGCCGCATTAGCCGCCAGTGGCTCATCTATTTTAGGAACTTCACATCGCCAACCTGCAGTAAAAAATGTTGTTGGTCGAGTACGCAATGGTTTGAAAGATTTATTTAATTTGCCAGATGGCTATGAAGTAGTTCTTGGTAATGGCGGATCAACTGCATTTTGGGATGTTGCAACTTTTTGTTTGATCAAAGAAAAATCACAGCATTTAGTTTTTGGTGAATTCTCATCTAAATTTGCAAGTGGCGTTAAATCTGCACCTTTCCTTGGTGAACCAACTGTGATCTCATCTGATCCTGGTTCACATCCAGAAGCTGTTGTAGAAGCTGGTGTTGATGCCTATGCACTGACACACAATGAAACAAGTACTGGTGTTGCGATGAATATTAAGCGCCCAGCTGGAGCAGAAGGATTAGTTCTCGTAGATGCGACAAGTGCGGCCGGTGGATTAACTGTTAAAGCAAGTGAGTTTGATGCTTACTACTTTGCTCCACAAAAATCATTCGCTTCTGATGGCGGCCTTTGGTTTTCTCTTATGAGTCCGGCGGCTTTAGCTAGAGTGGATGAAATTGCGGCAACAAAACGATGGACGCCAGCAATCCTTGATCTTGGAATCGCTATTGAAAATAGTAAGTTAGATCAAACTTATAACACTCCTGCTGTAGCAACATTAATTTTGCTTGCAGAGCAAATCGAGTGGATGAATAGCCATGGTGGACTTGAATTCTCAACTGGACGATCTGCCAAATCTGCCGAAACTTTGTACGGTTGGGCTGAAAAAACTTCTTACACAACGCCATTTGTGGTTGACCCAGCAATGCGCTCCAAAGTTGTCGGAACTATCAACTTTGATGACTCAATAGATGCAAATGCTGTGGCTAAAACCTTGCGCGCAAACGGAATCGTCGATACCGAGTCCTACCGTAAATTGGGTAAAAACCAACTTCGAATTGGAATGTTCCCAGCAATTGACCCAGCAGATGTTGAGGCGCTCACAGATTCAATAGATTTCATTGTAAAGGCTATGGCATAAGAGTTGAGTACCCGTGCTCGCCGTATAACCTCTTTAGTAATTCTTATTTCCCTGCTTGGCCTAATCGCAATTGGTGGCCTTTAGGAAAATTAATCCTTCTTGGATTGTTTTTCTTGCTTCTTCAAACGCTTCTCTTTTAGCGAAAGCTTTGGTTCCTTTTTCTGGTTCGCATTGCTTTTTTGTTCCTTGTTAGCCATTTCAACTCCAAAGTTTTTTTCTGACTGTTACTTGATTGTATTCAATTCTAACCATTTCCAATGGTTATTTGCCTAGTGTGGCACCAATTGATATATCTTCGGGTGCTTCCAGTCGGCCACGGTAGCGAAAATATACAAATGTCGACCCGATTATCGTCAAAGCTCCTCCGCTGGCCACCGCTTCCCGAGGTCCAAAAAATTCTGTGACCCAGCCAATAAGTGGGGCACCAAAAACTACTCCACCCATAGAGACTGAAATATAAATTCCCATGATGCGCCCTCTGATTGCCGAATCAATCCCTAACTGTGCTGTCCTGAGAGCTGAAATTCCAGTCACCAGCATGATTGCTCCATATATAGGAAGGGTTAATGCATACCAAAAATACGTTGGGGCTATCGAAGAAATGATTATCGCTATGCCCCACCAGCACGTACACATGATCACACTTCTAGTAGATGGTTTCCACTCAAATTTAGTTGCAAGTATCGATCCAGAAATAGAACCAACTGCGATGCAACTTCCTAAAATACCAAAATCTAATGCATTTTTATCAAATACTTTGGTAGCCATTGTCGCACTAAACAGTTCAGGTAACGCAGCAAAAGTTCCAAAACAAAAAACCACCAATAGTAATGCTTTTAGATCCGGCCTGGCTTTGATGTATTCAATCGCTTCTTTTATATAAACTTTTTCTCTAAGTGGATTAACTATAGATATATCATCGCTTTTCATTAGGGCCAGCGCTAAAATTACAAAAATAAAAGAGAAGGAATTAAACAAAAAGGAAGGGCCAGTTCCAAAAGCATTAATAATAAATCCAGAAACTGCGGGACCAAATAGCCGGGCGGTATTAAAATTCACTGACCTTAGGCTGATTGAGTTAGAGATATCTTCAGGTGACACTAATTGAGTTAAGAAAGACTGGGTTATTGGCGATTCAATAGCACTTGAAATGCCGAGCAATGTAGCGATTATGTAAACATGCCAAATTTGCACATTTCCAGAAATCACAAGGGTCCCTAGTATTGCTGCCCAAAGCGAAGCAGTTAAATTTGCGATAATTATCATTTTTCGCAACGAAAATCTATCTGCTAGTTTTCCACCGAAGCTTGAAAAGATTATGTATGGAAATGATTGCAATCCGGCAACAATTCCTAATTGAAATGCATCATTAGTTAATTCAAGCACTAGCCAATATTGAGCAATCCGCTGGGCCCACGTTCCCATATTCCCCAAAAAGCTAGCAAAAAACCATAAACGAAAATTTTTGTGCTGGAAGGAGCGCAAAGATCCTGAAGATTTCGTCAACTTCTCGCCACTCATTCTCTGGATTTCTCTGGATTTCTCTGGATATTTCTGGATGTACTCCTAGAATAGTCGTATGCAACTCAAAGATGAACAGGTCGTGAAGATTGGTATCACTATCTGGACAGTTTTTTTCGCTGGCGCTCTAATTTTTCAATTTACAAATGACAAATATGGAAATTGGGCGATAACTAGCGCGATCGGTGTTTCGCTTGGCTTATACGGTTTGCGGGCAATTAAAAAACGAAAAATAAATTAAATTTAAGCTTCGATTTGATCTGCGATGCCGCGCAACACTTTTCCTAATCGCTCAGCTTCACTAGTTGATGGATGGCGACCATGGCGCAAGCCATTTCCAACGCGATCTAAAATCTTGATCGCATCTTCAATGATTGCTGCTAAATCATCAGGATTAATTCTTGAGCTAGCTACTAGCGATGGCGGTGCTTCGATAATGCTTACTGAAAGTGCTTGGGGCCCACGACGACCATCAGCAACGCCGAATTCAAGTCGGGTACCTGGCTTGACACTTGTTACTCCCGCAGGAAGTGAAGTTGCTGGAAGAAAGACATCATCGCCCTCTTCAGATGCAATGAAACCAAAGCCCTTTTCAAGGCTAAACCATTTAACACGACCGGTAGGCATCATCATCTCCATCAACAGTTCAGGTCTAGCCGGGAAGTAGCTAGGGGCTCGAGTTTACCGAGAAAAGGGCCCGCCTTGCTAAGCAGATTTATGCTCGGATTCCCCTTAACAGGGGTAAATCCTCTGTTTTGATTAAATAACTTGGGCTTGCGAGTGGGCGCCGCACCCATGATCTATCGAAACTACATGGCCATCGGCCGGTGAGATCTCGTTGGCACAAACTCCAAATACGGATCGCATCGAGCCAGCCATTGGAATGAAAAATGCACAAGCAGCACAAGGAAGTGGTGCAGCTTTTGCCATTTGGGCCTCTGGTCCAAAATCACCGCGGTACCAACGTTGACTTGTTGCATCTCTTCCAAATGCGGAAAGCACTCGCTCTCTTCCTAACCCCAATTCAAGTAATTGCGCCATATCCAACTCTTCATCACCAGGAAGTGCGGCATAACCAGGAGTTAAACGCGCATCATCATGAGATGTTGGAACAATTACACCAGGTGTTAAATCGCCAGCTTGAATTCTTTCGTGATACGGAATCCATTTCGGTGCAAGCAAAGCATCTGGACCAGGAAGTAAAACAACATCACAAACAGTTGCCTCACTACTTGTATCTTCATCAGCGCGAGTAAGTGTTACAGCCCAACGCCAATCACGATATCCAGAGAGTCCAGTTCTAAATAAATGTGTTAAAAATCTTTCACCATCAACTTCAACACCTAGATGCTCTCCAACTAATTCACCTTCGTAAGGAAGACCACTTGCGCGTGCCTCATCAATTGCTGCTGCGCGCGCTAATTCGATCGCGTTACTTAAAAGGTGATCTGCAGTTATTTCCATTTTGGATTTAGAAATCCATATCCCCGCCACCAGGAGCTGCAGGAGCTGCACTCTTTGGCTCAGGCTTGTCAGCAATTACAGCCTCTGTTGTTAAGAACAGCGCTGCGATTGAAGCCGCATTTTGAAGCGCAGAACGAGTTACCTTGGCAGGATCAATAATTCCAGCTTTGATCATGTCAACGTACTCACCTGTTGCCGCATTTAAACCAAATCCTGACTCAAGGTGGCTTACTTTCTCAACAACAACTCCACCTTCCATGCCAGCGTTAATTGCGATCTGCTTTAGTGGGGCTTCGACTGCTAATTCAACAATTCTTGCACCAGTTGCTTCATCGCCAGTTAATTTCAACTTCGCAAATGCAACTTTGGCTGCTTGTAGAAGTGCTACGCCACCACCGGCAACGATTCCTTCTTCAACGGCTGCTTTTGCATTTCGAACTGCATCTTCAATGCGGTGCTTACGCTCTTTTAGCTCTACTTCTGTTGCAGCTCCAGCTTTAATTACGGCAACTCCACCAGCAAGTTTTGCCAAGCGCTCTTGCAACTTCTCACGGTCATAATCTGAATCACTCTTCTCAATTTCTGCACGAATTTGCGCAACGCGACCTGCGATTTGCTCTGCATCTCCGGCACCTTCAACAATTGTGGTCTCATCTTTGGTAACCACAATCTTGCGAGCACGGCCAAGTAGATCCATAGTGGTTGCTTCGAGTTTCAATCCAACTTCTTCTGAAACTACTTGAGCACCAGTAAGGATTGCAATGTCTTGCAACATAGCTTTACGGCGATCCCCAAATCCAGGAGCTTTAACTGCAACCGAGCGGAAAGTTCCGCGAATTTTATTTACCACAAGTGTTGCAAGTGCTTCGCCTTCTACATCTTCGGCGATGATTGCAAGTGGCTTTCCAGATTGCATTACTTTCTCAAGGATTGGCAACATATCTTTGATGTTGGTGATCTTTGAGTTTGCGATCAAGATGTAAGCATCTTCGAGAACAGTTTCCATACGATCTGTATCTGTGACGAAGTATGGAGAGATATAACCTTTATCAAAACGCATGCCTTCAGTTAGTTCGAGTTCCAAACCAAATGTATTGCTCTCTTCAACAGTGATAACGCCTTCTTTGCCGACTTTATCCATTGCTTCCGCAATCATTGCGCCGATAGTTGCATCAGCAGCAGAGATAGATGCAGTTGCAGCAATCTGTTCTTTGGTTTCAACATTTTTAGCCATCTTGCTTAATTCATCAGTTACAGCAATAACTGCTTTTTCAATTCCACGTTTTAGCGCCATTGGATTTGAACCTGCGGCAACGTTACGAAGTCCTTCGCGTACTAATGCTTGTGCAAGCACAGTTGCTGTTGTAGTTCCATCACCGGCGACATCATCGGTCTTCTTGGCAACTTCTTTAACTAGTTCTGCACCAATTTTTTCGTAAGGATCATCAAGTTCAATCTCTTTTGCAATTGAAACACCATCGTTGGTGATAGTTGGGGCGCCCCATTTTTTCTCAAGCACCACATTTCGACCACGAGGTCCGAGTGTTACTTTGACTGCATCTGCGAGCACATTCATCCCGCGCTCTAAGCCGCGACGAGCCTCTTCATTAAAAGCGATGATCTTTGCCACTTTTTACTCCTTGCAAAATTAAGCACATTTACAGCTCTTGGCTGTCACTCTCATCGGGAGAGTGCTAACGCATAATCTACGGCAGGAAGGGTGCCTCGGCCAAACGGAGATCAGGCTAATTAGCCAATTAGAGGTTTAGTGGGGCGATCGGAGATCGAGACTGAGTTCGACTCTCCCGCAAGCGGCGTAACCGCCGTACCAGGGTGGGATAAGCGCTTTCAGCCGCGGCGTTATCAAGCAATGCGTTCAATAATTGGTAATAACGTGGGGTGCTGATCGAAAATAATTCGCGGATAGCCGCCTCTTTTGAGCCGGGGTAGCGCCACCATTGCCGCTCAAACTCCAATATCTGAAGCTCGAGTTCAGTGAGCGTGCTTGCGCCACTGTTTTGTACCGGTTCACCCATGTTCCTATCGTACGGCTAAATTACATTGATGTCATTTACCCCAATTGGTATGGTTTAAAGAGTCGCCAGAATTGCTTGGATATCTGTGATCTTGGTCCATGGATTAACGATGGCAAAGCGCAAGATCGGTACACCTTCATGCGATGAAGGGGTCACAAATCCAATTTGGTCAGCCAATAATTTGTCGCTCCACTCTTGATAGTCATTTAAAGTCCAACCATCACGAGTAAATGCAACTATTGAAAGTGTTGGTTCGCATAAAAGGGTTAACCGCGGCTGGGATTTAATCAATTCACTTGTTTCTCGAGCGATCTGCAAGGATTTTTCGATTGCATCTTCATAAGCAGCGCTTCCATTAGCAGCAAGTGAAAACCAGAATGGCAACCCGCGTGCTCGTCTGGTTAATTGAATTGCGTAATCTGATGGATTGAATTCGCTTTCATCTTGGAGAGTTTCTAAATAAGGTGCGCGTTGGGTATGAGCAGCTTTGCCAAGTTCTGCATCACGATAAATAAGTGCGCAAGCGTCAAAAGGCGCAAAGAGCCATTTATGCGGATCAACGATTAATGAATCCGCGCGTTCAACACCATTAAATAATTCCCAAACAGTGGGTGCTGCCAGGGCTGCAAGACCATATGCACCGTCAATATGAAACCAAATTTTTAACTCACCTGCTACATCAGCCAGACCATTTAGATCATCAATAATTCCCAAGTTGGTAGTTCCAGCGGTACCTACTAACACAAAAACTTTGTGATTTGGATTTTCGTTTTCAAATTTTGAGATTGCTGCAAGAGCATTTGCTGCAATTAATTTCCCATCTTTATCGGTTTTTATTGGGAGAGTATCCACATCCATCACATCTGCCGCTGCTGCTATTGATGAATGCGCATCGGCGCTACAAGCGATCACCCAACGTTTAGAAGATCCAAACTCTTTTTTGGCATGAAATCTTGCCGCGACGAGTGCAGAAAGATTTCCAACAGTTCCACCTTGCACAAAAACTCCCCCGGCGCTTTCGGGAAATTTTGCCAAATCACTTATCCATCGCAACGCTTGATTCTCTGCGTAAACAGCCCCGGCTCCCTCCAGCCATGAGCCGCCATAAAGTGAAGTTGCAGCAACTACTAAATCAAAAAGACTTGCATACTCACTTGGTGCTGACGGAATAAATGCTAGGTACCGTGGATGATCTGTGGAAATACAGGATGTTGCTAAATACTTTTGAAAAAGATCAAGTGCATCATGCCCACCAAGCCCATTTTCAGTAATCGTTTGGCCAACCAATGAGTGCAACTCGGCCTCACTGCGCGGGTGATCCAGAGGCGGATCTGTACGCAACCGATCCAAACTGTAATTAAGGATCTCATGCGCCAGGGCTTCTACTTCAGCGGTAAATTCATGCATGTTAGGTATTCTCTCACGCATGCGAGTAAGGGTTGGTAAGCGATACTTATCCAGTGTTTAAGACATTTAAAGCCCTGCTGGTCGCCGCACACTTTCAACCCACAATTTTCGTCACTGCAGTCAGCTTTTTGCTGGCGCGTGAACTTTGGTGGGAAGGTCCGGCTTACGTAATTGCAGTCGGAGTATTTTTCGGACAACTTGTTGTTGGCTTTACCAATGATTTAAATGATTTTGCAGATGACTCGAAGCATAATCGAGTAGAAAAACCTTTGGTGGCTGGTTCGATTAATGAAGCACTACTGCGAAAAGCGATTTGGGTCTCCTTGGCATTTGCAATTTTACTTAACCTATTTGGTCCTCTTGGAATTAAAGGTGGTTTGATTTATTTATTTGGAATTGGTTGCGGTGTTACCTATAACTTTTATTTGAAATCGACACCACTATCTCCACTTCCGTACTTTTTAGCATTTGCTGCGTTGCCCGCTTCAATCGTGGTCGCCACAGATAGAACTCCTCCCCTATGGTTGTTGGGTGCAGGGGCACTACTTGGAGTTGCCGCACATTTTGCAAATGTAATTAAAGATTTAAAAGAAGATGTTGAAAGTGGTATCCATGGATTGCCACAAATCATCGGTGAGAAAAATTCAAGAGCAGTTACAGCATTTATTTTAATTTTGACAACAATTATTTTGACTCAAGTGATAGAAAATATTTTAACTTTAGCTATCGGTCTTTTGGGATCTTTGTTCTTGCTTTTTGGTGGGAAGCGTTTTGTTTTCCCAGCAATTATGTTGGTTTCCTTGTTAAATGTTTTGTTGCTTATTGCTGCAGTAAGTGTGCAAATTGGTACTACGACTAACTAAAGTACTCTTTCCGCTTTGCGCTGCGTACAATATTTCTTAGCATAATTGGAAA
This sequence comes from Actinomycetes bacterium, assembly GCA_014190175.1. Next base: position 16,215 of record BJFZ01000003.1, on the reverse strand, counting down.
AATAAATGCATGGAATGGCAAAACCGCAAACCAGTACAACTGCCCACCCAAACCTCTCGGTGAAAATGTTGCTTCCTGAATCACTTTGACTGTCTCAGTACCATCACTAGATTTATCTGGTTCAATCCGAAACTCCAACCAAGCTTTTCCTGGCAAAATCATCTCTGCGTATAGTTTCAAGAAATTTGGACGATTCAAAGACTCAACTCTCCAGAAATCTAATCCATCGCCAACTCGTAAAGTTTTTGGATCACGACGTCCCCGACGTAACCCAACTCCACCGATTGCACGATCGATCGATCCGCGCAGCCACCACAACCAATCAGATCCATACCAACCGGTTTCACCACCGATTGCCTCAATTGTTTCCCAAAGATAAATTGTTTTCGCCTCAGTAATTACTTCACGATGATCTTTATACATTGCTTCGCCAGCCCAGGCCGGATCTGATTGAGCTTTTTGCCACGGCAACATCGGAGCAGTGGCATCTGACCAACGCGATTGCACTTGATTGTTATCTATCCGTGTTAACGCGTAAATCATCGCATCATCCACGTCTAACAATCCCTCATTCGGGGGTGGGATTAACTTGTTAATGCTTTTTCCTGGATCTGCAACAACTTCGCTTATTAATGAGCCCACTAATGGTTTCGCTAATGCGGCTGGTAGTGGAGTTACTAAACCAATCCAATGACTAGCCAACCTTGGAGTCAAAACTGGAATTTTAATAATTAGTCTGCGCCTTAGCCCAGAAAGTTTGGCAAATTTTTGTAACATCTCAGAGTAGGGAAGTATTTCAGGGCCACCGATATCAAAAACTCCACTTACTGGTGAATCAAATTGGGCAGTGTGACTTAAGTACCAAAGTACATCTCGAATTGCAATTGGATGCGTTAAATTTGAAATCCATTTCGGAGTTGTCATTACAGGTAAACGATGTGTCAGATGTCGAACCATTTCAAATGATGCTGAACCTGAACCGATAATAATTCCAGCACGTAACTCAAGAGTTGCTACACCGGTTGATGCTAAGACTTCTCCTACACGAGCCCTTGATGACAAATGCTTGCTTGTTTTCTTATCATTTGCGATCCCACCTAAGTAGACAATCTGTTTGACTTCAGCTTCGGCAGCTGCGCGCGCAAAGTTAGCAGCCATTTCACTTTCAATCACGTCAAATTTGGGACCTAAATTTAATGAGTGAAGTAAATAGAACGCGGTATGGATTCCAGTTAGGGCTTGCTTTGTGCTTTCGAAATCACTCGCATTTCCAACCGCTATCTCAACTTGATCGGCCCAAGGCTGATCGGTAACTTTTGCCCGGTCGCGGACAAATATCCGCACTTCCGACTCTTCATTTAGCAAGGCTCTTACTAGTCGTCCACCCACATATCCGGTAGCCCCTGTAACTAGTATTTTTCGAGGTGCGCTCACAATGATCAATAATAGACTTATAGTTGCTAGATCGTAATTTGAAAGCTGGTGCCATGAATAAGAACAAGCCACGGGTTCTAATTTTGGGCGCCGGCTTTGGTGGCCTAACTGCTGCAATCGCACTAGCCAAAACTGCTCAGGTAACTTTAGTAGATCGCCATAATTTCCAAACTTTCTTGCCATTGCTTTATCAAGTGTCAACCGCAGGGCTTGCGGCAGATCATGTTGCCTATCCAATTCGTGGTGCACTTCGGGGCCTACCAATTGAATTTCGGATGGGCTCACCAATTTCAATAAATCACCGGGAAAAATCGGTAAAACTAGATAGCAGCGAAGAGATTGATTTTGACCACTTAATAATTGCACTTGGTTCGGCTACTGCAGATTTTGGAATTCCTGGAGTTGCCGAACATGCACTAGGAATGAAAACTATTCACGAAGCGCTAACAATACGTGCAGAAGTGATGCGCCGATTTGAAGACCTCTGTCGATTTAATGACGATACAAAATTAGGAATAGTCGTTGTTGGTGGCGGTCCAACAGGAGTTGAAATGGCTGGAGCGCTTGCTGAATTAATTCGGGGGCCGCTCAAAGGCGATCATTCTCATGCCGCTGCTAATATAAATATTTCATTAGTCGAAGCTGGTGAGAGATTGTTGCCAGCGCTACACCCAGCGTTATCTGCTCGCACTTCTCGAGATCTTGAGAAAATGGGTGTACGGATTTTAACAAATACAGCGGTGGCTGAAGTGGCACCAAGAATTATCAAATTTAAAGATGGCGCTCAAATCGGAGCAGAAATCACAATCTGGGCCGCTGGAGTGCGGGGTGTTCCAATTTTAGAGCAGTTAAATATTCCACTTAATCGAGGAAGAATTGATTCTGATCAAACCTTACAAGTGAAGAATTATCCATACATCTGGGCCATTGGTGACAACTCTGGATCCGTGGATGAAAATGGAAATCCTTACCCAATGGTTGCTCCCGTCGCTCTGCAGCAAGCAAAATTTGTAGCACACCAGATTTCACAATTAATACAAGGTAAGGATCTAAAGAAATTTAAATACCGAGATAAAGGTGCCATGGCCACAATTGGCAGACACAAAGCTGTAGTGGAAGTAAAAGGTTTACGAATTTCCGGTTTTATCGCATGGAGTATTTGGTTGTTCTTGCATCTTTTCTACTTACTGGGTGGGCGCAACAAAATTGGAACAATTGCAGATTGGTCCTGGAATTATCTAACCTTTGACCGAGGAAACCGCCATATTATGGATGCTCTCTAATTTAAATTGCTAGTAGGGTCGTACTTAACTGATTTGCATGGTCCGTAATATGCGAACGCCCCTTTTTGATTAGTGCAATCAATACAAACTCTTTACCTTCAGAGGTAATACCTTTGCGTTGCCAATCTTCATCACTAAAATTATTAAACAAAGAAATGCTTGCTGCTCTTATGCTTTCAATCAGCGCAATAGACGCATGCACATCACGCTTTTCATATTGCAAAAGTTCTGGATACACATTTTCATCAAAAAACTCTGTAGTTGGAAGATTTTCAGTGAGTACACGTAAGTATCTAATGTAGAAATGCGCTTCGGAATCTGCCATATGATGGATGATATTTGCGGGAGACCATTCATCATTCTGTGGACTTTTATGCAACTTTTCGCTTGAGATGCTTTTGGCTATTTCTACAAAACGATCTCCTGAATCGCGAAACTCGGCTATAACTACATTAGACATTTAGATTCCAATCATTAATCAGCTAGCAGTTGACATAAATTATCGAGATCTTCATTGTGCCTAACAATTACTTCACGACTTGCCTCTTCGAGAGCTTTAATCGTTTCAGGGCGAGCATCATCGATCGCGGATCTCATGCCAGACATGAGTGGTTGGACTCTAAAATAATGTCCCTTGCGCAAAATGTGGTTTAACTGCCAATCGATTGCATGGTTACTTGCTTGTGAAGTGATGTCCAAGATGGGTCTAGCCCAGTTTGCCAATCCCCAATGGCGAACCTCTTCATATTGCAAGATGCGAGCTACCGCACCGGTGCCTAGCGAAACAATGGTCATCTCGTCTTCATCAAAACCTAAAGATTGCGCGTGGGCAAAAGCGCACATTGCTGGATTATTTGCAAAAACTGCTCCATCTAGAAATGCCATACTTTCTTCGTCATTAAATTTTGCCGCTGGTTCAAAATATGTTGGTGCAGCACTAGTTGCTCGTGCCACAAAACTCATTAAGTGATCTTTTTTAGGATTTTCGCGGGCCTCACTTCTTAAAAAGAAATGTGGCTCTCCACTTTGGACTTCAAATGCAGTGATCAGCACTTCAATTAATGCCTCACTTAATTTACTCTCTGCGAAAATCTCATCTAGAGCCGCATCTATTCCATCTGTGGAATATCTTTCGCTTGTTAATCCTTTCAAAACATCGAGCACTTTAAAACCGGAGTTATCGAAGATCCGTCCATACGCTTCACGATAGTAAGCGGCCAACTCTGGTGCGCTCCATTTAGGTTTTCCATCAGCACCAGGCGTAGCAAGCGCTAGCGCAATATGTCCACCAGCAGAAGTTCCCGCAATTAAGTCAAAGAGTTCACTAATCGGTTTACCCATGCGTTTTTCAATTTCAACAATAACCATGCCTGGGATCAACCCACGCACTCCACCGCCATCAATTGAAAGGATCTTCATATCTCTACTTTATCGACCAGGCGGTGTGGTTGCCACTAGACCAGAATCTTTACTAGTTTTGTGGCTGCAATTTCAATTTGCTCAGAGCTCACATCCATATGCGTAACTAAGCGCAAATATCTTGGCCCTAGAGCACTAGCAAAGAGGCCTTCTTCTCTTAGCGCTGTACTGGCCTGGCTTGCATTTAATCGATGCGAGTTCAGATTTAAACCCACAATGTTTGTATCCACAAGTTTTGGATCTACCAAATCTGGAGCTACCGAGTGGATCGCTTTTGCCAAAATTTGGGCGTGATAGTGATCTTCTGCCAATCGTGAGATGTTGTGATCAAGTGCGTAATGAGCGGCGGCGGCAAGAACTCCAACTTGGCGCATTCCAGCACCTAAACGTTTGCGCCAAACTCGTGCAGTTGTGATCTTCTCTTTGGTAGATAGTAATACTGAACCAATTGGTGCGCCCAGTCCTTTTGATAAACAAACGCTTATAGTTTCAAAATATTTTCCATACTCTAATAAAGGGGTACTAGTTGCAATATGCGCATTCCAAATCCGGGCTCCATCAAGATGTAATAAAATTCCAACCTCTTTTGTTTGCGCATATAACTTTGCAATTTCGGTAATAGGTTGGGTTGTTCCGCCACCAAAATTGTGAGTGTTTTCAATTGCGATAGCCGCTGTCGAAACTAAATATGCACCAGCATCTGGTCTAGCCATACGAATCGGATCTCCAGCGTTTAATAATCCCCGTTCTGCGTGCCACGTTCTAGTGGTTATGCCGCCTTGTGCTGCTCCAGCACCTAACTCTGCACGTACAACATGTGCATCTTCTTCACAGAGCAACTCTTCGCCAGGTTTTACAAGTGAGCGAATTCCCAATTGATTAGCCATAGAGCCAGTTGGCGTAAATAAACCAGCTTCTTTTCCGAACATTTTAGCTACGCGCTCTTCAAGTGAATTAACTGTTGGGTCTTCACCATAAACATCATCACCAACTTCAGCGCCGGCCATAGCAAGGCGCATCCCTTCAGATGGCTTAGTTATGGTGTCTGAACGTAGATCAATATTCATGCGGCTGAGGTTATCGGTTTTGCTTTAAAACCCAAATGAAGGATTACTGTTAAATTAAACATGTCTAGTGCAGATTTTTCTTCCATCTGGGCCAATTTCAAGATGGCTACATTCAGTATTTATTTTATCAAATGCGCTGTCTCCAAAATGAAAACGATAAGCCAGTGCTAGTAAAACTCTGATATTTATATCTGGTGCTGATTTAAGTGCAAATCCTTTTGCAAGTCGCGAAATAGTATTTTCAATTACTTTCTCAGTGTGTGCGGTTTTAATTGCGATTGCTGCATTAGAAAGTCCGTCGCACATGTGTTTACCTACGAGATGCTCGAAAGGCGTTAACTCTCGGGTCAGGATGGTTAAATCCATTGGATTCTCCGTTCATCCGTACATCATTTATTTAATTATTCGGGCCGAAGAGGGGAATCGAACCCCTAACCGCCCGATTACAAGTCGGGTGCGCTACCAATTGCGCCACTTCGGCAAAACAGGAGTTCAAAAACCCCAACGATCTGATTATGACAGGTTTGCCTTCCCTATAGAAATGGAGTGTTGCTAGGCTCGCGACCATGAAAATCACAATGACTGGTGCAATAGGGCGAATCGGAAAAGTTACTACCCAACTCCTCGTAGATCGTGGCCATGAGGTGGTCGCGGTAGATATTGCAGACGGACCAGTGCCTGCTGGCATCAAGTTACATGTGGGCGATTTAACAGATCTTGATTTTGCCGACAAGGTGGTCGCCGGTTCTGATGCGGTAATCCACATGGCTGGCATTCCAAGTCCAAGAGATGAGCGCCAGTACAACGTCTACAAAAATAATGTCAATGCAACTTTTGCAATTTTTAGTGCGGCTGCAAATGCAAAATGTCGCGTCGTTGCATACGCATCAAGTTGTTCTGCGTACGGCCAAGCATGGTCAGATGAATGGAGTTCACCTATATATGCACCGATGACTGAGCCTCATCCGCTGATGTGCACCGAAAGTTATTCCCTTTGCAAAGAGGCAAATGAACAAGCGGCCTTAATGTGGTCCAAGCGCAGCGATACCACCTTTGTGGGTTTTCGCTTCCCTTATACAAATAATATGGATGAACTTGAAGATTTTGCGATTAAATTTAATCATCATGATGCTGAACTTGCTAAAACTGCAGCAAAAATCGGTTGGGGATATTTAGATGCGCGCGATGCTGCTGCTGCTTTGGAACTTACCGTTCGTAGTGATTTAAAAGGTGCTCAAGTATTTAATTTGATGGCACCAGATACGATGGCAATTGAAACCACAGATAAATTACTAGCTAAATATCACCCAACAACCGAGTTGCGTGGGGATTTCTCTGGCTATCAATCAATTTTTAGCTCTGACCACTGGCTAGAGGTGATGGGTTACAAACCCCAGCACCTCTTTGACCGTGAAAAAATTAGAAACGCGAAATAATTTAAACGGTTGGCGTTGTGTAAAGAACTTTTCCGCCAACCTTTATCTCTGTTTCAACTAAATACTTTTTAACTGCTGCTAAGTTAATTTCAAGACCGATACCAGGGCGATCCGGAATTGTGATCATTCCATCGCTTTCTACTTCAATCTTATCTACGGTTAATTCAACGCAGAGAGATTTTGGTTCCATTGGATACTCAGTTATCCAAGAATCTTTAAGTCCAGCAAATGGCTGCAATGATGCTGAAAGTGCTGAGTGTGAGGTAAAAGTATGATTTACAAATTGCACACCACGAGTTTTTGCATATTGAGCAACACGGTATGCGTCGCCGATTCCACCAATGTATCCAGTGTCAATTTGTACAAAGCCCACTCCGCCGTGATCAATTAAATGTTCGGCCTGGTATGGATTATGCGCGCCTTCACCGCCAGCTAATTTCACTTTAGGTGTGCGCTTTGCTAATTCACCATAAGAAGCCAATGCAGCAGCATCAAAAGGTTCTTCATACCAAAGCACATTTGCATCGGATAATGCTTGCAATCTTGCGGCAGCGGCCTCTACATCCTCATGAAAAATTGTTCCAGCATCAATCATTAAATGTGCATCGGCGCCTATGCCCTCACGTGCAGCATGAATATGGTCTGCATCATCTTGCACACTGCCGCGGCCAAATGGTCCCCAGCCAAACTTAATTGCACTAAAACCAACTTTTCTAATATCACTTGCTTTCTTCAAAGTTTCTTCAGCGGTGTCACCAAATAACACTGAAGCATACGGAAGTTTGCGCGTAGCTTCTTTGTATCCCAGTAATTTATAAATTGGCTCTTCTTTAACCTGGCCAAGTAAATCCCAAAGCGCAATTTCAATTCCTGAAAGTGTTAAATCGCTTTGAATAATCGCATAAAAAGAGTTTGCTCGTACTTTGCGGGTGATTGCAAAAATATCTTCTGGTGAATTTAACTGCTCACCTAAAACTGAATCAATTACTGGATGGCAAGCGCTGTGCGACATTGGCGCAATCCAACTTGCGATTGAAGTTAGTGGTGATGCCTCGGCTTCGCCCCATCCAACATAACCATCTGCGGTAACCCGAACTAATAATGCATCTTGGCTGCCATCACCGATATCGAGAACCTCTGGCATACGTAAATAAAATAGATCTACTGAATCGATTTTCATGGCTTACCTTTCTCAATGGTTACGAAAGTGTAATTGGCTCCCGGTGCTTTGCAACCCTGCCATCCCCTGATGAGATGCCCCTAATTCGGCGTGAAATCCACGGGATCAAGAAAGTAATAATCCAATTTAGCTCTGCCCTAGTTGCCTTTATCTTTCCTACTGGCGGAAGCGGCGGTAAGGGTGCGCTCCAATTGGGATCAAACTCGGCGCCAATTAGTTGTAGAACAGATTCCGCAACACGGGTATGGCCTGCTGGATTCAAATGCAATTTATCTGAGTCAACAAATCTCGGTGTTGCAATATCGGGATCAAAATTTGCATCAGCAACTATCGCACCCACCTCTAAACCGATCATTCTGACATTGTTGTTGAATCCACTGAACCGCTGATGCCACAACTCCTGCATTTTTCCAGATTTTGCTACTCGCTCTATTGCGGTAAATAAAAGTAATTGGGCTCCAGTAGCCGCCAGGGTGCGCACCGCTTCTCGATACTGCGGCAATACGATCTCTGGGTTGTATCCAGGGCGCAATACATCATTGGCTCCAGCGTGAAAGGAAACTAGGGTTGCTGGGCCTTGAATCCAGTTAATGGCTTCTGGTATTTGATGATCAACTACCTCTGCCACTAATTTTCCACGTATTGCTAAATTACAATATGAAAAATCAGATTTTTGCAGAGCAATTCTCTCTGCAACTCGATCTGCCCATCCCCTAAATTGGCCATCGACTTGAATATCCCCAACACCTTCAGTGAATGAATCACCTAAAGCAATGAAGCGGGTATATCTAATCATCTTATTTTATAGCTTTCCTTTTTTCGGAAATTGAAAATAGTGCGATCGCTGCTGCAATACTCGCATTTAGTGATTCCATTTCTGAGGACATTGGAATTGAAACCACCAAATCGCAATGCTCGCGCACTAATCGCGATAGACCTTTACCTTCTCCACCAACAATTAATAACAAAGGTTCAGTTGCTGCTGCTAATTCACCGATCAAAGCTTCGCCATCAGCATCTAATCCAATTACAAAGTAACCCTCTTTTTGCACTTCTTGAATTGTGGCTACTAAGTTTCTAATTTGCGTGACTGGTGTTCTAGCTGCTGCGCCAGCTGATGCTTTCCAAGCAACTGCACTCATGCCAGCAGAGCGGCGCTCGGGAACTACAACACCATGCGCGCCAAAAGCACAAGCACTTCGCACAATTGCACCGAGATTGCGCGGATCGGTTACGCCGTCGAGGGCAACAAAAAGTGGAACACCTTCAACTTTCCCACGGACATCATCAAACTCTTTATAAACGTATGGTGAAATTCGTAACGCGATACCTTGGTGCGCTGGGTAAGCATCTAACTCACGTCTTGCGCACTCCTCTATTGGAATTTTTTTCTCGCGGGCTAATTCGACGATTTCACGAACCCGATCATCAATATCAATTCCGCGGGCCATCAAAACTTTACGTGATGGCATTTCGGCACGTAAGGCCTCTAGGACAGGATTACGTCCAACAATAATGTCTTCTTCAAGCGGAGTCTCCCGGCTTGCAGATCTTGGAGTGCGCGAGACTGATTTAGATCTAGTGCCATCACCAACACCGCTCTGCTCTGTTGATCGCCGTGAATCTCTAGTGCCAGGCCTTTTGGTACCGGCTTTTGCCGGCTTGCCCTTTTTCGCTGCAGCTTTTTTACGCTTAGCAGCAGGGTGATAGGTGCGATCTTCAGCTTTTGGTGTCGGACCTTTTCCAGCTAAACGTCTCTTATTATTTCCACCAGTACCAACTTTTTTCTTAACCATTATTTATTTACCTGTCCTCGCCCCGAGTGATGGTCCATCGCGGACCACTCGAAGTATCTTCGATGGAAATCCCGACTGCAGAGATTGCATCCCGAATGCGATCTGCACTCTGCCAATCTTGACGAATTCTGGCCGCTTCTCGCTCTGCAAGAGCAAGTTTGACCAAGCCATCGACAATTTTAGTTAATTCATCACTTTGATCTATAACCCAATTATCATCAAAAGGGTCACATCCTAAGATTGAAAGTGCGCCGCGTACATAGGCAGCATTTTCAGTAATTATTTTTTTATCATTTACCGTGATTGCGGAATTGCCCGACCTAACTAATTCAGCAATTATTGCTAAGCCTTCTGGAACTGCTAAATCATTATCCATAGCCGCTGCAAAATCTTTAGAAATTTTTAGCTCTGGATTTTGGCCGATAATTTCTTTTGTGCGCTTTAAAAAGTTTTCTACTCTGCGGAATCCAGCTGCTGATTCGTCGAGTGCTTCTGGTGAATACTCAAGCATTGATCGATATTGGGCGCTACCTAGATACCAACGTAATTCAATTCCCCGTACTTTGGTCAATAACTCATTTACCCGCAATGAATTGCCTAGTGACTTACTCATTTTCTCACCAGCTGTAGTGACCCAAGCGTTGTGCATCCACAATTTTGCAAATGGATAACCTGCTGCATTTGATTGGGCGATTTCGTTTTCATGATGTGGGAAAACTAGATCTAACCCTCCGCCATGAATATCAAATGCCTCGCCTAAATAAGCGTGTGCCATCGCTGAGCATTCAATATGCCAACCCGGTCGTCCTGCCCCCCACGGTGTTGGCCATGACGGCTCACCAGGCTTCGCGCTTTTCCACAATGCGAAATCTTGTGGGTTTTTCTTAATACTTTGATCACCATCAGGTGAAACCAAAAGATCAGCTAATTTTTGTTTAGAGATTGTTAAATACTCATCTAGTGAATGAACATCCAAATAAACATCACCGTTGCCTGGTGCATACGCTTTACCTCGAGAAATCAATTTTTCAATTAATTTAACCATCTGAGTTATGTGACCAGTAGCGCGAGGTTCATATGTTGGTGGAAGCACATTTAACTCTTTATACGCTTGAGTAAATGCGCGCTCATATTTAAGCGCTAAGGCCCACCACGGCATCTTTTCTTTTAAAGCATTTTGTAAAATTTTGTCATCAATATCAGTCACATTGCGAATAAAAGTTACGTCATATCCAGAATGAGTTAACCAGCGGTGCAAAATATCGAAATTAATTCCACTTCTTACATGTCCAATATGTGGAGGGGCTTGCACTGTCGCGCCGCACAGATAGATGGAAACCACACCTGGATTCAGCGGTTTAAATGCGCGGATTTCTCGAGTTGCGCTGTCATATAAGTGGATACTCACTTGATCAGTCTAACTAACGTGCAATAAGGACAGTTGCCAGCGCGGCCAATCCTTCGCCAGATCCGGTGAATCCCATTCCATCGGTGGTAGTGGCTGACAGGCTCACTCGCGCACCATTTAAGGCTGAACTAATTGCAGCAATTGCCTCTTCTCGCCGTGGACCGATTTTAGGTGAATTGCCGATTAATTGAGCACTCACATTTTGAATTTTAAATTTTTCCGCAGTAATCAATTTGTAAACTTCAGCTAATAAATTAGCCCCACTTACCCCAGCCCATTTCGGATCTGACGTTCCAAAATTGCTTCCAAGATCACCGAGGTTCGCTGCCGAAAGTAAAGCATCACAGATTGCATGAGCGACAACATCTCCATCAGAATGTCCCTCACATACCAAACTCTCGGGCCATTCCAGGCAAGCAATCCATGCACCCTTCTTATCTCCAAATTTATGAGCATCAAAACCTATTCCGGTAAATATTTCACTCATTTGTTTCCACCAATCTCTTTGCCCACTCTAGGTCTGCTGGTGTTGTAATTTTATGTGCGTTTACTTCTCCTGCTACAACTCTTACTGAAATCCCAAGTGCTTCGACTAACGCAGCATCATCAGTTGCATCATTTCCAGATTCATGAGCTCGATGCAAAATTCTTGCGCTGAAACCTTGTGGGGTTTGTACTGCTCTTAGCGTTGAACGCGATGGAGTTGATTCGGCAAAATTATTTACATCTATAACTTTAATCGTATCTACTACTTCAATCCCCGGAACCACTGCATGATCCCCTGCAAGCAAAGCATCTATAATTCTCATAGTTTGTGCTTGTGTTGCAAAACAACGAGCTGCGTCATGCACCAAAATGTAGTCCGCATTTTCATTAACTTGAGAAAGTGCAGCAGCCACACTCTTGCTACGTACTTCGCCACCAGAGATAACTTTGATTTTTTTGTTGTTTAAAAATAACTCTGCAATTTCTAACTTAAAATCTTTTGGTGCTGCAATAATTACTTCATCAACCTGCGGCAAAAGCGATTCAAGTGCTCTTTCAATTAATGTTTTCCCATTTATGACTACAAGTGCTTTTGGTACTGATGTACCAAGTCGATCACCACTGCCTGCCGCTGGAATTATTGCCGAAAAGAAATGGCCATTTATTCCCATGGTTTCAGCCGATTAGGAGGCAAGTACCTCGTCGAGAATAACTTCAGCTTTCATCTCATCTGTTTTCTCGGCGAGCGCTAGCTCACTAATTAAAATTTGACGAGCTTTTGCAAGCATCCGTTTCTCGCCGGCAGATAGTCCACGATCAAGATCGCGGCGATAAAGATCGCGCACTACTTCAGCAACTTTAATTACATCTCCAGAAGCAAGTTTTTCAAGATTTGCCTTGTATCTACGTGACCAATTTGTTGGCTCTTCTGTATATGGCTGACGCAAAACTCCAAACACCCGATCTAATCCAGCACTATCAACAACATCACGAACTCCGACTAAATCAACATTTTCGGCTGGGACTCGTACAGTTAGATCTCCTTGAGTCACCTTCAATACTAAGTAAATCTTCTCTTCGCCCTTTATGGTCCGAGTCTCAATCGCTTCGATTAGAGCTGCTCCGTGATGTGGATAAACGACTGTTTCGCCAACTTTAAATGACATTTAAGGCCTTTCGAGGGCGTTCTTGGGGTAATTTATAGCCCTAAGTCTACCAGTCAAATGTGAGTAAGAACGCGTCAAATTTTTACCATCCATGCAGGTCAACGGCTATATTTTTCGCTAAATTGTGGTTGACAAAATATGTAAATCTGTGCCCAATCTAGGATTTCGCATTTACCGCTTAAGCCAAGGAGAATACCTGCCGTGCGCAAAGTAGCTAAAGGATCTGTTGCAACAATGGCAATAACCGCACTTCTGCTATTAAGTGGTTGTGGGGCTGGCCCAGATGCGCAAACACGTTTAAGTTCTCAACTTACTGATGGCATTGAAGCAAATATTGGTGATCTTCGAATGGTAAATGTACTTCTTGTGGCACAACCTGATGGAAGCGCAGTACTTGTTGGCACTGTTGTGAATAATGGAAAAACAAGTGATCGCATAGGTGCAATAATTGCAAATAGTGTTGAAGCAACATTAACTCCTTTCGCGCCAGCACTTAATATCGGCGGAAAAGCTGTGTTTTCTGGAGATAGCGCAAATGCCATAGCCGTATTCCCTGGATTAAATGCGAAAATTGGCGATCGCATACCAGTTGAATTTACTTTCTCGGGATCTGGTAAATTAAAAGTGGATCTTTTAGTCCGTGAAAAAAGTGCAGAGTTTGCATCTGTTAGCGGCGTCCCACTAGCTAGTTAACTAGCTAATTTCCTTATCCTAAGAATTTATAACCAAGTCCGCGCACAGTCTCAATCATTTCAGGGCTAGCTGGATCCTTCTCAATTTTGGCGCGTAATCGCTTGACGTGCACATCAAGAGTTTTTGTATCTCCAACATAATCACTGCCCCAAACTCGATCAATTAGTTGAATTCTGGTTAGAACTCTTCCCGAGTTACGCATTAAAAATTCCAGTAATTCAAACTCCTTCAAAGGCAATGAAATTGCAATATTGTCAACACTCACAATATGGCGCTCAATATCCATTCGAACATTGCCACCAACAAGCACGCCACTTACTTCATCTGGTTCTTCTTGACGGCGTAGTACTGCCCGAACTCTGGCGATCAACTCTCTTGAGGAGTATGGCTTAGTTACGTAATCATCAGCTCCAAGTTCAAGGCCTACAACTTTATCCACCTCAGTATCTTTGGCAGTTAACATGATGATTGGAACTTGGGAGCGAGTACGAATCTGACGGCAAACTTCAGTTCCACTTAATCCGGGAAGCATTAAATCTAGAAGGATTAGATCTGCACCGCTTTTTTCAAACTCTGCAATCGCTTTGGGCCCAGTATCTGCAACAACTGTTTCGAAGCCCTCTTTTTGTAACAAGAATGCAAGAGCATCTGAAAATGAATCCTCATCCTCAACCACCAATATTTTGGTCACGAAATCTCCTTAGCTAGTAAATCTTCATCAATTAGCGGCAAACGCAGAGTGAAAGTGCTGCCTTCCCCAACCTGACTCCATACCGAAATATCTCCACCGTGATTTGCAACTACATGTTTTACAATTGAAAGTCCTAACCCAGTTCCGCCAGTCTCTCTAGATCTAGCTGGGTCAACACGGTAAAACCTTTCAAAAATGCGTTCCTGGTCACGTTCTGCTATTCCAATTCCTTGATCCTTAACAACTATCTCAACAAGTTTTCCAATTACGCGAACTGAAATTATTACTTTAGTTTTTTCAGGGCTGTAATTTATGGCATTTTCAATTAAATTATGAAGTGCCATTACTAATTGTTCACGATCTCCAAAAACATTTGCTTCTATTTCTGCATCAAGTGAAACAATAATTCCACGAGCATCTGCATTGGTTTGGCTTTGATCTACGGCGCTCTTGATCGCCCATGCGATATCAACTACAGCTGCATCAGTTAAAGGATCTGCGTCTTGCAACCGTGAAAGTGAAATAATCTGCTGAACTAATTCAGTCAAGCGATTAGCAGTTTCACCCATTTTTGTGGCAAAGTGTTTAACCATCGCAGGATCATCGCTTGCTTGCAACACTGCTTCACTCAAGATTGAAAGCGCACCGATTGGAGTTTTTAGTTCATGTGAAATATTTGCGACGAAATCTCTACGTACCGCATCGATTCGATCAACTTCGCTTACATCATCCGCCAAAACTAGGATAAAACCTTCATTGCCAAGTGGTGTGACTTTAACTAGTAAATTTTTTACACCTTCACCCACAGGGCCACGTGGGATTTCTACATCTCCTTGTTGGCTTTGATCTGTTCGCCTAACGACGCGAATTAACGCAAGAAGTTCTTCGCTAAACAAACGGCCATCTTTGATCAAACCAATTTGAAGTGCGGCGGCGGATGAGTAAAGGACTCCATCTCCTGGAGCCAGAACAACAGAAGCTGAATCCAAGGTTTCGAGGACGGCAATCACTCCGCTTGAAAGCTCGCTTCGCGAACCTTCTGGTTTGAGTATCTTTCGCCGGGCTAATGCCATATCTATATCGTAGAGAGTTTGGCTATGCATATAACCAGTCCGCTCTTGCTCAAAGGGCAGAAGAGTTAAAAATTCAGGGCTCGTTAAGCCGATGTTCATCGAGATCCCTCCTCTTAACCCCCCTCCGAAGTAAAGTTGGCTCATGCGCGATGCCTTCCATGAAGAGTTAGATGCCATCAACGAGACCCTGGCCGATTTAAGCAAGCGGGTTCAGAAGGCTATGGAGCAAGCGACTCATGCACTTTTGACTGCAGACCTTGCCCTTGCTGAACAAGTTATCGCTGAAGATAACCAAATTGATGAAATTCAACACGCACTAGATGCGCAAACTATTGATTTGATGGCAAGACAACAACCTGTTGCTAGTGACCTACGTGCGCTTGTAGTTTCACTTCGCATGAGTGCTGACCTAGAACGTATGGGAGACCTAGCGCATCACGTCGCAAAATCTGCACGTATGCGTTATCCAGCCACAGCTGTTCCGCCAGAACTTTTATTGACTGTGCAAGAAATGGGCGCTGCTGCTTCAAAAATTTGCAAGAAGACGACAGAAATTATTTCAAGTAGAGATACGGCGATGGCACTTGAACTAGAAAAAGATGATGATGAGATGGATTTACTTCACCGAAAACTTTTCACAGTGCTTCTCGATGACGCTTGGACACACGGAATTGAAACAGCTATCGATATGACACTCATCGGTAGATATTACGAACGATTTGGTGACCATGCAGTATCTATTTCGCGCCGTGTTTATTTCATGGTTACTGGAGAATATGCTTCGGAAGAATAGTCTTACTTTCCGCTTGCTTTGAATCTAAACAAAAGAGTGTTGTCTACTTTTAAATCTTCACCCCAAATTAATTTCGCTTTTGAGTCCCATTGGATTTTACTGTAACCATCTTTGACTCCTACTTCAGATTCTGAGTACTCGCGCGCAAACGGCCATTTAGAATCACTATAGGAACTCTTAAGCCAGGTAGATGGAATTAATTTTTCCACAGATTTGCAATCCCTTAAAGGGTCATCTGACTTTACGCACTCGCTATTTAAAGGAGCTTGTTGAATAGCAAGTACCCGCCA
>BJFZ01000002.1 GCA_014190175.1 Actinomycetes bacterium | reverse complement strand
GGGATCACGTTAATTACTTTTATTACTTAACTCACGGAGATCTTGATGATATTGAGAGTCAATGCAATGAAGGCATGTCTCTTGGCTATGAAACTTATTATCTGAAGACTGGTATAGATTTCGAATTTGAATTGCAAATTATTGAGAGAGTTAGAAAAGTTATTGGTTCAAAAAATAGAATTCGAATAGATTCAAACGGAGCTTGGAGCGCACAAGATGCACCTCGTTACCTATCTGCCTTTGAAAAGTTTTCGATAGATTTCGCTGAACAACCTGTTCGTGAACATCCGATGTCATTAATGCAAGATTTACGAAATAATACGAATGTGCCTCTAGCGGCTAATGAAGGATTGTGGTCCGAGGAAGATGCAAATAGATTGATCACAAACCGCGTTGCAGATGTTTATACATTTTCTCCGTATTGGGTCGGAAGTTTGCGAAAGTTTCAGCAAGTTGCGTATGTGGCAGAAATGATGGGAAGTTTAGTTTGTCGTCATACCCATGGTGAATTAGCAATTGCTGCCTCTGCATTTCATCACGTAAGTTTAACTATTCCCAATTTAGTAGTTGGAAACCAACAAACAGCTGCACATATGGGCAACGATATTTTAGAGAAAGCAATCCCTATAGCGTCAGGTCCTAATTGGGGATTGCCTATCGAAAGTGGTTTAGGTGTAAAAATCAACCAAAAAGCACTGGATGAAGCGGTATTAGATTTCAAAAATAATGGGCAATTCCTTCCCTATGGCCAGATTTAGTACTAATCTTCAGGAAAATGTGTATTTTATAAACAGACCGAAAGGCGTGAAATGAAATTAGGTAAACAAAAATATGTTGTGGCGGCTGTAGCAGCACTATTGAGTTTAGTGCTGGCATCATGTTCGTCTTCTTCTAACACTTCAGATTCATCCGCAACCGAAGATACAACAGCTGCTAAAGCTGTTGACTTGACGTGGTGGTGGTGGGGCACGGGCGATGTCCCCAAGATGAATACTTGGGTTGAATGGGTAGCAAAGGCATATGAAGACTCTCACCCTGGAGTAAAAATTAATTTTGAAGAAAGAACAGATACAGATATTACAACTGCCTTTGAAGCGGCTGCTGCGGCAAAGAAGGGTCCAGATATTGCACCAGCATGGGCGAGTGCGCCAGTACTTACTCAAGTATGGGCAAACAATATTGAGCCACTTGATGATTTAGTTGGCGCAGATGAAATGGGAAATTGGTTAAACGTTGCTGAAAATGCTTACGAAGGTAAAACCTGGGCAGCGCCAATTTACATAGTCGGATTGCCAATTGCCTTTAATAAATCCTTGTTCGCAAAGGCAGGAATAGATGCAACTAAACCGCCAACTACATGGAAAGAATTCCTCGGGTTCTGCACCTCACTAAATAAAGCAGGCATCACTCCAATTGTTGGTGGAAACCGCGCCGGATTTGAAGGTTCGTGGTGGTTTGCACATTTAGGTAAGCAATATATGGATTCGCCTGCTGATTTGCAGAAAGCTGCATTGAGTGGTGACTTTAAGCGAATTGGGCAATGGTCTGATCGATTTAATGAGATGTTTGATAGCAAGTGCTTTAATAAAGACGTAAACTCTTTAGAGTTGCAAGAAAAATATGACGTCTTTAATAAAGGTGGAGCCGCAATGGTTCTAGCAATCGATGGTGCCGCTATTGGCGCTTCAGAAGCAATTGGTGCGGAAAACTTTGGAACCATGGTTCTCCCTGCATTCGGTGATGGAAAAATGGCCGAGTACTACACCGCCACGCAATCAATTTCGCACTTCATTACTTCTTGGAGTCCGAACAAAGAAGTGGCTGCTGATTTCATTAAGTTCTGGCACACAACTGAATCGCTAAATAAGTGGGTTGAGTTAACAGGAGTTATGCCTGCCGATTCGCGATTTGATCAGTCAACTGTTACCGATCCGGTTAAGCAACAACTATTTGCGCTTAATGCAAAACCAAGCGTGTGGTTGAGCAACTTTGAGCCAGGTCCGGTTTTTGAACAAGCAGATCTAGCTGGTGGGCAATTAATAAGCACCAGAAAAGGAGTAGGTAAGGACAACACAGCATTATGGGTGAAAGCCTCTAAAGGTTGGGTTGAACAAAAGCCTGAAGAAGTTGCAAACTTCAAGAAATGGGCTGGCGTTAAGTAAAGTAATTCAAAATGCCCCCGGTTTAGTTCGAAAGAATTAAATTCGGGGGCATTTTTATGGGAGGATCTTGAAGTGCTACTAACCGAAAAGCGAAATCATAGTTTTCTGAATATTCGCAACCTGGTTCAGGGTGCTTCATACACAGTTTGGGCTATCGGCTTGATGTGCTTAGTCTTTGCCTACCCTTTGATTAATGTAATTTTACTCGCATTCAGACGGGCTGGGAAGTTCGTAGGATTAGATAATTACAAAGCACTGCTTTCTGATTCCGTCTTTCACGACTCTTTGCAAAATAACTTAAAATTACTGCTACTCGTTCCTATTATTATTTTTCTAGCTTTAATCCTCGCAGTTATTATCAACGAAAGACCAAAGGGATGGAAGTTTCATAGATTTTCTATTTTAATTCCTTTTGTATTGCCTATACCGGTTTCTGCAATAGCCATTGCGGCAATCGTTGCTTATCGCGGTGGTTTGAATAGTTTTTTCGAAAAGGTTGGATTAGATTTTCTAGTGCTGGATTGGCTCGGTCAGGGAAACTCAGCCTTTTTTATTATTGCGTTTGCTTTAATCTGGCGTGAAATTGGTTTTTGTGCAATTTTAATTTTCTCTCGTTTGGGAAATATAGATAATGAAATAGTTGAAGCGAGCGAACTCGACGGTGCTGGTTGGTGGAGGAGATTGCAGTATGCAATTTTGCCGCAGATTTCTGGAGTTTTAATAACAATTCTTGTGTTGGAAATTATTACGGTCTTTTTTTACACTTTTGAATGGGTATATGTTTTGACTCGAGGTGGTCCTGCGGGCACCACGATGGTGGTTGATCTTTATATATTCCAACAAGCTGTTGCGTTTAGATCAATTGGAATAGCGACTGCAGCATCAAGCAGTATTCTTATCTTATTAGGATTAAGTTTTCTTGGGAGTAGATTTCTTAGAAGAATGCTAAGTGAGCGTAAATCTAAAGCACAGAGGCACCTTTACATCGCAGATAATTCATCAATTGCAAAAAGTAACATTAAGAAAACTTTTAAGCAGGAGATTCGATTCATCACAAAATTTGTAAATTTGATTAATTTATTAGTGCGGCAAGGAGTAATGTGGAGTTTCTCGTTTTTGTTTATACTTCCACTGTATTTTATTATTGTAAATGCATTTAAATCTAAGAGTGATTACGGGGATTCCCCTTGGTCTATACCTATGCACCCAACGGTTGCTTCCTTCAAGGAAGCGTTCAGCAGGGGAGAAATCGCAACATGGTTCAGAAATAGCGTACTAGTTAGTTTTGGTGCGGTACTTGTTATCACGATTAGCGCAGTTTTGGCAACGTACTACGTTTCTACTGGTCCAAAAAGATTTAGTAAATTTTTTAGAAGAAGTTTTATCCCTTTGATTGCCATCCCTCCGATTATTATGATAATTCCACTCTTTGTTTTATTCAGTAACTTGGGATTGGTCAATACTTTTTTGGGAGCCATCATCGTCTTTTCTGGTTTGTTATTGCCCTTTAGTTGCTACCTCTTATTAGGTTTTTTTGATACTTTTCCGCGTGAAATAATTGAGGCTGCCTCAGTTGATGGCGCAAACAAATTTAGAACATTAATTCAAGTTATTTTACCTAGTGCCAAACCAGCAATTGGCACGCAGTTTGTAATTAATTTGCTTTACGTGTGGAATTCGCTTTTAATCGTTTTAATTTTCTTACAAGGGGACGACAGACGAACTTTGTCTGCTGGTATAAGTATTTTTCAAGGGCGCTTTTTCCGAGATACTCCACTAGTTATGGCCGCGTCATTGCTGGTTGTATTGCCGATGTTTCTCGTCTATTTATTTGCTCAACGGTCTTTCCGTAAAGGTTTGATGGCTGGTGCTATTAAGTAATGATGATCTGTTCGGAGCAAATCAAAATTCTGGTTGAGCCTGAATTTGGTGGCAGAATTACAAATTTGTCGCGCATCCTGGGTCAAGAATGGCTGGCTCCGGCGCATGCTCCATTGGTAGCACGCGCTGTTGGAGCGGTTTACATCAGGCCTGAGATGGGGGGTTGGGATGAAATGTGTCCGACGACCGATCAATGTATTGGTTTTGATGGCAGGCAATTGCCCGATCATGGCGAAGCTTGGAGCAGGTCATGGGAGGTGATCCAAAAATCAAATTCTTCAGTGACTCTTTCACTTTATTTAACATCTCGTCCGTTGCGATTGGTACGTAAGATCAATATTTCGGCAAATGAGGTTTTACTCTCTTATTCAATTGAAAATATCGGAAACTCTTCAACACCGATTTTCTGGTCAGCACACCCATTATTTGATGCTACCGAGATTGTGGAAGTCGTACTTTTACCTAAAGATGTAATCAATAAAGAACTTTTGGCTGTGAATCTTCTTAAAGGTACTTCGGCTGAACATTGGATCTCTCCAGGGTTACTAATCAACCGGGTTGAATTATATAAATCAAATAAAGAAAAACTATCGATCTCTTGGGACAATCAAGAGATCCCATATTTTGGAATCTTTATCGATAATGGTGAATATTGCTTTGACCCGGTTATCTCTCCACAGCCTGCAATCGGACATAAGGTTTCCGAAAGAAATGCCTACGAAAGTGGAAATATTGAGATTTTACTTCCCGGTCAAGTTAAGAAATTTGAATTAAAACTAGAACTTGAGAAAGTTTAAGCTTTTTCTGCGGTGTATCCGCCATCCACCGTTAGGGTCGTGCCGGAGATATATGAAGCCCGCGAAGAGGCTAGAAAGCAAACAGCTTCTGCTACTTCTTCTGGTTTTCCCATTCGTCTAAGTGGAGTGTTAGAAGTAACTAGATTGCGATACTCATCGGTCGTGTCATCCCAAATCGGAGTCAAAATTGGTCCAGGCAATACCGTGTTGACTCGAATCTCAGGTCCGTAATCAACTGCTAACTGTCGACCAAATGCAACCATCCCACCTTTTGAAGCAGCGTATGCGCCATGATGAACAAAACCAAAATTCGCGTGGATTGAAGAGGTATTAACAATCGCGCCATGATTCTTTTTTAAGTCTGGCAAAAATGTTAATACAGACATTTGCATTGAAACCAAATTTACTGAAATTTGCTTTTGCCATTCAGCAATACTTGTTTCATCAGTGGATTTTTCAATTTTCATAAAAGCATTGTTATGAACAACGTTCAGCTCACCAAGTTTGGAATGGATTTCAGCTTTCACATTCTCCCAATGCGTCATATTTGATACATCGTGCAAAATTGCAATCGCATTGCCGCCATTATTATTGATTTCCGCGGCAGTTTTTTGAGCAGAAAGTAAATTGATATCAGTAACAGCTACTTTAGCGCCGCGTTTTGCAAATAGTTTCGCTGTAGCAGCTCCAATTCCACTTCCAGCACCTGTCACTAATACGACTTGGCCGGCGAATTCATTGGAATCGATTTGCACGTATCTCCTTACAATTTTTAGTATCTGTGGACGATACTGGTTTTGAACCAGTGACCTCTTCCATGTCAAGGAAGCGCTCTACCACTGAGCTAATCATCCGAAGTAGGCCAATCCTAGCGGTTGGTTATTTGGGCTGGGATCATTAGCGATTAGCGACAGTCAGAGAACCTTATTTTCAGAAAGCATTGAGAGTGTGTTCCGAAAAGATCCGCAAATGTAAATGTGAGGTGGGAACGGGATTTGAACCCGTGTAGCAGGATTTGCAGTCCTGAGCCTCGCCTCTCGGCCATCCCACCAGATTGAACGATTTAAATTGGAGCGGATGACGGGATTCGAACCCGCGACATTCACCTTGGCAAGGTGATGCGCTACCACTGCGCTACATCCGCACTGCTTAACCAGAGGGTCAATCTACCCCAGAGCCAATGGCAGGGCTAACTGCGCTTAATAATTAGGGGTGGGCTAGCGTTCACTTATGGATTTGAAGGAGCCTTTCCTCTGGATGGGTGGCTTGTTGGCTACACAGATCGACCTAGAAAGTACCGACCCGGCAGATTTAGACCGAATTCAGAGCGGTTTATGGGCGGTTATAAATAATTTTGAAGGCGGCTTTCGTTTTGTGCATTTCACTAAAGTTGAAAGAGTTTCTAAGCCACCGAACTTACCTGCTTGGCGCAAATTGGCCGGTAGTTGGAACACATCACTTGATCAAAATGCGTACCAAAATGGCGTTAGCAATATCCGTGAGGCGATATCTCGCGGTGATGTTTATCAAGTAAACCTTTGCCGAGTCCTTTCGCATCCGATTTCAAATGATCAATCTATTTTGGGGTTAGCAACTGAATTAGCCAGTGCCAATCCAGCACCACATTCAGTTGTGATTTCAATTCCGGATCTGGAAATTGTTTCGGCATCTCCAGAGCTTTTCATAAAACGTTATGGTGATGATTTGCTGAGTAGCCCAATTAAAGGCACTGGAAAAAATGAAGCTGAGATCTTGGAGAAAGACCGGGCCGAGAACATCATGATCGTTGATCTGGTGCGTAATGATTTAAGTCAAGTTTGTGAAATGGGATCCATTCATGTTCCCAGGTTGATGGAAGTGGAACAACATCCAGGTTTGGTGCACTTAGTTTCTGATGTAAGTGGAAAGTTACTTCCTAATATTTCTTGGGGTGAGATATTCGCGGCAATTTCACCGGCAGGTTCGGTAAGTGGTGCGCCAAAGATTTCAGCATTAGAAATTATTAAAGAGTTGGAACCTGTCGATCGCGGGCCTTATTGCGGGGGGATTGGTTGGATCATGGGGGATAAGAGTGAAATTGCAGTAGGTATCCGCACTTTTTGGCGAGATTTTAAAAGCAACCAGATATATTTTGGAACTGGAGCCGGAATAACTTGGGGTTCAGATCCGCTTAAGGAATGGGAAGAAACTGTTTTGAAAGCAAATCGATTAATAAAAATAGCCGGAGGTCAGATGTGATCTGGCTTAATGATCGATTAGTTGCAACACCAGATGCGGTAATTCCGGTAACTGATCGTTCCTTTTTGTTAGGTGAAGGGGTTTTTGAAACTATCAGAACCCAAAACGGAGAATCTGTTGCGTTAGATCGGCATTTGAAGCGGTTGCGTAAAGGGGCCACAGTTTTAGAGATTTCTCTTCCAAAAGATGATTTTTTTAGATCAGCGGTAAGTGAAGTTTTAAATGCCACGAAGGAAATATCGATTGGCCGGATGCGGATCACAATTTCTGGATCTGGGAATTTAGTCATCACGCATACTTCTTACACTCCATGGAGTGAACCAGCCGGTGTTGTTACCTACCCGTTTCCGCTAAATGAGAGATCACTTCTGGCAAATGTTAAATCGACTTCATATGCGACCTCTTTGAGTGCACACAAATACGCAACCGCTCGAAATGCCGATGATGCAATACTTTTTGGATTTAAAGGTCAATTAGCCGAAGCAAGCACCGCAAATATTTTTTTATTGATCGGAAATAAACTATTAACTCCAAATTTAGATTCGGGAGCCCTGCCAGGCATAACCCGCGAATTACTTCTTGAGTGGGGATTGGCCCAAGAGGCAGAGTTAAATTTTGATGATTTAGCAAAAGCCGAAGGAGCGCTCCTTTCTTCAAGTTTGCGGTATTTGCAACCAATAAATCGAATCAATGCGCGTTCATTCAAAGTTAACAAAAAAATCGAAGAGATAATGAGTTCCTTCACTGAGCAACTTTCGGCTAACCTCAACCCATGATTAAACGATTCCGCTCCCATGTTAAACGCAGTAAATATGGTGCGCCGGCTTGGAGAATATTGGTCGGACTCATCGGTGGTTTAGTAACAGTGATTGGAGCGATTGCTTTAATCGCACCTGGACCCGGTTGGTTAATTATTTTTGCCGGCCTAGGCATTTTGGCCTCTGAGTTTGCATGGGCTGACAAGGCTTTAATGAAGACCAAGATGTTGGCAATCAAAACGGCACAACGTGCGCTTCCGGCAGATACCCGTAAAAGCGTGATCTATTTAATAGTGGGAGTCGTAGTTGTTGCGATTGCAATCGGCGCAGGTATCTCTTATTACCTTTTCGCACGGTAGCAATTGGTAGAGTGATCTCATGGCCACCTTCGAAATCACGCTCAATGGTGAGCCGAAATCAGTAACTGTTGAAAAATACACCAGTGAACTCTTTAGAGATCAGCCGCAAATAATCGCTTTACGTATCAATGATCAACTTTCAGATCTAAACGCTGAAATCACGGGTGGCGACAAAGTCGAGACTATAGAACTTAGCTCTGCTGATGGATTAATGATTTTACGCCACTCCACCGCCCACGTTTTAGCCCAAGCGGTTCAAAAATTATTTCCACAAACTCGGCTAGGTATCGGGCCGCCGATCAAGGATGGCTTTTATTACGATTTTGAAGTTGAAAGACCATTCACACCTGATGATCTCTTGGCACTCGAAAAAGAGATGTCCAAAATTGTTAAAGCTAACCAGAGATTTAGAAGAAGAGTGACTAATGAACAAGATGCGCTCATCGAACTTGCGGCAGAACCTTTTAAATGTGAATTGATTAGAGATAAGTCACCTTCAACTGATGAAGCATCAGCTGAAGGGGTAGAAGTAGGCGCAGGAGAGTTAACGATTTATGACAATCTAAATCGAGATGGTGAAATTGAATGGCGTGACCTTTGTCGTGGGCCACACATCCCGAGCACCAAAATAATTCCAGCTTTTAAATTGATGCGCACATCAAGTGCTTATTGGCGGGGATCAGATAAGAATCCAAGCTTGCAACGAGTTTATGGAACCGCCTGGCCATCGCAAGAAGAGTTAGATGGTTATTTAAATTTCTTAGTTGAAGCAGAGAAGCGGGATCACCGTCGCTTAGGTGTTGAACTTGATCTATTTTCATTTCCAGAAGAGATTGGTTCGGGTCTTGCAGTCTTCCATCCAAAGGGCGGAATTATTCGTCGCGAAATGGAAGAGTATTCGCGCAAACGACATGAAGAAGAAGGTTATGAATTTGTTTACTCTCCACATTTAACTAAAGCGGCTTTGTTTGAAACTTCGGGACACCTTGAGTGGTACTCAGAAGGAATGTACCCACCAATGATTTTGGATGAAGAGCGTAATTTAGATGGCACCGTTAAACGCGCTGGTGCGCAGTACTACATGAAACCGATGAACTGTCCTTTCCACAATTTAATTTATCGCTCACGTGGTCGTTCTTATCGTGAACTTCCTTTACGATTATTTGAATTCGGCACTGTTTACCGTTATGAAAAATCCGGAGTTATCCAAGGTCTGACTCGGGCTCGTGGCTTTACCCAAGATGATGCCCATATTTATTGCACCCCTGATCAAATGGTTGATGAGCTGGATAGTTTGCTGACGTTTGTGCTCGGATTACTTCGTGATTACGGATTAACGGATTTTTACTTGGAGCTTTCCACAAAAAATCCAGCAAAATCTGTGGGATCAGATGAGGATTGGGAGAAAGCAACTGAGGCTTTGCGCGAATCAGCTAATCGTCAAAAACTAGAATTAATTTTAGATCCAGAAGGTGCTGCTTTTTATGGTCCGAAAGTTTCAGTGCAAGCAAAAGATGCAATCGGTCGTACTTGGCAGATGTCAACAATCCAAGTTGATTTCCAACTTCCACAAAGGTTTGAACTTGAGTATGTAGGCACTGATGGAACTAGACAGCGGCCGGTCATGATTCATAGGGCGCTATTTGGATCAATTGAAAGATTTTTCGGAGTTCTTACCGAACATTACGCGGGGGCATTTCCACCGTGGCTATCACCAGTCCAAGTTACCGCGATTCCAGTTGCGGATGCATTTTTGCCTTACTTAGAAAAGATAGTTTCGCAGATGCGCAAATTAGGTATTCGGGCCGAAATTGATAGTTCTGATGATCGGATGCAAAAGAAGATTAGAAATGCACAGATGCAAAAAACTCCTTTTATGATTATTGCTGGCGAAGTTGATGAACAGGCAAATGCGATTTCAATTCGTTATCGCAACGGTGAACAGAAAAATGGAATTTCAGTGGAGGAAGCAATTGCTGAAATTACTAAAGCGATTGCTGATCGTTCACAAGTTTAATTAACTCCATTATTTCATTAAAACCAATTTCTGCTTTAACAGAAAGTGGAATAGCCGGAATGAAAAGCCCAAAAACAAAAGTATCTTCACCGAACTCCTCAAGAGAAGCAAGGTACTCTTCTCTGAATTCTTGAATCACCACTTTATGATCCTCATCGCATGGATAGATTTTAAATTCAGGGGTTGAGTAATCATGAATTGTTAAATCTTTTAAGTTGATTAGTGCACATGGAGCCCCACCATCATCATGTAAAACTAAATACGGGGTTGTAAAGTTATCAAGTACTCGACGAGCGATTAAAATTGCCTCATCAAAATCTGCTTCCCCGTCTTCGATTTTGGTTATGAGTAATGACCGAGGGAGTGATAAGTCGGATGCCAGTTCCCACCATTTCAAAATTTCTTGATCTAAACCTTCATGTGCACTCATTGCAAAAAATGCCAGATCAAAGTTTTCTAAATTAGGTTCAGTTGAATTGGTTGTGGCAGTTTCAAAGGTACTTACCGCTAAAGGCAATTCCAGGGTGTGCAAGCCATGGTCGGCAATAGATTTCGCCAAAGGTGGTAAATCGGCTGTTGAATGGCCGATTAAGGCGATTTTGAGCGCTGTCGATCTCATTCCCGAAAGCCTACGATGTACTCACTATGTTAAGTGCCATTTTGCGGAAGCCGGTTGCCCGTGTTGTTGATCCAGTTGCAGTTCTATTGCTGCGAATCGGAGTTACTCCAAACGGAATGACTTTTTTTGGTTCATTGGGAACCTGCGTGATGGCTTTGTGGTTATGGCCACAAGGAGAGTATTTCTGGGGAACGCTAGGCGTTATGGCTTTTATCTTTAGTGATCTTCTTGATGGAACTATGGCCAGGATCAGCAAAAAAAGTACTCAGTGGGGAGCATTTTTCGATTCCACCATTGATCGAGTTGTAGATGTTGCACTAATCGGCGCACTTGTTTTATCTTTATTGAAAAGTGATGATCGCTTAGCGGTTGTGGCCTTTGCTGCTTTGATCGGTGGATTTTTAGTTTCTTATGTGAAAGCTCGAGCAGAAGCGCTTTCATTTAATTGTAACGGGGGATTTGCCGAACGTGCTGAACGAGTAATAATTCTATTAACTGCGGTTGGCTTCGCTGGTCTTGGAGTTCCTTACATCCTTGCTGTTGGAATCTGGATATTGGCAATTTCATCTTTTGCCACATTTATTTTTCGAGTTCATCAAGTCTGGAAACAGAGATGAGCGGAATAAAGGATGTGATTAGTGCCCAATTATATTTAATTGGCTGGAAAATAGTTCAACGCTTACCAGAAAAAGTTGCCTATAAATTATTTGAAAAATTAGGAAAGATTTTCTATAATCGAAATGGAAAAGCAGTTAAAAGACTTCGATCAAATTTACAAGTAGTTATGCCGAGGGCTAACTCTAATGAGTTAGAAGAAATTGTTATCAAAGGAATCTCCTCATACTTTCGATACTGGTGCGACACCTTTAGATTTCCAGGCTGGAGTACTCAGAAGATTATTGATTCCGTGAACACTACAAATGAAAACCTATTGAAAGATCCAGTTGCTGCCGGTACCGGAGTAATTGTGGCTTTGCCACATTCAGGAAATTGGGATCATGCTGGGGCATATTTCTGCGCACAGGGAATTCCATTAGTTTCAGTAGCAGAGAGAGTAAAGCCCGAAAAACTTTTTCAGAAATTTTTAACTTATCGGAGAGCCATTGGTATGGAAATTTTGGCGCTAGATAGCAATACTTTGCCAACGTTAAGCAATCGATTAAATGAAGGTAAATTAATTGCTCTAGTCGCGGATCGCGATTTTTCAAAAAATGGAGTTGAAGTAGATTTCTTCGGTAAAAAAGCGAAGATGCCCATTGGCCCAGCACTTTTGTCGCTACGTACCGGCGCTCCGTTAATTACCGCTCAAGTTTCCTACAATCCAAAAGGAATCCAAATAGATTTCTTGGGGCCGTTGACTCCAAGAATTCAAGGCTCGCTAGAGGATCAGGCAAAAGATTTAGTTCAACAATGCGCCAATAATTTCGCACTTGGTATCTTTAAGAAACCCGAAGATTGGCACATGTTGCAAAGAATTTGGATTGACCCTGAGGTTTCAAATGGATAAAAAACTTAAAATCGGATTGGTCTCTCCGTATGGGTGGGATTTACCTGGCGGAGTTCAGATACACATTAGAGATTTGGCAGAGCACCTAATTGCCAAGGGACATGAAGTTTCAGTGCTTACTCCGGCGGTAGAGGAAGAACTTCTTCCTAATTGGGTGCAATCAGCAGGCCGGCCTTTGGCGATTCCATACAACGGTGCTGTAGCCCGAGTTAGTTTTGGACCTGTTGCTACTTTGCGAGTGCGGAAATGGATTTCAGAGGGTGATTTTGATTTGCTGCACTTGCATGAACCAGCAATACCGTCACTCTCATTGCTTGCCTGCTGGGCTGCCGAAGGTCCAATGGTGGGAACATTCCACGCAACCGCTCCAAGACAGAAAGCTATTTTTGCTGTCGGTCCGATTCTTGAACCGGCCATTGAGAAATTAAGCGCCCGAATTGCAGTTAGTGAAATGGCTCGAGAAACGCTAACAGAGCATTTAGAGACGAATGCCATTGTGATTCCAAACGGCATCAATCATCAGTTTTTCAGTGATGCAAAAGCTAACCCAGAATGGGTAGGGAGTTCTATTGGTTTTGTGGGCAGATTTGATGAACCCCGAAAAGGTTTAGATGTGTTAATTCGAGCGTTGCCAGAGATTATTAAAAATAATCCAGATTTGCGGATTATGGTGGCCGGACCTGGCGAAAGTGAAGATGTACTAAAAGGTGTGCACCAATCTATTCGTAATCGTTTTCATTTTCTTGGTCGAGTTTCAGATGTAGATAAAGCTAGATTGCTGAAATCTGTAGATTTGTATGTCGGACCAAATACTGGTGGAGAATCATTTGGAATTATCTTGGCTGAAGCAATGGCTGCCGGAACTGCAGTTGTAGCGAGTGACTTGCCAGCCTTTAGAGCGACGCTTAACAATGGAAACGCGGGAGCGTTGTTTATAAATGAAGATTCAACTGACTTAGCACGAGTGGCTAATAATTTGTTATTAAATAAAGAGCTAAATCAGAAACTCGGTAAAAGCGGGCAAGAGTGGTCAAAAAAGTATGATTGGACAATTGTTGCCAATCAAATTGAAAATGTTTATGAAATGGTGAGTTCAACTGGGGAGAAAGTCTCGCTTGGTAGTGAGTTGCGTGGACGGATGAGGTCTAAATAAATGTTGAGTTGGCCATTAATCTCCTTGCTTTTCGCCATGCTATTAATCGTTTGGTACATATCATTTACCGCTTCTCGTTTAGATCGATTGCACCATCGCGTGGAAACCACCTGGGGTAATTTAGATGCAGCCCTCCACCAAAGAGCCGGAATCGCACTTGAAATTGCGCGATCGGGTGTGCTTGATCCAGCCAGTTCGGTAATTCTTTCAACTGCTGCTCATACCGCGTTAGTTGCACTACCAGAAAATCGATCTAATGCAGAACAAGATTTATCTGAAATCATAACTTCGATGGTAAATATTGAAGTGCTTGGCTCAGAGCTTGCCTTGAAAGCAGCTGAATTAACGCAGAGCTTAAATGAAGTTCGCGCCCGAGTTCGGATTGCGATCTCTTTCCATGTAGAGGCGGTAAATTCTACAAAGTTACAGCGCTCTCGTGGGTTAATTAAATTTTTTCGTTTAGCCGGTCGCGCACCGATCCCAGTTCAATTCCCATTTGAGGAAATTGCGGTATGAGAAAAATAATTGGGATCTCATTAGTAATCGCTTTGCTAACTTCCTGCTCAGGCGTTTCGGCACCTGGAGATTCAAAAGAGGAAGTAGCTGAAGTTCAGAAAAATTTATTAAATGGTTTACCAGGCAAGAACAATGAAATTATTATTGTTAAAATCGATGACACTAATCAAGCAAGGCCGCAAACAGGGATTGAAAATGCAGATGTGGTTTACATCGAACAAGTCGAAGGTGGGGCGACCAGAATTGCCGCTCTTTACTCTTCTAAATACCCAGAAATTGTCGGACCAGTCCGAAGCGCCCGAATAAGTGACATGGAGATTTTTGGTCAGTACGGCAAATTTGGATTTGCATATTCGGGCGCACAACGCAAACTAATATCGGTAATAGAGGCGGCTAATCTTTTCAATATGAGTGCAGAACGTTTTGGATATTACGAACCATACTTTCGAGATGAGAGTAGAAATGCTCCAGTAAATTTATATTTATATCCAAATATTTTGTTAGAGAAAGCTCATGCAAAAGATATTTACTTTGAAAAAGCCACTAAAAGTGGATGGGTATTTGGGCCAGTGGGGAAATTAGAAAAAGACGGAAAAAATATAAAAAACGGTCGTAAAGTTTTGGGAGTTGATTTCTCTTGGCCGGCCGTAAAATACGGTGCTGATTGGGACAAGGTGACTAAGAAATGGATGATCCGCCAAAATGGCGAACCGAAGATGGCTAGATCTGGATCCCAATTAGCAGCAGATACTTTAGTTTTGCAATTAGTTGCTATTACCGATTCTGAGTATGGGGATAAATTTGGCGGCGTCACCCCGCACTCAGCAACAATTGGAACCGGAAAAGCACTAATTTTCAGAGGGGGGAAGGTTTTTGATGCGATTTGGGATCGACCAACCGCAACCGAGACCACAACCTGGAAAGATGCCACAGGCGCGGATATCCCATTTGCGACCGGGCAAACATGGATCGCCTTAGTTGATCAGGAGCGGCCACCTAATGTGATTGAGAGCGCAATCCCTACAGATGCCCCGTCGCCGGTAACAAAGTAGAGTGTCTCCTTACGGATTTGTACGAATTTTAAAGTCGCAGATTTAGGGGAGTAATTAATGGATCAGGTAACTGGAACCGCCCGAGTTAAAAGAGGCATGGCCGAAATGCTTAAAGGCGGAGTAATCATGGATGTGGTTAATGTTGAACAAGCGCGCATCGCCGAAGATGCTGGCGCTGTTGCAGTCATGGCTTTAGAGCGAGTCCCTGCAGATATTCGCGCCCAAGGCGGCGTTGCCCGAATGTCAGATCCAGATATGATCGAAAAAATTCAAGCCAGTGTTTCAATTCCCGTGATGGCCAAAGCTCGCATCGGACATTTTGCTGAAGCCCAAATCTTGCAATCACTTGGTGTTGATTACATCGATGAATCAGAAGTTTTAACTCCCGCAGATTTTGAGCATCACATTGATAAATGGAACTTCACTATCCCATTCGTTTGCGGTGCAACAAATCTTGGTGAGGCTTTGCGACGGATAAATGAAGGTGCCGCAATGATTAGATCTAAAGGTGAAGCCGGTACAGGTGATGTTTCAAATGCAACAACCCACATCCGCACCATCACCGGAGAAATTCGCCGTTTAGCTTCATTGCGACCAGAGGAGTTGTATGTAGCTGCTAAAGAGTTACAAGCTCCTTATGCATTAGTCAAAGAGGTAGCAGAAACCGGAAAACTTCCAGTTGTTCTATTTACCGCTGGTGGAATTGCAACTCCTGCTGATGCAGCGATGATGATGCAATTAGGCGCTGACGGTGTATTTATCGGCTCTGGCATTTTCAAATCAGGCAATCCAGCACAAAGAGCAGCTGCTTGCGTCAAGGCAACCACATTTTTCAATGATCCAAAAGTCGTAGCAGATGCATCACGCGGTCTAGGCGAAGCAATGGTTGGAATAAATGTTGCAGACATCCCAGCACCGCACCGTCTTGCTGAACGTGGCTGGTAATCTCTAATTTCGTAATGAATTGAGATCAATTGAAAAATATTGGTGTACTGGCTTTACAAGGTGATGTCCGTGAGCATTTTTCTGCAATTGAAAATTGTGAAGCGGTAACAACTGAAGTAAAGCGACCAAGTGATCTCGAAGGCCTTGATGGTCTAATAATTCCGGGTGGGGAATCAACAACCATTGTAAAACTTTTGCGAATATTTGATTTATTTGAACCATTGCAGGAAGCCTTACGAAATGGTTTACCGGTGTATGGCAGTTGCGCTGGAATGATTTTGCTTGCAAACAAGATTATTGATGGAACTTCAGATCAAGAAACTCTTGAAGTAATTGATATTACGGTGAAAAGAAATGCATTTGGACGTCAAGTGGATTCATTTGAACAAGAGTTATTGATACCTGAAATTGATGATCAGCCTTTCAATGCGATATTTATTCGCGCGCCGTGGATTGAGAAGATTGGCGTAGGTGTGAAATCACTTGCCGACTTAACAACTGCGGGTGGAAAAGTTCATTCAGTTTTAGCAAGAAGTGAAACCGTACTTGTTTCATCTTTCCACCCAGAGTTAACTGGAGATCTGCGAGTTCACCGTTATTTTATTGATAAAATCTGTTGAATTAACTAGAGTTCGCAACAGGCTAAACAAGGAGTTGAGAAATGTCGGGTCATTCCAAATGGGCGACTACCAAGCATAAGAAAGCGATCATCGATGGTCGCAGAGCAAAAACCTTTGCAAAGTTAATCAAAGGTATTGAAGTTGCTGCACGTACCGGCGGAATTGATGTCGCTGGAAATCCAACCTTGTTTGATGCAATTACAAAAGCAAAAAAGAATTCAGTTCCATCTGACAATATCGACCGGGCAATCAAACGTGGTGGCGGTCTTGAATCAGGCGGAGCAAATTGGGAAACAATTATGTATGAGGGTTACGGTCCTAATGGGGTCGCGTTACTAATTGAATGTTTATCAGATAATCGAAACCGTGCAGCTGGTGAAGTTCGGCTAGCAGTAACTCGCAATGGTGGATCGATGGCCGACCCAGGTTCGGTTTCTTACCTTTTCGGTCGTCGCGGAGTTGTTATCGTTTCAAAAAATGCTGGCGCGATAAGTGAAGATGATTTATTAGCAGTTGTGCTTGATGCTGGCGCTGAAGAGATAAATGATCTTGGTGAAACTTTTGAAATTATTAGTGATGCATCTGCCGTAGTAAAAGTGCGTCAAGCGTTGCAAGGCGCAAAGATCGATTATGAATCTGCAGACACTCCATTTTTACCAACCATGAGTGTCGAATTAGATGCTGATGGCGCTAATAAAGTATTTGCATTAATTGAAGCGATTGAAGATTGTGATGATGTGCAGAACGTTTTTGCCAATTTTGACGTCTCTGATGAGGTTATGGCTACCCTGTAAGGCTTTGAGCCTGGCATTTCGGCGAGGCAGCCGACCCGATCAACGCAACTCAATTAGGCTTAAGTTTATGCTGGTTCTTGGAATTGACCCTGGTTTAACTAGGTGTGGTGTTGGTGCCGTCTCAGGGGCTCCGGGCCAGATTTTAAAGTTTATCGATGTTGGAGTGATTCGCTCCTCACCAGAATTACCAGTAGAGCAGCGGCTGCTTGAAATTTCAAATGGTTTGATTGAATGGATCGAGAAAATTAAACCGGACTCAATGGCAGTCGAAAGAGTTTTCGCGCAAGCCAACCGGGCCAGCGCGATGGAAACAGCGCAAGCGGCCGGAATCGCTTTACTGCTTGCAGCTCAACGCAATATTCCAGTTGCACTGCATACTCCAACTGAAGTTAAGGCTGCAGTTACTGGATCTGGCGTTGCTGGAAAGCCACAAGTTGGCGAGATGGTAAAACGCTTATTGAAACTCGATGAGATTCCAAAACCTGCCGATTCAGCGGATGCGTTAGCACTAGCGATCTGCCACATAATTCGCGCACCGATGAAAGCCCGAATTGAAAACGCCAGGTTGCGATGATTGCAAGTATCAGAGGCGAAGTTTTGGCGATCATTGATAACTCGGTAGTGATTGATGTTGGGGGAGTTGGGATCTCAACATTGGTAGTTGAAAGAACGCTGCAAACTTTGAGTATCGGCTCTAAGGCAACTTTACATACCTCGCTCATGGTTCGCGAAGATTCATTAACTCTATTTGGTTTTGAAGATACCCAAGAAAGGGATCTATTTGTACTTTTGCAAACTGTTACCGGAATCGGACCCCGTGTTGCGCAATCAATATTGAATACTTTGACAGTGAGCGATTTAAGAAATGCGATTGGAAATGAAAGTGCCGCAGCGCTTGAGAAAGTTTCTGGATTAGGCAAAAAGGGCGCAGCGAGAATTATTTTAGAGTTGAAAGATAAAGTTTCAGGCGTTAACCAACGAATTTCTACTGGCGAGAGTGGTTGGCAAAGTTCAATTAGCGCTGCGCTCTCTGGTTTAGGTTTTACCGGGCGTGAAATTGATCAAGCGATCTCATCAGTTGCGGTGACCGCACTTGATCAACCGCTAGAAGAAAAGTTACGAGTTGCCTTGTTGAATTTGCAATCACCACAGAGTCGAGGTGGCACACGTGGATGAAGAACAACCGTTAACTTCAGGAGCGCTTCACGCTCTAGATGAAGGGATAGATGGCGCTTTGCGGCCAAAATCCTTAGGTGAATTTATTGGGCAAAAACGGGTTTGTGATCAGTTGAGTTTAGTTTTAGAAGCAGCTAAACAACGGGGCAGTGCTGCTGACCATATTTTACTTTCAGGACCTCCGGGGTTAGGCAAGACAACGCTGGCTTACATTGTTGCTACCGAAATGGATGCACCATTGCGAATCACTAGCGGACCTACTTTGCAACGAGCCGGTGATTTGGCAGCGATACTTTCAACGCTTACCGAAGGTGAAATTCTTTTTGTTGATGAGATACATCGGATGTCACGCCCTGCCGAAGAGATGCTTTATCTGGCGATGGAAGATTTTCGGGTAGATATAATTGTGGGTAAAGGTACCGGAGCAGCTTCAATTCCACTTGCAATACCAAAATTTACTTTGATCGGCGCAACTACAAGAGCCGGATTATTACCAAGTCCATTGCGCGACAGATTTGGATTTACAGCTTTGTTAGATTTTTATGATGCCGCAGAATTAACGCGAGTACTTGTGCGCAGTGCCAAGTTATTGCAATTAGAAATTTCGACTGATTCTATAAATGAAATTGCGGGACGTTCAAGAGGTACGCCGCGAATCGCTAATCGCCTACTTCGCCGAGTACGTGATTACGCGCAAGTTCATAATGGTGCTAGTAAAAATACAGCGATCTCAGTTACTCAAGTTGAAGCGGCGTTAGAACTTTATGAAGTTGATCAATTAGGACTAGATCGATTGGACCGTTCAATTTTGCGAGCGTTGGTCGAGCGGTTTAATGGCGGACCGGTCGGGATCTCTACTTTGGCACTCACAGTCGGTGAAGAGGTCGAGACGGTGGAAGCGGTTTGTGAGCCATTTTTAGTTCGTACCGGTTTGCTGCTGCGCACCCCTCGGGGAAGGTTGGCGACTGAGGCTGGCTGGCGACATTTAGGCTTAACGCCTCCGGAGAGCCTGAACCTCTTCACTGGCGGCGAGTTCGCTTCTAACCCATTAGAACCCTAGACTCACCCCTCGTGTCTCAGACTTCTTCTACTTCAAGGCCAGGCCGTTCATTAACCGCCCTTTTACTGATTTTGGTGGCTTTAACCGCCTCAATATTTATCCAAGGTGCCGGCCAAGTGCGACTTGGTTTGGATCTGCGTGGTGGAACCAGTGTTGTCTTGCAACCGCGAATCACGGCTGGCCAAGAAGGCAAAGT
Organism: Actinomycetes bacterium; assembly: GCA_014190175.1. Next base: position 58,230 of record BJFZ01000002.1, on the reverse strand, counting down.
TACCAATGAGGCGATTGATCAAGCAGTCAGCATTATTCGCCAACGGGTTAACTCACTTGGTGTGGCAGAAAGTGAAGTTGTTGCCCAAGGAAGCGGCACCAATCGCCAAATTTTAATCTCTGTTCCTGGTGAATCAGGTGAACGGGTTGTTGAATTAGTAGGCCAAACTGCAGAGTTACGTTTTCGCCAAGTTTTAGCAACTGGCGGTCCAGTAGAAGCACCAGCACCAGCACCGTCTGCAAGTGCAGTAGTAACACCTGCGGCAGCCACTCCACAACCATCAACTTCCGGATCAAAACTTTCTAAGAGTGCACCATATTTTGCTGACCCAACACCTTCTGCTTCACCAATTGTTACTCCAAAGGCAACCACTCCACCAGCGCCAGCGCCAGCGCCAGCTCCTTCACCTGATGCACAAGCACAAGCGGTTGCAGCAGCGGGAGAGTTACTTTCGCAAGAGTTTGCGGCACTTGATTGCACTAAAGATGAATCAATAAGAGGTGGCGGAGGAGATTCTCCAGATTTGCCATTTGTTACCTGTGATCGCGATGGAAGCGCACGTTATATTTTGGGACCTGCTGAAGTACTAGGCACGCAAGTAAAGAAAGCAACTGCTGCAATTGATCAACAAGGTAGTGGTGGTTGGTTTGTAGCACTTGATTTTAACAAAGAGGGAACCACAAAATTTGGTGCAATTACTCAACGGGTAGTTTCACTTGCTGCACCACAAAACCAAGTGGCAATTGTCCTTGATGGTCTTGTTGTCTCTGCCCCGAGAATTATCAGTGCAATTATCGGCGGAAGTGCGCAGATCACCGGTGATTTCACTCAACAAGAAGCAAGTGATTTAGCAAATGTATTGAAATATGGCTCTTTGCCGTTGGCTTTTGATCGTGGTGAAGTACAACAAGTTTCTCCAACTCTGGGAACTGATCAATTACGTGCTGGTCTTCTTGCCGGTGGTTTAGGTCTGATCTTGGTAATTCTTTATTCGCTCTTTTATTACCGGGCACTTGGTTTAGTGACTGTTGGCTCACTTGGCTTAGCTGCTTTGCTGCTCTACTTAATAATTGTTGTACTGGGTGAAAATATTGGATTTACATTGACTCTAGCTGGTATCGCCGGAGCGATTGTGGCTATTGGTATCACCGCAGACTCATTTATTATTTACTTTGAACGTTTAAGAGATGAAATTCGAGAAGGTAGATCACTGCGATCTGCTGTGGAAAATGGTTGGAACCGAGCTCGGAGAACCATCATCATCTCTGACGTAGTCTCTTTGATCGCAGCTCTCTTGCTTTACATCTTCGCAATTGGAAACGTTCGCGGATTTGCTTTTGCACTTGGCCTAACAACGGTTATCGACTTAATCGTTGTCTTCTTATTTACTAAACCAATTATCACTTTATTAGCCAACGTTCCATTCTTCCGGAATGGGCATCCGCTTTCAGGTCTTGATGCGCATAAAGTGGTACGTGGGACTGGTAAAAACGAGAAAGGGAGCAATTAAATGAGTTCCAAACTTTCTTTCGGAGATCGCCTCTACCGTGGTGAGAAATCTTTTAATTTCATCGAGAGCCGTCGTCGTTGGTACGCGCTCTCTGCCCTTTTAATTATCACCTCTGCACTTTCGCTCGGTATCCAAGGATTGCACTTAGGAATTGAATTCAAAGGTGGATCTGAATTTATTGTGAATAAAGCCGGAGTAACTGTTCCTGAAGCTCGGGCAGCGATGGCTAAGGCAAATGTGCCTGGCGATCCGATTATTCAAACAATTGGTTCTAATAAAGTTCGGATTCAAACCGGTGTATTAACTAGTGTTGAATCTTCCCGAGTGGCTGAAGTCTTGTCTTCAACTTTCTCAGTTGCTAAAAATGAAATTGACACCCGTTTAGTGGGACCCTCTTGGGGTAAAGAGATCACCAAGAAAGCTCTTACCGCCTTAGTGGTTTTTCTTTTTGCGATAATTATTTTCTTATCTATTGCATTTGAACCAAAGATGGCGATCGCGGCAATTATTGCGCTATTCCATGATGTTTGGATTACGGTCGGAATTTACGCACTGGTTGGATTTGAAGTAACTCCAGCAACAGTAATTGGTTTCTTAACAATTCTGGGGTATTCACTTTATGACACCGTTGTGGTCTTTGATAAAGTCCGTGAAAATACTCGTGGGATTTCTGGTGGATCGCGATTAACTTATTCTGGCGCTGCCAACTTAGCTGTTAATCAAACTTTAATCCGTTCAATTAATACCTCGATTGTGGCACTGCTACCAGTCGGCTCGATTTTGTTTATTGGCACTGGAGTACTTGGATCAGGGCCACTTAAAGATCTCTCTCTTGCCTTATTTATTGGTTTAGCTGTTGGTACCTACTCCTCAATCTTCGTAGCAACTCCCTTCTTAGCAGCGATGCGCGAGCGTGAACCAGCGATGAAAGCCTTGGCTAAGCGGGTTAATGCTCGGACCGGAAAAAGTGATGTAGTCAGCGGGTCAGCAACTGCTGCTAACACTTCAGGCACGACCGGTGAGCGGGGACCACGCAACCAGCCGAAGCGAAAGAAGACCGGTAAACGTAAGTAACCGTAGGCTGTCTGTATGAGTTCGCAATTAATTTCGCCATTACTGTCGATCATCGATGCGAATAAAAAAGAACGGGCCGAGATTGAACGTGCCTATGAAACCGCTGAAAAAGCTCATCTAGGACAAAATCGTAAATCAGGGGAAGAGTACATTTCCCATCCAGTTGCCGTCGCGCAAATATTGGCAGAACTTGGTATGGGATCTTCAACCATAATCGCAGCGTTGTTACATGACACTGTTGAAGACACTTCTTACTCGATTGAACAGTTGCGTGTGGATTTCGGAGATGAAGTTGCTGATTTAGTTGATGGGGTAACTAAATTAGATCGGGTAACTTACGGGCCAGATGCGGAAGCAGAGACAGTTCGCAAAATGGTGGTTGCGATGTCCAAAGATATTCGGGTACTAGTAATTAAGTTAGCAGATCGTTTACACAATGCCCGCACTTGGGAGTTTCTGACTCCGGAAACCGCAATCCGAAAAGCTCGCGAAACTTTGGATATCTACGCACCGCTATCTCATCGTTTAGGTATGAGTACCATTAAATGGGAGTTAGAAGATATTTCTTTTCGCACTTTGGAACCTAAGAAATATGAAGAGATTGGTCGTTTAGTAGTCGATCGCGAATCTATCCGCGGTGAATATGCAACTGAAGTGATTGCTGAAATTAAACGTGAACTTAAAGAAGCGGAAATAAAAGCCGATGTCACCGGTCGCTTTAAACATTATTATTCAATTTATCAAAAAATGGTGATGCGCGGTCGTGAATTTAATGAAATTTATGATTTAACTGGGATTCGGGTATTAGTTGAGGATGTTAAGGATTGTTACGGAGCATTGGGTGCAATCCATGCGCACTGGAATCCGGTTCCGGGCAGATTTAAAGATTACATCGCAATGCCTAAATTTAATCTTTATCAATCTCTGCATACAACTGTGATCGGACCTGAAGGCAAAGCGGTTGAGATCCAGATTAGAACCAAGGATATGCATGCTCGTGCCGAGTTTGGAATTGCCGCCCACTGGAAATATAAAAAAGGTAAAAATAATAATGAATTAGAAGGAGCCAATACCGATGCAAATATGGCTTGGCTAAAGCAGTTACATGAATGGCAACAAGAGACTAAAGATGCTGATGAGTTTTTGGAATCTTTAAGATTTGATTTGGGCACACCAGAGGTATTTATTTTTACGCCAAAAGGTAGCGTTTTGGCCCTTCCTTCAGGTTCCACTCCAGTTGATTTTGCATACGCCGTGCATACAGAGATTGGTCGTCGTTGCATTGGTGCCAAGGTAAATGGCAAATTAGTCACTTTAGGGACCCCATTAGTAAATGGCGATGTAGTGGAAATTTTGACAAACAAATCGGAGACAGCAGGCCCAAGTCATGATTGGTTAAATTTTGTAAAAAGTCCACGAGCACGGTCAAAAATCAAAGCTTGGTTCTCTAAAGAGCGTAGAGATGAAGCAATTGATGCCGGCAAGGAATCGATTGCGCGTCAACTCCGAAAACAGGACCTACCTTTACAAAAGATTCTCACTAGTCATGCATTACTTGAATTAGCACATGAGATGAAGTACTTAGATATCACTTCACTTTACGCCGCCGTTGGTGAGGGTCACGTTTCCGCGGCTTCCATAGTCGAGAAATTGGTCTCATCATTTGGAACAGATGAGCACGAGCATGAACACAATGACCATAACTTCTTACTGGCAAGTCCGGGATCTACAACTCATCGGCGCAATGCCGGAGTGGATGTTGTGGGTGCAAAAGATCTTTTGGTTAAGTTGGCCCGTTGTTGTGCGCCAGTGCCGGGGGATGAGATCGTTGGTTTTATAACCAAAGCCAGTGGCGTTTCTATTCATAGAGTTGATTGCACAAATGTTGATGATTTACAGCGAACTCAACCTGAGCGGTTTTTGCCGGTTTCGTGGACTCCAGGTGCCGTAACGCTTTTCTTGGTCAATATCCAAGTTGAGGCTTTGGATCGCGCAAGATTATTATCTGATATCACCAAGATGCTCTCTGATTCGCAAGTTAATATTTTGAGCGCTTCAGTTACAACAACACGAGATCGAGTTGCGATCTCTCGATTCACCTTTGAGATGGCGGATGCCACGCATTTGGAAGATGTATTACGCGCAGTTAGAACTGTTGATGGTGTCTATGATGTTTACCGAATCACCAACAATTAAGCGGAAAACTCAGCAAGAGAACGTTGTGCTTCAGCCAACCAACTACGTCTAGCCTCTGCTGATTCCAAAGCATCTGCTGCTCGTTTGGTGTCATTATTAGCAGTTGCTTTTGCAGCAACCTTCTCGTAATTTTCGATTGCTTCAGTTAATTGACGTACAACATCTGATGCGCGGGCTTTTGCGGCTGGATCAGTTTTGCGACGATGCTCTTCATCAAGAACCCGAATCTCTTTCTCGACAGCCCCAACTCTGATTTCAAGTGCATCTCGCTTGTCGCGGGGGATTTGCCCAACTTTTTCGAGTTGTGAGAGGAGATCACGGAAACTCTTTTTAGCGGTAGGAAAATCGGTGATTGGAAGTAACGCCTCGATCTGTTTAGCGATCTCTTCCTTCTTGGCTAAGTTGGCTCCCATAGAGTTTTCACGACGTTCTAAATCAGCTTTCTTCGCAGCAAAAAAGGCTTCTTGTGCGGCACGGAATCGCTCCCAAAGTGCATCATCACTTCTTTTTTGTCCGCGACCGGAAGTTTTCCACTCTTGCATCAACGTACTAAATCTGCGAGCGGTAGCGACCCAATCCCGAGATGCCACGAGTTTTTCAGCTTCAGCCACAATTTTTTCCTTCGCAGAGGCAATGGTGCTTTGCTCTGCGACTAATTTTGCAAAATGTGCGCGGCGGCGACGGTCAAAACCATTTCGGGCAACTGAAAATCTTTTCCACAATTGCTCATCGCTAGCTTTATCAATCCTAGGTAATACTTTCCATTGATCTAATAATTCTTTAAGGCGATCGCCGGTAACTTTCCAAGAATCTTTATCAGCAATGCTTTCAGATTCAACAACAATCGCCTCTTTAGCAATTTTTGCTTCGTTGCGAGCAGTGGCCCGCGCATTAGCTTCATCAGCTTTCTTTGCTGCATAAATTTGTCTTTGTTGATCAATCAATGGTGGAATTTGTTCAACTGCAATTGCAAGTGCAGCCAAATCTCCGACAGCATTAATTGTTGCGATACTTTCACGCAATTTTGCAACAGCGATCTCACCGTCTTGTGGAAGAATTGCTCCACTGCGAACCCGAGCAGCAGTTAACGCAATTTCAGATGCAAGAGTTTCAAATTTACGGACAAAATATTGCAATGCTTCTTCTGGGCTTTTGCCAGGATAGGAACCAACGGGTTTTTCACCAGCATGAGTCCAAACATAAACAGTTCCATCGTCATGAACTCGACCAAAGAGGGCAGGATCTCCAATGAGGGCACTTGCGGCTGAAATTAATCCTTCATTCTCGCTCAAAGTAAAACTCCTTTACGCTCTTTGCGCGCCACCTGATCAGCCACTTTTTTGAGGCTACTCCGGCTCGCTATTTTTCCGGTGAATGGAACTTCTGGGGACAGGGAGGATACGGTACCGGTAGCCTTAACAAACCCCCAAACTTTGCGTTGAAAATGGAGAATCTGTGCTGGTGAGCGTAGTTGTGGCAAAAGCTTTTGCCACTAACGCCTGGATTATCGCTACCGGCAAAGGCAATGAAGCCTTGATTGTGGACCCCGGAATCGGCGATCCCGACCTAAGTGGGGCAATTTTAGAGCGGGCGGCTAAGCACAACCTCAAGCCAGTGGCGGTACTGCTCACTCATGGCCACCTCGACCACACCTTCTCCCTTGCCCCGTTATGTGCCAAAGCAGGTGTGCCGGCGATGATTCATAGCGCCGATCGGGTTTTGCTAGCGCATCCGGAGTACGCCTTATCCAGGGAGAGTAAATCCTTAACTCAAGGGCAACAATTTGTAGAACCAGAAGAGGTGATCGAATTAACCGATGGAAGTGAGATTGAAATTGCTGGGCTGAATTTGCGCTTTGTTCACGCCCCTGGACACACCGCAGGTTCTATTCTGTGCCATATAAATAAGAAGATTTTGATTTCTGGTGATGTCTTGTTTGCCGGATCGATTGGCAGAACCGATCTGCCAACTGGATCTCACGCACAGATGGAGGAGACGTTGATGCATAAGATTTGGCCGCTAGCCGATGAACTGCGCGTTCTTCCTGGTCATGGCGAAGAGACAACAATCGGTGCAGAGCGTGCGCACAATCCGTATTTAAAAGCCGCAGCAATTGGGAAGTTGTAATGAAGTTCCAAGTACCCAAAGGCGTCAAAGAGTATTTGCCACCTGAATCGGCGAAATTTGAAATGGTCCGTGAAAATTTAATAGCTCCGGCACGGTTAGCGAATTATCAGTTGATGGAGACCGCAGTTTTCGAAGATACTGCTCTGTTTACCAGTGGAGTTGGTGAATCAACTGATGTGGTTAGCAAAGAGATGTATACCTTTACAGATCGTGCTGATCGCTCACTTACATTGCGTCCTGAAGGTACTGCCGGTGTGATGCGCGCAGTTATTGAAAGTGGATTAGATCGTGGACAACTCCCAGTAAAAGTTTGGTATTCAGGTGCTTTCTTCAGAGCAGAACGTCCACAAGCCGGAAGATATCGGCAGTTTTATCAAGTAGGTGTTGAAGCTATCGGTGGAGATGATCCGCTGATTGATGTGGAAGTAATTTCATTAGCGGTGCAAGCCTTCAAAAATTTAGGTTTAAAGGATTATGAAGTACAGATAAATTCTTTGGGAGATAAACTATCTAGAGATTCTCACAGAGAAGCGCTAGTTAAATTCTTGAAAGAGATTGATCTAGATGAAGCAACTCGTGAGCGGGCCAAAATTAATCCACTACGAGTTTTGGATGATAAACGTCCTGAGATGATTGCGGCTCTTAAAAATGCTCCAGTGATTCTGGATTATTTGACCCAAGATGCTAAAGAAAGATATTTAGCAGTAAAAAATGGATTAACTAATCTTGGTATCAAATATATTGAAAATTCAAAATTGGTACGCGGTCTGGATTACTACACACATACAACTTTTGAATTTGTACATCACAAACTTGGTGCACAATCTGGAATAGGTGGCGGCGGGCGTTACGACGGTTTAATGGAAAAACTTGGTGGACAATCTCTATCTGGAATCGGTTTTGGCATAGGGGTAGATCGGGTTTTGCTTGCTTGCGAAGCCGAAGGAATTGAACTCTCGCCTGCTACGCAACTCTCGCTTTATCTAGTCCCGCTTGGTGAAGCTGCGCGTACTTTTGCAATTGAATTGTTATCTAATCTGCGAAATCAAGGCATTCGTTGCGATATGGCATATGGTGAACGCGGCTTAAAAGGCGCGATGAAAAGTGGCGATAAATCTGGCGCAAAGTATTTAGCAGTCTTAGGGGAGAATGAGATTAGTTCCGGGCAAGCAGAGATCAAACAGATGAGCGACGGTGTGGTTGCATCAGTTAGGCTTACCGAGTTAGCCGACTTCTTAAAGTGAAGAGAAATTCAAGCGAGGCAAGATTTTGATACGCACACATGGAGCAGGTCAGTTAACTGCGCACAACGCAGGAGATACTGTGACTTTGGCTGGCTGGGTAGCCAGACGACGTGATCACGGGGGCGTTGCATTTATCGATTTAAGAGATGCAACTGGTTGGTCACAAATTGTGATTCATGATGAAAGTGTGGCCGGAGCCTTAAGAGCTGAGTGGTGTATCAGCGTTACTGGAAAAGTTTCTTTACGACCAGATGGAAATGCAAATGAAAATGTTCCAACTGGAGCGATTGAAGTAATTTGCGATCAATTAACGGTATTGAGTGAAGCGGCCCCATTGCCATTTCCAATTGACAGTGGAGAGCGGGTTGATGCTAATGAAGAGGTACGACTCAAGTACCGATATTTAGATTTACGACGTGAAGGACCAGCCGCGGCATTGCGATTGCGTTCTAAAATTACGACGACTATTCGCGCAGTTATGGAAGCCGAAGGTTTCTTAGATATTGAAACACCGTATCTAACTCGCTCAACTCCAGAAGGTGCCCGAGACTTTCTAGTTCCGGTTCGATTACAACCAGGCAGTTGGTACGCCCTGCCACAATCACCACAATTATTCAAACAGCTTTTGATGGTTGCCGGAATGGAAAAGTATTACCAAATTGCTCGGTGCTTTCGCGATGAAGATTTCCGCGCAGATCGCCAACCAGAGTTTACCCAATTAGATGTTGAAATGAGTTTTATTGATCAAGAAGATATTTTAACCCTTACTGAAAAGATTTTGCAGAAATTATGGAAAGAAGTTCTTGGAATAGAGATTTCAACTCCGATACCTAGAATGACTTTTCTCGATGCAATTGGCAGATTCGGATCAGACAAACCAGATCTACGGTTTGAATATGAGTTAGTAGAAGTAACGGAGTATTTTGCTAATACTGAATTTAGAGTTTTCAAAGCACCTTATGTAGGAGCAGTTGTAATGCCAGGAGGTGCAACCACTCCGCGACGTGAATTAGATGGTTGGCAAGAGTGGGCAAAAGCTCGCGGGGCCAAAGGACTTGCTTATATTTTGATTGATGCAACAGGTGAAGTTACCGGTCCAGTTGCAAAAAATATTTCCGGGAGTGAAAGAGCTGGGATCGCCGCAAAAGTAGGCGCTAACCCAGGGGATGCGATCTTTTTTGCAGCAGGGGAACGAGATGAATCGCAAAAGCTTCTTGGTGCCGCACGTTTGGAAATTGCTAAGAAATGCAATTTGATTCCAGATCATTTGTGGGAATTTTTGTGGGTAGTTGATGCACCAATGTTTGAACCAACCGATGATGGAGGATGGACAGCAGTACATCATCCATTTACCGGTCCAAAACCAGAGTATGCAGCTACATTTGATAAAGACCCAGCAAATGCTCTGGCTTATGCATACGACATTGTGTTAAATGGTAATGAAATCGGCGGCGGATCTATCCGTATTCATCAACGTGAAATTCAACAACGGGTATTTGATGTTATTGGGTTAACTCGCGAGGAAGCCCAATCTAAATTTGGTTTTCTCTTAGATGCGTTTAATTATGGACCACCACCTCATGGCGGTATTGCAATCGGTATCGACCGAGTAAGTGCCTTAATGGCAGGGGTTGAATCTATTCGCGAAGTGATTGCCTTCCCAAAGACTGCTAGTGGCGGCGATCCATTAACTGGTGCACCGACTCCAATTACTCCAGCACAACGAAAAGAAGCAGGAATAGATAAGACCGAGAAATTAGAGAAGTCAGAGAAGTAGAGATGAGAGTGCGGGCGCTGGCTTTAACGATAACAACTATTTTACTTTTGACAGGATGCGCCCAAAGTAGTCAGCGATATGCAGCAAACCCAGATGTTGGTGCATATTTTACAGCTCCCGCAAAGTGGATAAAGATTGATGAAAAAATTCTACGGAAAGCCGAACGAAAAGGTGCGGATGCAGCGGGTCTTGAAAAGGCAAACTTAGTGCTTTGGCAAGAGGCGTATAGCAAATTACCTAACGTCCTGCCAGAAGAAATTTTTGGTCTCAACCCAACAGAGCACCCAATTGCGTTCATAAGAGTCCGTCAATTAACGATGGAAGAGAGCAATGAAGTTTCGCTAAATTCACTAAGAGATTTAATTATTCCGGTTACTAAACTCTATTCGGGTCAGAGCACCGTGGTTTCGGATTTCATTCTTTTAGATGATGAAGAAATAGTAGAAGAAGGGGCTCGTGGAGTACGAACTACTTTTTCATTTACCCCACCTGGTTCTTTAAATGAAACAGTGAAGCAAACATCTTTGATTTCAGAAGATCGAAGCACTTTGTATTTTTTTATTGTTAGATGCACTACAAAATGCTTCAAGGCCAATTCTAAAGAGATAGACAAGATTTCTAATTCACTCACGGTAAGGGGAGTTCGATGAGCACTAATGAACAGTACACAAGCAGAATGCGTGATTCAGATCGCAAAGTTCGAATACATCTAAGTATTTTTGATCGATTGAAATTTTTAATCACCCTTACGATTGTTTACTTCACTTTGGCGTGGGCCTTGATGGCAGATAATCCCTTGCTTGGTTTCACTGATGCGATAAATGAGGTTGGAAGTTCTCGTCCTTGGCTTTTTGTTTTAGCCGGAATCGAAATTATTAGACAGATACATTTCCTGATTGCTGAATTTGCTGCCCCATATCACGGAGGTTGGCAGAAATATTTTGCGTTTACTGATCGATTAGTACACAAAATCAGTGATTGGAATCGCTACCGCCTTTCGAGAGCGATAAAGGTATTGATTTGGATCGCACTTTTAAGTGTGGTTTTAGGAGCCATCTATAACCAACCTCCAGTTCAAGCATTATTTCTGGCACCTAAAGCATTATGGAGTGCGCTTCCGATATTAGGACAGTTACTTTTTGCGGTTGTCTTTATAGTCATTCAGTTTGTTGCGTTGTTCTGGTTCTTGTCTCGTGGCGGCGTTGATGTTTATTTCCCAGATGACATCAAAACTCGTTTCTCTGATGTTTGGGGTCAGGATCACGTATTGGCAAGAATCCGTGAGAATTTAATGTTTTTAGAAAAGCCAGAAGAGATCGAAAAGTATGGCGGTTACGTTCCTGGTGGAATCTTGCTGTGGGGGCCTCCTGGAACTGGAAAAACCCTAATGGCTGAATCAATGGCTGGAGAAAGTGGCAAGCCTTTTGTGTTTGTCGATCCAGGTGCATTCAACGCCATGTTTATTGGTATTGGTGTTTTAAAAGTGAAAGGGTTGTTTCGTAAATTACGGAAATTGTCCTTGCGGTACGGAGGAGTCGTTGCTTTTTTTGATGAAGCAGACTCTTTAGGTAATCGCGGGCTTGCTCCTTCGGGAGGTCAAGGCAGATTTACATCCGAAGTTTTCGGAAGTTCATGTCACGGTGGTAATTACTTATCCCAAGACGCAGCAAATTTAATCACTCGAGAAAAATTTGTTATGGGTGGAGCCGCAGGGGGTGGCGGTGGCGGAATGGGAACTTTGCAAGCGTTACTAACTGAAATGTCTGGACTGAAAAAACCGCGTGGGTTCTTTAACAGAATTGTTCGTAGAACTTTAGGCATGCGTCCAAAACAACCACCTAAGTATCGGATTCTTACGGTTATGGCTACCAATATGCCAGAAGCCTTAGATGAGGCGTTGCTGCGCCCGGGTCGAATTGATCGAATGTATCGCGTGGGTTATCCCAGCAAGCCAGGGCGAGTACGTACCTACCAAGGGTACTTCGACAAAGTTTCACACTCATTAACTGCAGAAGAGATTGATAAATTAGCGACGATCACACCTTACGCAACTGGCGCGACAATCAAAGATACAATCAACGAAGGCTTAATTAACGCAATTAGAAATGGTCGCACCAGCATTACTTGGGTCGACGTAATTAAAGCCAAACAATTGAAGGAGCTCGGACCTCCGGAAGATGTTGAATATATAGAACGTGAACGTCATGCTGTTGCAATACATGAAGCATGTCATGGAGTTATGGCACATGTAATGCGCAGACATATGATGATTGATCTAGCCACTATTGAAAAAGGCTCTGATTATTTGGGAATGGTCGCCAGCATTCCACCAGATGATCAATTTACAAGATGGCGAACAGAGTACGAAGCAGATATTTTGGTTTCGTTAGCTTCGCTTTCAGGAGAACGGTTATTTTTTGCAGGAGATAATTCCTCGGGAGTATCTGGTGACCTAGAAAGTGCCACAACTATTGCAAGTTTTATGGAAGGTCATTGGGGAATGGGTTCAACCGTTTCATCGCACGCATCAAATAAACGATTTGAATTAGGATCACCCGGTGGGAAAGGCAAACCGGGCGAGAATGCGCAAAAAGAACTTCGAAATGCATTATCTGATCGCATCGAAGACAACCTGGCCACGTTGTTACAGCGCTCAGAAGAAATTTTACAGAGTAATAGAAGCAAAGTTCTTGCACTGGCGCATGCACTTGAAGTGCATAGAACCTTGGCAGGTGATGATGTGGCTGCGGTTATCGACTGCGTAAAGGGTCCAATAGTTGATGGAACTCCATATGCAGATTCTAAAGTTATTGCAGCGCTAGAGGAGTATCACACCGCTGCTGTTGTAGCTCACAAGAATCACAGCACACCAAATGTTCCATTAACAGATATAGCTTCTTTGATAACAACGATCTGATAATCACGTAAATGGAGTTATTTACATTTGACACAGAAGGTGGAGATTTAACTTCATCCGAAGGTGTTGAAATCTCTGAAAACGCGCCTCTTGCCGCACGGCTACGTCCAGATAATCTCTCTGAAGTCTTGGGGCAAGATCATCTAATTAGTGAAGGAACGCCTTTACGCAGATTATTAGATGGATTACCAGGTGCCCCGCCATCAATCATTTTGTATGGACCGCCAGGAGTGGGTAAAACTTCTTTAGCTTTGTTGTTATCAAAGGGTCGCAGATTTCGGCAACTATCAGCGGTAAATGCTGGCGTGAAAGATGTTCGAGAAGAGATTGAATCGGCAAGATTTCAATTGGCTCATAAAGGGATCCAGACTTTACTTTTTATAGATGAAGTACACAGATTTAACAAAGCGCAACAGGATGCCTTGCTGCCAGCAGTTGAAGATAAGTTGATTACGTTAGTCGCCGCAACAACCGAAAATCCGGCTTTCTCAATCATCTCGCCGTTGCTCTCACGTTCTTTGGTATTAACTTTGAATGCACTCAGTGAAGAGTCTGCTGAGAAATTAATTGAGCGAGCATTATTGGATCCAAAAGGTTTAAATCATAAAATTGAAATTGATCCAGATGCTAAATCTGAGTTAATAAAGATTTCTAATGGCGATGGTAGAAGAATTTTAACTTACTTAGAAGCTGCAGCCGGTGCCAGTCAAGATAGCGGTGTAATTACAGTTGACAATTTAGCAAAAGCAGTTTCACAAGCAATTGTTTTATACAATGTAGATCAACATTACGATGTAATTAGTGCATACATCAAAAGCATGCGCGGTTCTGATGTTGATGCGGCACTGCATTACCTAGCGCGCATGATTGAAGCAGGAGAAGATCCAAGATATATTGCTCGGCGATTGATGATCTTTGCAAGTGAAGATATAGGGATGGCAGATTCAAATGCTTTACTTGTTGCAACTTCGGCAGCGCAAGCTGTTGCATTGGTAGGGATGCCAGAAGGAGCGTTGTTGTTGGCTCATGCCACTGTCTATTGCGCTACCGCTCCTAAATCCAACGCGGTAAATATTGCAATTTCCGAGGCTCGCCAAGATGTCAACAGTGGAAATATTGGGTTGGTTCCGCCACCACTTCGCGATGGGGCCACGCCATTCGGCACCAGCGGGGATTACCGGTATCCTCATGACTATCCAGAGGGAGTAGTTGCGGCCCAATATGCCCCAGATCCATTGATCGGGAAGCAGTATTACCGTCCAACTGCACACGGAGCTGAAGCCAGAGTGGCAAAAGCTTTGGAACGGATTCGCGAGATTTTGGGGGGATCGAAATGAGTGCAGGCGGAATTGCAGCAATTATCGCTGCCTCATCACTTGCTGTCGTAGCGGTGGCCATCGCTTATGCAGTTATTAGATTTGGAAAAGTTTTAGATGAAGCTGGCGTGGCGATTAAAAATGTGAGCCAAGAGACGGTTCCGTTGCTTGAAGAGGTCACCACGACTGTGAATCTCACCAATAAGCAGTTTGAGCGAATTGATAACATCACGAGAAGCGCAGAGGGTTTTACTACAAGATTGACCGCCGCCGCTGATTCAATTCTTTCCCGTGGTCCAGCTGCCAAAATGGCCGCTGTTGCATGGGGGATTGCAAAAGCAAGAAATAAAAATCGCGATTAATTTGCATTAGTAGAACGGATTTGGTGTGGACTCAGCGGAGATACGCAAACGTTGGCTTGATTTCTTTGAAAAAGACAACCGCGCTGGCTTAACTCACACTGTTGTTCCTTCTGCCTCTCTAATAGCTGATGATCCAAATTTATTACTAGTCAATGCCGGCATGGTTCCTTTTAAACCTTATTTTCTTGGTGAGATACCTGCGCCATACAAGAGAGCGACATCAGTTCAAAAATGTGTGCGAACTTTAGATATTGATGAAGTTGGTAAAACCACCAGACATGGGTCATTTTTTCAAATGTGTGGGAACTTCTCCTTTGGTGATTACTTCAAAGAGGGTGCAATCACCTTGGCTTGGGAGTTGTTAACCCGTTCTCAATCTGATGGCGGATATGGATTTGATCCAGAACGACTGTGGGTAACGGTTTATCTAAATGATGATGAAGCCGCCGATATTTGGCACAAGAAGATCGGCGTACCAAAAGAGCGGATTCAACGACGAGGTATGGCTGACAATTTTTGGTCAATGGGAGTTCCTGGTCCTTGTGGTCCATGTTCGGAGATCTACTTTGATCGTGGTCCAGAGCATGGTGCTGAAGGTGGCCCGATAGCCGATGAAAATCGGTACATGGAGATCTGGAATTTAGTCTTTATGCAATCAGAACGCGGCGCTGGAAATGGAAAATCTGATTTTCCAATCTTAGGAGAGTTACCGAAGAAGAGTATTGATACCGGTTTAGGTTTAGAAAGAACTGCGGCTTTGTTGCAAGGCGTGGAAAATATCTATGAAATAGATACAACTAGATTAATTTTGGATAAAGCTAGCGCCCTAGCAAATGTAAAGTACGGAAAGTCAATTGGAACTGATGTTTCGCTGCGGGTGATCGCCGACCATGCACGTACTGCGGCGATGTTGATTGGTGATGGCATAACTCCAGGTAATGAAGGTCGCGGTTATGTACTGCGCAGAATGATGCGTCGAACTATTCGTAACATGAGATTACTTGGTTCCGGAGATCCAACTACTCATGATTTGATCACAACTGCTATTGCTGCAATGTCTCCGCAATACCCGGAGTTGCATACAGATAGAGCGCGAATCCTAGAAATCGCAGTAGGTGAAGAAAGCGCATTTTTGCAAACATTGAAATCAGGTACTTTAATTTTTGATTCTGCAGCAGGGGCAACTAAAAAAAGCGGGGCAAAATCTTTATCGGGCTCCGATGCTTTTAAATTACATGACACTTATGGATTTCCATACGACCTGACTTTAGAGATGGCTGCAGAGCAAGGGTTGACCGTTGATGAGGATGCTTTTCGTAAATTAATGAAAGAGCAGCGCGATCGCGCCAAAGCAGATGCACGTGCTAAAAAATCTGGTCATGCTGATCTTTCGATTTACCGTGCCGCTCTAGATCAATCTGGAACAACCGAATTTACTGGTTACACACAAACGAAAAGTGAGTCAAAGATTAAATATCTTCTCGTTGATGGTGCTCCCGTGGCCACAGCTAAAGCTGGTGACGAAGTTGAGATTATGTTAGATCGAACTCCTTTTTATGCCGAAGGCGGTGGTCAACTCTCTGATACTGGATTCATCCGCACTGCAAATGGCGCATTAATTGAAATAGATGATGTGCAAACACCAGTACCGAATCTATTTTTACATCGAGGAAAAGTTATAAGTGGTGAAGCGCTAGTTAATGAGAGTGGATTTGCGGAGATCGACAATGATCGTCGTGCTGGAATTTCACGTGCGCACACCGCCACTCATATGGTTCATAAAGCATTCCGAGAAGCATTGGGCGAAACTGCTACACAAGCAGGTTCCGAAAATGCTCCAGGACGTTTTAGATTTGATTTTTCAGCAGTCGGAGCGGTTTCCGCTGCCACCATGAGCGAAGTCGAAGATCGCGTTAACTCCTTACTCGTAACTGATTTAGAGATTACGGCCGAGGTAATGAGTCAAGATGAGGCAAAAGCTGTTGGGGCGATGGCCTTATTTGGCGAGAAATATGGTTCGGCAGTTCGTGTTGTTTCAGTAGGTGATTGGGCTAAAGAACTATGTGGAGGAACACATGTATCTCGTTCTAGCCAACTTGGAGTAATTAAATTATTAGGGGAATCATCAATTGGAGCAGGAGTCCGCAGAGTAGAAGCTCTTGTTGGAGTTGATGCATACCGTTTTTATGCAAAAGAGCATGCCATTTTAAATCTGGTCGGGGATATGGTGAAATCAACTAGATCCGAAGAGTTACCTGAACGAATAAGTGCACTGCTTGAGCGAGTTAAGAGCATCGAGCGTGAAATTTCTGGTGCGAAAAGTAAAGATGCTTTGAGTTTAGTCAAGCCACTTGCAGATAAGGCAGAACAGATTGGCAATAATAAAGTGGTCTTAGCCCAACTTTCCGATGGAGTTTCTGGAGATGATTTACGAACAGTTGCGCTTGAGATTAGGAATCTACTAGGTGCCGGCGCAGTGGTGGCTTTAATCAGTAACAATGAAGATAAACCAGTTTTAGTGGTGGCTTGTGATGAGAGTGCTCGGAAATCTGGATTAAAAGCTGGTGAATTAGTGCGCACAGGTGCGAAAGCATTGGGCGGTGGTGGCGGCGGGAAAGATGATTTTGCACAAGGTGGCGGCGTCCATACATCCGCAGTTCAAAACGCGCTGAAATCAATCAAGGATCAGATAGTTGCCATCAAATAGAGTCAAGTAAGATTAGAAGATGAAAAAGGGGCGAAAGTTAGGCCTTGATTTTGGAAGCACCCGAATCGGTGTCGCAATTTGTGATCCCGATGGAATATTAGCAACACCTTTCTCAACTTTACCTTCGGGGCCAGAGTTAATTAATCAAATAAGTTCAATCTGTAAATCTGAAGAGATCGTTGCGATTGTTGTGGGTTTACCTAGATCGTTAAGTGGCGAAATAAGTCATGCCGCAAATTTGGTTAATGATTTTATAGCGCAATTAACTGTGCACCTTCCCGATCTGCCAATTCTTACCTTTGATGAAAGGTTTACGACAACCTTAGCGAATCAAGCCTTAAGAGTTAGCGGTCGAAGTGCGAAAGAGGGCAGAGCCGTGATTGATCAAATTGCTGCGGTAAACATTTTGCAAAGTTATCTTGATGCGAATGGCTGATCTGGTGGAAAATGATTTAAGTGCTCCCAAGAAAGCTTTAAATCTGAAAGCCATTTTTTCTATAGTAATTGTTTTTATTGTTTTGATTTTTGCGGTGGTGTTTTGGAATCAAAACCATCCGGATCTGGATTATCCAGCGGGAACGGCTGGGCCAGAAATTGAGGTAAATATTCCAGCGGGAAGTTCCGGTGTCGAAATTGGTCGAATCTTGGCCAAGGCAGGTGTAGTAAAAACCTCTTTGACTTTTTTCAGAGCAGCAACTGGCGATAAACGGACGGAGAGTATCTCTGCGGGGTTGTATCTACTCAACACTCATTTATCAGCTAAAGAAGCAATTGCTCAGTTACTTGATAAGAAACGGTTGCAAGGTAAATTTCTAATTGTAGAAGGCGCCCGGATTAGTGAGGTCCGAAAAAATCTAATTAATGTGGGATTTGATGCTGATCAAGTTGATCAAGCTTTTGCAGATTTAAAAGTACCAAATCAATTCAATAACAATAATTTAGAGGGATTGTTCTTTCCAGCAAATTATACGATTTTGCCAGGAGGAGACCCTGCCGCTCTTACAGGTTTGCTGCAAAGTGTGATCAATAGATTTGCACAAGAGTTAGAAAAATTGCAATTTTATGCTGCTGCTAAAAATCGCGATCTTTCACCATTTGAACTTTTAATTATCGCCTCAATCGTACAAGGTGAAGGTTTCAATCAGGATGATTTCGGCAAGATCGCTACTGTTATTTACAATCGGTTAAAGATTGGCATGGCGTTGCAGATGGATTCCACATTGCTGTATGCGAATCAGAGTAGAGGTGAGGTTCGGGTAACTACTCGAGAACTTAAATCATCTTCAAAGTACAACACTTATAGGTACAAGGGTTTACCTCCTGGACCGATCGGATCTCCAGGCAGCGCTGCGCTTACGGCAGCCATCACCCCTACCCCCGGGAATTGGCTCTACTTTGTTACCGTTGCACCTGGGGATACTAGGTTTTCCGATAAGTATCCAGAGTTCCTAAAATTTAAAGCTGAATTTATCCGTAATTACAAAGCTGGCTTATTTAAGGGGAGCAAGTGATTCAAGCCGCAGTACTTGGTTCTCCAATCGGGCATTCACTTTCGCCCACTTTGCACAAATGTGCATATGAAGTATTGGGTTGGGATTGGGATTACACCACGATTGAAGTAAAAAGTGGCGAACTGGCGCAATTTATTGCAGACAACCGAAAGATTTACCGCGGGCTGTCATTAACTATGCCGTTAAAAGAAGAAGCATTAATGATCGCTGACTCCTTAGATCCATTAGTTAAAAGAATTAATGCAGCAAATACTTTAATTTTCGAAGATCATGAAATTAGCGCTTATTCAACTGATGTCTCTGGATTCGCTCAAGCGTTAACCAAGGCCGAAATCGTTATTCCAAATGAGATCACGATTTTAGGCGGGGGAGCTACTGCGCGTTCTGCGATTGCTGCTCTTGATAGTCGCGGTAGAACGATTACGGTTTATAGTCGCAGTGTATCAAGAGCTGCTCAATTAATTAATAGTTCTATTTCGGCTACGGTAGAAGTTAAAGATTGGAGCGAAGCGCAATCTGGACTATCGGCAAATCTAATTATCGCTACTACGCCATCCGGAGCGACAGATCATTTAATTCCGACACAAACAGCGGGTGTTTTATTTGAATCCCTTTATTCACCTTGGCCGACCAAATTATTAGGGCGCTGGCAGGATGTAGGTGGCAAGTACATTGATGGATTAGATCTACTTGTTGAGCAGGGAATCGGCCAGATTGAGTTAATGGCTGCTGAACCGTTAACTTTAGATTTGCACTCACTAGCAGTAACCATGCGAGCGGCAGGATTGCAAAAGTTGGGCGTTTGATCAACGCATAAGAGTTGTACCTTTGATCGCAAAATCTTTTGGCTTATTTTTTGGCGATGGAGATATTTGCTTTAGTAACTTTTTACATTTTGGCTTACTTCATGCATATCTTTCTTTGTCACAGATTTAACACTGATCCGCAAAAAACCAAAACCTTTCTGTTCTATCTCTTTATTGCCCTGATTTCGGCTGGAGCACTCTCACAAAATCTGAATTTAGTTGCCTTCCCATTACTGATCTTTGGTTGGTCTATAATTTTGATTGATTACAAATTCCATCGGATACCAAATTTCATCACTGGATATTTATCACTCTTACTGCTACTGATCCAACTTTTTCAGCACCATTTTTTGGATTCCATAATAGGAGGAGTTGAATTTTTATTATTTTTTGGGGTATTAACTATTATTTCTAGAGGCGGCATTGGAATCGGTGACGTAAAACTCGCTGGCCTGATTGGTTTAGTAATTGGTCTGGTGACTTTTCTAGAATTGATCAATTTCACCTTATTGGCTGCGATTTTGGGCTTGCTTTCAACTCTGGGTAAATCTCGACCAGAGCGCTTTAAGGGTGGGATTGCCTTTGCGGCCCCGATGCTCGCGGCAGCTATCTGGATCTGGCCGATCTGGCCGATCTGGCCGATGTTGCACATGAAAGGGTAAGTATCTGCGAGAATTACGCCATGTTGAGATGGCTAACGGCAGGAGAGTCCCACGGACCGGCTTTGACCGCGATTTTAGAGGGGTTGCCAGCTCAGGTAGCGATCACCAGTGCTGATTTGGATTACCACTTACGTAGACGCCGGCTCGGGGTTGGTCGAGGTGCCCGGCAGAGTTTTGAAGCGGATCAGATCAGCATTTTGGGTGGGATCCGGCATGGTTTAACCCAAGGTGGACCGATCGCAATTCAGGTCGCCAATAGTGAATGGCCAAAATGGCAGGTTGTCATGGGGGCTGACCCAATAGATCCTGCTGAACTCGAAGGATTGGCGAGGAACGCACCGTTAACTCGTCCACGACCTGGACATGCAGATTTAGTTGGAATGCAAAAATATGATTTTGATGATGCACGTCCGATTTTAGAGAGAGCGAGTGCACGAGAAACTGCTGCACGAGTCGCACTTGGCGCAGTAGCGCGAGCATTTCTGCAACAAGCAGCAGGTGTCACAATTTTGTCCCATGTGATTTCAATTGGCTCAGCGCGACTCCCTGAAGGTTACGCGATGCCTACCGCGGAGCAAATGGAGAGTATTGACGCTGATCCAGTGCGAGCAAGTGATCCAGCAAGTAGTTTGCGGATGGTTGCCGAAATTGAAGATGCACATTTAGCCGGAGATACCTTGGGTGGAGTTGTTGAAGTTTTAGCTTTTGGTCTACCTGCCGGTCTTGGTTCACATGTTCATTGGGATCGCAGACTTGATGGCCGTATTGCTGGAGCGATGATGAGTATTCATGCCATGAAAGGTGTTGAAATCGGTGATGGTTTCACCACTGCTACAAGACGTGGATCAGTTGCACATGATGAGATTGAATTAAATCCAGATGGAACCGTAAAACGTAGATCAGGACGCGCTGGCGGAACTGAAGGTGGAATGAGTACTGGCGAATTGCTAAGAGTAAGAGTTGCAATGAAACCAATCTCTACAGTCCCACGCGCATTGGATACTATCGATACTGCGACCATGCAACCTGCGAAAGCGATCAATCAGAGATCAGATGTATGTGCAGTCCCAGCATCAGGTGTAGTTGCTGAAGCAATGCTGGCTTTAGTTTTGGCAGATGCATTGCTAGAAAAATTTGGTGGAGATAGTTTGGGTGAAACAAAACGAAATCTTGATTCCTACTTAAATACCCGCACAATTAAGTAATTTCCCATGCCACCCAAAATTGTTTTAATCGGACCTCCTGGTTGTGGAAAAAGCACAGTTGGACGCGGACTAAGTCATGAACTGCGGCTGAGTTTTTCAGATACAGATTCAATTATTGAAGAACGAGAGAAATCTTCGATCTCAGATATTTTCACTGAACAAGGAGAAGGATATTTTCGGGCGATTGAAGAAGAAGTGGTTGCCAATGCTTTAACCACCGAGAATGGGATTTTGTCTTTAGGAGGGGGAGCGATCTTGAGTGAAGTTACCCAAGAACTTCTCCGTAACTGCGGAAGTGAGATTGTTTTCTTGGATGTTTCGATAACAGGTGCTGCGCCAAGAATTGGTTTTAATCGAGACCGTCCACTGCTAATCGACAACCCACGCGCAAGATGGGTTGCTCTCATGGCGCAACGTCGGCATATTTATGAATCTTTAGCTACCCATGTGATCAACACAGATGACAAAACTCCGAACGAGACTGTGGATTCACTTCGGAAGGAGTTGTCGAAATGAAGAAGATTAATATTTCAGCCGAACATAAATATCAGGTTTTGATTGGCGATCTTGATGTAGGCAATTTAAAACCTTTATTGAAAGATTGCTCAAAAGTTGCGCTCTTGTATCCCGCTGAAATAAGTGAAGTTGTCGAAAAAATTTCAGCCAATTGGGATTTACAACAGGAATTCGTAATGATCGAACTTCCAGAGGGAGAATCTCAAAAGAGCGCAGAGGTATTAATTGAAATTTGGAATACTTTATCGGCGCACAATTTTACCCGCCGCGATTGGATCATTGGTATTGGAGGAGGAGCCACAACTGATTTAGCGGGATTTGCGGCTGCCTCATGGTTGCGTGGGGTGAACTGGGCAAGTGTGCCGACAACAGTTGCTGGAATGGTTGATGCAGCCATCGGAGGAAAAACTGGAATAAATATTCCGGCCGGTAAAAATTTAGTAGGTGCGTTTCACTCACCACAAATAGTATTTGTTGACCCGAATTTTCTAGAAACACTTCCGATCGACGAATTGCGCTCGGGCCTGGCAGAAATTATTAAATGTGGCTTTATTGCAGATGAAGAGATACTTAAGATTTTCGAAGCAGATTCGTTGAAATTGTTGCAATGGGATTCACCGCAGTTACTAGAGGTTATTCAACGTTCTATTCAAGTCAAGGCTGATGTGGTTTCTGCTGATCTAAAAGAAGCTTCATTGCGTGAGATTTTGAATTATGGCCACACACTTGGTCATGCGATCGAAGCAGTTGAAGAGTTCACCTGGAGACATGGAGATGCGGTTTCTGTTGGTATGGTTTTCGCCGCCGAACTAGCACTGCAAGTTGGTTTTTGTGATCAAAAATTTGTGGATAGACATCGTGCAATTTTATCTTCAGTAGCTTTGCCAACTTCTTATAAAAAATCGGTTTTACCAGAATTAATTGAACGTATGGGTCGCGATAAGAAAGTAAGAAATGGCCAATTGCGCTTTGTGTTGCTTGAAAATGTAGAAAAAATTAAACGGCTCGAAGGAGCGTCTGAGGCAGATCTGACGATCGCTTATGAGAAAATATCTATATGAATATTTGGGTAATCAATGGACCTAATCTTGGAAGATTAGACCTGCGCGATAATGCCACTTACGGAGATATTGCTTACGCTGATTTGGTGGCTTTTTGTGAGAAAATCGGAAAAGAGTTAGGGCATACAGTTTCAGTTTTTCAAAGCGATGACGAAACTGAAATCATTCACTTGTTACATAAAGCAGCGGATGAGAAAGTTCCAGTAATAATCAATCCCGCCGCCTTCACTCATTATTCTTATGCAATAAGAGATGCCGTTGCTATGTTGAAAGCCCCAGTAATTGAAGTGCACTTATCAAATCCATTATCCAGAGAAGAGTTTCGCCATACCTCTGTTGTTTCAGGAGTGGTAAATGGAACTATTGGTGGATTTGGATTGAACTCATATGAGTTGGCTTTGCGGGCAATTTCAACAATAAAAGCAAGGTAGAATCACCTCACTCTTTAAATATTTAGGATGGGAATCCAAATTGGCTACTACCAATGATTTAAAAAATGGCATCACCTTAAATATCGATAACCAACTTTGGAATGTTGTGGAGTTCCAGCATGTAAAACCTGGAAAGGGTCCGGCTTTCGTACGGACCAAACTTAAGCATTTGCTTTCTGGCAAGGTAGTAGACAAAACCTTTAATGCCGGATTAAAGATCGAAGTTGCCACTGTTGATAAGCGAGATATGACTTATCTATATAAAGATGGCGAAGATTTTGTATTCATGGATAAAGAAACTTTCGATCAGATGACGATCACTGCCGCAACAGTAGGAGATGCTGCAAATTACATGTTAGAAGAAGTTAAGGCCGTAGTTGCAGTTTACGAAGGCGAACCATTATTTATTGAATTGCCAGCATCTGTTGAGTTAACAATTACATATACTGAACCTGGATTACAAGGCGACCGTTCTAGTGCCGGCAGCAAGCCAGCAACTTTAGAAACCGGAGTTGAAATTCAAGTTCCATTATTTATTAATCAAGATGAAAAGGTTCGCGTCGACACCAGAGATGGTTCGTATCTGGGTCGCGTTAACTAATGTCAGCAAGGTCAAAGGGACGGAAACGGGCTTTAGACATTTTGTATGAAGCTGAGTTGCGTGGCCGTGCTGCAACCGCATTTCTAGAAGAACGGTTAGATGAGAACACTCCAGCAATTGCTGAGTTTGCGCGTCTACTGGTAAATGGCGTCATGGCATATAAATTCGAAATAGATAATGCCATTACTGCTCATGCAAAGAAATGGGATCTTGACCGCTTGCCTGGGATAGATCGCAATATTTTGCGAATTGCAATTTATGAAATTAAATGGTGTTTAGATGTCCCAAATGCAGTGGCGATCGATGAGGCTGTAAGTATGGCTAAGAATCTTTCAACTGATGAGTCCGCTGGATTCATAAATGGCGTACTAGGTGAGATAAATAGAGAGTTACTAGTTACCCCTGCAGTTGGGGATGTATAAGAACGCCCCATTTTTCAAATTGCTCATATAGCGCAACTTCACTTGTTTCAAACAAAATTGCCAAGGTTTCTAAATCACTTTTTCGGAGCGAGAGCATTTGCCCATTCCAATCTTCACGTTTTGTAGTAATGGCTGAGATATATCGTCGAGCAGGTGCTACCTCTTCTCCGAGTTCGCCCATATTACGGAATTTATATAAATCAAGAATTAACTGCTTAACCTCTATTTTGTTTTGATTAGGCATTGAAAAACATGACGAGATCGGCACTTGATAGAAATGTAATAGTTCAGCTAATTTGCCGACCGAAAGAGCGCGATCGGCACGTTCATAAGATCCAATTACAACCGCTTTCCAATGCCCATGAGATCTCTTTTCTACTTCCTGCAAACTCATTTTTTGGGATTTGCGGATTATCCGTAACCGCGCACCCAACTCTTGGGCTGCTTGTTTCTTAATCTCTTCCATAAAAAAACCTACCTTCCGTTGATTTACAACGAAAGGTAGGTTCAATTACTACTTACGGCAATTAACTATCCACAAGTAACCGTTATGGTCGCTTATGGTCGCTTATGGTCGCTTATGGTCGCTTATGGTCTCCATGCACCACCATCTGGAGTTCGGGCCGTGGTCCACATATCTTTAACTGCATCTTTGTTATCGCAAGGGAATTGGGCTGCTAATTTCTCATCGATGTCGATTCCCAGGCCTGGCTTGTCATTTGGATAGACATATCCACCCTTAAGAATTGGAGTTCCAGGGAATACCTCTTGAATTTTGTCAGAGGGTCCCCACCATTCTTGAACACCAAAGTTTGCAGAGCTAACATCGATATGCAAATTAGCTGCGTGACCAATTGGAGAGACATCTCCTGGACCATGCCATGCAGTTCGGACGCTAAATGCTTCACAAAGGTGCGCCAATTTCTTGGCTGGGGTAATTCCCCCAATTGTGCTGATGTGACAACGAATGAAATCGATTAGCCGATTTTGAATCAAAGGCAACCACTCTTGCGGGTGGGTAAACAATTCGCCCATCGCAACTGGTGTGGAACTTTGATTTCGCATAATTGCAAACCAGTCAACTTGTTCTGGGGCCAGGGCATCCTCTAAGAAAAATAAACGGTATGGCTCTAAATTTTTAGATAGACGAATTGCTTCAATTGGTGCCAATCGCTCATGTACATCATGTAAAAGTTCGATGTCATGTCCAACTGTGTTACGCATATGTTCAAATAATTTAACGGTATTGCGGGCATAACCGTGCGGATCAAAGTAAGCACCAGGAAGTGCACCTTCTGGAGATTTGATCTGATCGATCCGGCCACCATAACCGCCCATTTGGCAACGGATATAAAGCAGACCTTGTTCCATATATTTACGAACATTGTCTTCAACTTCAGTTAAGGATTTGCCATCTGCATGGCGATAGACAGCTGCGGCTTCGCGGGTTTTTCCGCCAAGCAAGTCATAGACCGGCATTCCAGCAACTTTGCCTTTGATATCCCAAAGTGCCATATCAATACCGGAAACGGCGTTGTTGGTGATCGGCCCGTTGCGCCAATATGCGCTAGTCATACAGGTCTGCCAAATATCTTCGATTTGAGCAACATCGCGGCCGATTAAGAATGGCGCCAAGTACTCATCAATTGCGGTAGCTACAGCGAGGTAGCGTTGTGTGAAAGTGGCGCACCCAAGTCCATACAGACCAGGCTCTGAGGTTTCAATTTTGACGATTACTAGCGGAATTTTCTCCGGAGAGGTCAAGATTGTGCGGATTTTTGTGATTGTGATTGGTTTTGACATGCGACTGAGCCTATAGGTCATTTGTCATATTTAACGGGTTTTGCCAGAAAATTTTAGACACGGATCAGAATTAGTAGATCTATATCGATGCTGTGTATATTCACACCTGTCCTTTAACGACCCGTCCAGAGAGGCGGGGAAGGAGTGAGCCGATGGAGTCTGCCAAGACAGTAAAGACGGTATTGGAAGCGGGAGATATCTCCCGGGCGTTAAAACGTATCGCCCATGAAATTATCGAAAAAAATCGTGGTTCGGAACATCTGCTGCTACTTGGAATTCCGACTCGTGGTGCCTATCTAGCGGCTCGGTTAGCAAAAATTATTGGTTCAATAGAGTCAAGTGATCAAGGTGAAACTCCGTATGGTGTTTTAGATATCACTTTGCACCGAGATGATCTACGTTCCAGAGCTCCCCGTGCTCTGACCCCCACAGTTATTCCAGCTGGTGGAGTGGAAAATAAGATTGTTGTTTTAGTGGATGACGTACTTTTTTCAGGGCGAACAATTAGAGCAGCACTAGATGCTCTTGGTGAAGTTGGGCGACCAGCTCAAGTGCAACTTGCAGTGTTGGTTGATCGCGGACATCGCCAACTGCCGATCCGCGCAGATTATGTGGGCAAAAATTTGCCAACATCGGCAGATGAGATTGTTCGAGTATCGATCAGCGAAATAGATGAAATTGATCAAATTGTGATCGCAGGTGCGAATGACACCTGAAAAATTAATTGAACTACCACGTCATTTATTATCAATTGGTGATCTGAACCATGATCAAGCTCTTTTGATCTTAGATACAGCAGAAGAATTAGCAAGAATATCTGACGCGCCGATTAAAAAATTACCAACACTTCGTGGTCGAACGATTGTCAACTTGTTTTTCGAAGATTCAACTAGAACCCGGATTTCTTTCGAGGCAGCAGCAAAACGTTTATCAGCTGATGTTATTAATTTTTCTGCTAAGGGTTCAAGTGTAAGTAAGGGCGAATCACTTAAAGATACCGCTTTAACTTTGCAAGCCATGGGCGCAGATGCCGTAGTGCTTCGTCATCCAGAATCGGGAGCGGCAAATCGACTTGCTGGTTGGACCAATGGTGTGGTGATTAACGCAGGAGATGGCACCCACGAACATCCAACACAAGCATTACTAGATGCTTTTACGATTCGACGTCACTTAGGAAGTGTAGGAAGCGATCTGAAAGGAAAGCACATAGCAATTGTTGGCGATGTATTGCATTCAAGAGTCGCTCGGAGCAACGTTTTACTTCTGAATCTTCTTGGTGCGAAAATAACATTAGTTGCGCCTCCAACTTTAATTCCAGTTGGAGTGGAGAGTTGGCCAGTTGATATTTCTTACAACATAGATGAGGTCTTACCTGAAGTCGATGCTGTAATGATGTTGCGAGTGCAAAGTGAGCGGATGCAAAACTCCTTTTTCCCTTCGACCAGGGAGTATTCACGGCTATTTGGATTAAATCTAGATCGAATGAATTTACTGCAAAAAGGGGCACTAATTTTGCATCCTGGTCCCATGAATAGAGGTTTGGAAATTTCAGCGGAGTGCGCCGACAGTGTCCAATCAGTCATTTTGGAACAAGTTGCAAATGGTGTCAGCGTACGGATGGCAGTTCTTTATTTACTTCTCGGCGGGAACATTGGAGTGGGATCATGAGTACTTATTTAATTAAAGATGTTGAGTTAGTAAATGGTGAAAAAGTTGATATTGGAATCGCCGACGGTCTCATCAGTGAAATGTCTAAGAAGATAAATAATTCTTATGAAAATGTTCTAGATGGTTCTGGATGTATAGCGTTACCAGGCTTGGTGGATCTACACACTCATCTTCGCGAACCCGGAAGAGAGGATGCCGAAACTGTTTTAACTGGCACTCGGGCAGCAGCACGGGGCGGGTACACCGCTGTATTTGCAATGGCAAATACTGATCCAGTAGCAGATACCGCAGGAGTTGTAGAGCAGGTAGTGCGCCTCGGAAAAGAAGCTGGATGGTGTGAAGTATTCGCAGTTGGTGCAGTCACAAAAGATTTAGCTGGAGAAACTCTGGCTGAATTAGGAGCAATGGCTCATTCCGCTGCTCAAGTGCGACTCTTTAGTGATGACGGGAAATGTGTAAGTGATTCTCAACTGATGCGTCGAGCTCTGGAATATGTACGTCAATTTGATGGAGTAATTGCTCAACATGCACAGGATCCAAAATTAACAGTTAATGCGCAGATGAATGAGGGAGTTGTCTCGGCAAAGTTAGGTCTTAACGGGTGGCCAGCGGTCGCAGAGGAAGCAATTATCGCTCGCGATGTTTTATTAGCCTCGCATGTGAAATCTAGATTGCATATTTGTCATGTTTCTACTGCAGGTAGCGTTGACATTATTAGATGGGCAAAATCACGTGGAATTGAAGTTACAGCAGAAGTGACACCGCATCACCTTTTGTTATCAGATGAACTTGTCGAATCTTATGATCCAAAATTCAAAGTTAATCCTCCCTTGCGAAGTAATGAAGATATAGCAGCGCTGCGGATCGGATTAGCAGATGGCACAATAGATATCGTCGCAACAGACCATGCTCCACATCCGGCTGAAGATAAAGAGTGTGAATGGGCTGGGGCGGCTAATGGAATGATCGGTTTAGAGACAGCGTTGTCAGTAGTTCAGAAAACTATGGTTGATACTGGACTTTTGAATTGGTCACAAGTTGCCGATCGAATGTCGATTACTCCGGCAAAAATTGGAAGTGCAACTGGACAAGGAATCGAATTGGCCATAGGAGCACCAGCAAATATAACTATTTATGATCCGAACAACGCAAGAGTAGTTGTGGCAGAAGAACAAATCTCGAAAAGTAAAAACACTCCCTTTACTGGGATAACTTTACCTGGGGAAGTTCGACATGTATTTTTTAAAGGGAAACCAACAATGATCGCAACTGAAATGGTCCCCGGCTAATGGGAAATGCATTTTTTGTACTAGATGATGGCAAGATTTTCGAAGGTCAATCCTGGGGTAGCGATGGTGAAAGTTACGGAGAAGCAGTTTTCTCAACTGGAATGACTGGCTATCAAGAGACTTTGACTGATCCTTCTTATCACCGACAGGTAGTTATTATGACTGCGCCACATATCGGGAATACCGGAATGAACAAGGTTGATGAAGAATCTCGCAAAATATGGGTATCGGGATTTGTAGTTAGGGATCCGTCACCAATTGTTTCAAATTGGCGAGCACAACGTTCATTGGAAGATGATCTAGTGGCACAAGGGATAGTCGGTATTTGCAATGTAGATACGAGAGCGATCACTCGTCATCTACGTGAATGTGGCGTTATGAGAGTTGGAATCTTTTCAAATATGGATTTATCCAGAGAAGAAATGGTAAAGCTGGTACGTAAATCACCTGAGATGAGTGGTTCGCAACTTTCGGCAGAAGTCTCTACGGAGGATAAATATATTGTTCCAGCAATCGGAAAAAAATTATTTACAGTTGCT
Organism: Actinomycetes bacterium; assembly: GCA_014190175.1. The sequence goes on along the minus strand of BJFZ01000002.1, from coordinate 28,486 downwards.
GCTATTGATTTAGGCATCAAGGCTGCTACTCCTCGTTTGATGTCAGAACGGGGGATAGAGGTTCATGTTTTCCCGCAAGATGTGTCTATAGAGCAACTGTTAGAAATTTCACCAGATGGAGTATTTCTCTCAAATGGTCCCGGAGACCCATCAACCATGGTTGAAGTTGTTGGTTTAGTACGTGAACTTTTATTAAAAGAGATCCCAATTTTTGGCATTTGTTTTGGACATCAGATATTTGGAAGAGCGCTAGGTTTTGAAACTTATAAATTACGTTATGGACATCGCGGGATTAATCAACCTGTGATGGATAAAACAACCAATAAAGTTGAAATTACGGCACACAATCATGGCTTCGCAGTACAAGCTCCGGTAGATGGAAGTTTTGACACCGTTTATGGAAAAGGTGAAGTGACCCATATCTGCTTAAATGATGGCGTAGTAGAAGGATTGGCTTTACTCGATCGGCCAGCGTTTAGTGTTCAGTACCACCCAGAGGCAGCCGCAGGACCTCATGATGCTGGTTACCTATTTGATCGTTTTATAGATTTGATGAAAGGCGGAGTTCATGCCGCGTCGCAATGAAATTAAAAGTGTTCTAGTAATTGGTTCTGGCCCAATCGTCATCGGTCAAGCATGCGAATTTGATTATTCCGGCACTCAAGCATGTCGGGTTTTACAAGCCGAAGGAATCCGAGTCATTTTAATTAACTCTAATCCGGCCACGATTATGACTGACCCAGAATTTGCAGATGCAACTTATATCGAACCTATTACACCTGAGTTTGTCGAAAAAGTGATCGCTAAAGAACGACCAGATGCAATTTTGGCTACATTAGGTGGGCAGACGGCCCTCAACGCAGCAATTTCATTACATGATGCCGGAATTTTAGAGAAATATAAAACCCGCTTAATTGGTGCAAATGTTGATGCAATTAGACGAGGGGAAGACCGGCAATTATTTAAAGAGATAGTGGCATCAATCGGTGGTGAATCGGCTGGATCGATGATCTGTCACACCATTGAAGATTGTTATAAGGCCGCTGAGAAATTTGATTATCCAGTTGTAGTAAGGCCATCATTCACGATGGGTGGATTAGGTTCTGGTATTGCATATACGAAAAATGAGTTAACTGAGATAGCCGGTGCTGGATTGCGGTACAGCCCAACGACTGAAGTTTTAATTGAAGAATCCATACTCGGATGGAAAGAATTTGAGTTGGAGATGATGCGTGACTATAAAGATAATGTGGTTGTTGTTTGTTCGATTGAGAATTTTGATCCGATGGGGGTTCACACAGGGGACTCAATAACTGTTGCTCCTGCTATGACATTAACCGATGTTGAGTATCAAAAATTGCGGGATTTATCTATCGGAATTATTAGAGCGGTTGGTGTTGATACTGGTGGATGCAATATCCAATTTGCGGTCAATCCTGCAGATGGTCGAATTGTAGTGATTGAAATGAACCCACGGGTTTCTCGTTCCAGCGCGTTAGCATCTAAAGCAACTGGATTTCCAATTGCCAAAATAGCGGCCAAACTTGCAATTGGCTATTCGTTAGATGAAATTAAGAACGACATCACTCAAGAAACGCCCGCATCATTTGAACCGACTCTTGATTATGTTGTTGTAAAGGTTCCCCGTTTCAATTTTGAAAAATTTCCGGCCGCTGATAATCGCCTAACAACAACTATGAAAAGTGTTGGAGAGGCAATGGCAATCGGAAGATCATTTCCCGAGGCGCTGCAAAAAGCGCTTAGATCACTGGAGAAGAAAGGGAGTTCTTTCTCTTGGGATCAGATTGTTAAAAGTAAAGAGGAACTTTTAATTGAATCTCGAGTGGCAACAGAAAGCAGAATTCATTGCGTGCAACAAGCGATGTTCCTCGGTGCGACAGTGGAGCAGGCGCATGAAGCTAGTTATATAGATCCGTGGTTTTTGGCTCAGATTGAGATCATTAACAAAATGGCGCATTTACTGCTTGTGCCAGGGGAGATCAGCGAAAAATTACTTAGAGATGCTAAGCGGTTAGGTTTTTCAGATCTGCAAATAGCACAACTAACTGGAAGTACCGAAGATGATTTGCGAAAACGCAGATCAATTCTTGGAATTCATCCAGTTTATAAAACGGTTGATACCTGCGCGGCTGAATTTAAAGCGATGACTCCTTATCATTACTCATCTTATGATTATGAGACAGAGGTTGAACCTAGAACTAAACCAGCAGTGATTATTTTAGGCAGTGGTCCAAATAGAATCGGTCAGGGTGTCGAGTTTGATTACTCCTGCGTTCATGCCGCTTTTGCTCTGCGTGCTATGGATTTTGAAACAATCATGATTAATTGCAACCCTGAAACTGTTTCAACTGATTATGACACTTCAGATCGACTCTATTTTGAACCATTAACTTTTGAAGATGTTATGGAAGTTTATGAAGCCGAGCTTGCCGTTGGTCCAATTGTTGGTGTTGTAGTCCAACTAGGTGGTCAAACCCCACTGGGTCTGGCTGCCAGATTGCAAGCCGCAGGCGTTCCTATAGTGGGAACTAGTCCTGCAGCTATTGATATCGCTGAAGATCGCGGTTTGTTTGGGCAACTTCTGAAAGATCAAAATTTGCGGGCGCCAAAATTCGGTATGGGTGGATCATTTGAACAAGCCCAAAAAATTGCAAATGAAATCGGATATCCGGTTCTTGCCCGACCTTCATATGTACTTGGTGGACGAGGTATGGAGATTGTTTATGATGAGGAAACGCTGGCGGCCTATATAAGTAAATCGACGGAAATTTCATTAACTCATCCAGTGATGATCGACAAATTTTTAGATGATGCAATTGAAGTTGATGTTGATGCGCTGTTTGATGGTGAAGAGTTGTTTTTGGGTGGAGTAATGGAGCATATTGAAGAAGCCGGTGTGCACTCAGGAGATTCAGCTTGTGTTCTTCCTCCAACTTCGATTGACGCCTCTTTAACAGCGGAGATTCGCGAAGCCACCGAGAAAATTGCACGAGGGGTAGGAGTTAAAGGCTTAATTAATATTCAATTCGCAATCGCTGAAAATTTTTTATATGTCTTAGAAGCCAATCCAAGAGCCTCAAGAACGGTTCCTTTTGTTAGTAAAGCCACCGGGATCTCATTGGCGAAATGTGCAGCGGCGATATCTTTAGGTAAATCCATCGCAGATCTGCGCGAAGAGGGTGCACTTCCTAAGAGCGGTGACGGTATTGCCCAAGGTATTAGCGTGAAGGAAGCGGTTTTACCGTGGAATCGATTTAGAAAGAAAGATGGCAGTGGGGTTGATTCATTACTTGGACCGGAAATGCGCTCAACCGGTGAAGTCATGGGCAGGGATGATGAGTTCGGTGCTGCATTTTCAAAGAGTCAGAGCGGCGCGCTAGGGGCTTTGCCGACATCAGGGGCGATTTTTGCATCCTTTGCAGATCGAGATAAGCCCAAATGTGTAGATTCAGTTAAAGCACTTGCTAAATTAGGTTTTGAAATTGTTGCTACAGCTGGAACTGCAAAGTTCCTGGCTGATGAAGGTATAAAAAGTAAAGTGATTCGCAAGTATTCAGATGGTTTGGGTCCTAAAGGGGAATTAACTGCTGTTGATTCAATTGAAAGTGGTGACGTTGCACTAGTGATAAATACGCCATTTGGTTCTGGCCCACGCGAGGATGGTTGGCGGATCCGAACTGCTGCAGTTGCGAGAGGAATTCCGATCATCACAACCATTCCTGGCCTTAAGGCTGCGGTGCTTGGAATTGCCGCGCAACAAAAAGGTGGCTTTGAAGTTAAATCTTTGCAGGATTGGTTGAAGTAGATGACAACCCCTGTGCAAACTCAATGTGAGGTTATCTCCAATAAGCGAGTCGCTGCATATCATCACATCACATTATCGGCGGATAAAATTTCAGAAAGAGCAAAACCTGGCAACTTTATTGCCATAAGTGTTGGCCATGAGAAAAGCTCAATGTTGTTGCGCAGATCATTTGCGATTTATCAAGCATCTGGCAAAGGCCCGTTTGGTGGAACTATTGAAATTATTGTTTCCGCAAATGGCCCTGGAACTCGATGGCTAGTAAACAGAACCGCTCACGAAAAAATTGATGTAGTTGGTCCATTAGGAAACTCATTCGGGATACCTAAAGAGCCGGTTCGGGCTTTGCTAATTGGTGGAGGTTATGGATCGGCCGCTTTATTTTCGCTAGGGGATGCACTTAGACAGAAAAATTGTAGAGTAGAGATGATTGTTGGAGCAGCAACAGCAGATAAAATTTTTGCACCGGTTGAAGGAAAGAGATCAGTTCACTCACTTTCAATATTTACCGAAGATGGAACCATGGGCACTCAAGGGAGAGTCACTGATCCGATCGAAAGTTTGTTAGACCACACAGATATTATTTATGCTTGCGGACCGATGGGGATGCTGCAAGCGATAAGTAAAATTGCCGCGACAAAAGGGATTCCTTGTCAAAGTGCAGTAGAGGAATCCATGGCATGTGGAATTGGTATCTGCATGACCTGTGTTTTACCGGTTATTGGGGATGATGGCCAAACACGAATGGTCAGATCATGTACTGAAGGACCAATTTTTGAAGGCTCCAAAGTGTGCTGGGATGCAATCGGCACAGTTCCCCCAGGAACATATGGTGGCCCTAAATGAGCACCCACCAAATCGACCAATCAGCTAAATTCGGTTCAGTTACTTTTCCTTTTCCGATTTTTACTGCAAGTGGATGTGCGGCTAATGGTAAAGAGTTGTCGCAATTTTTTAATCTCTCTGATATCGGAGCAGTAGTAACTAAATCTGTGATGAGTAATCCACGTTCGGGTCGAGCAACGCCACGGATGGCCGAAACTGCAAGTGGAATGTTAAATGCAATTGGTCTTCAAGGACCTGGGATCGATTCTTTCTTAGAAAATGATCTGCCCTGGTTGCACCAGCAAGGTGCTCGAACGATTGTCTCAATCGCTGGAGAAAGCGTCGAAGAGTTTGCATCGTTGGCTCGTAAAGTTCGCCAAGCACCAGGGGTAAGCGCAATTGAGGTCAATATCTCTTGTCCAAATGTAGAAAATAGAGGTTTAGTTTTTGCTTGTGATCCGGTAAGCGCACGAAATGTTATTGAAGCGGTGAAGCGAAGTATTGGCACCACCTTGCCGATAATTGCAAAACTTTCTCCTGATGTGACTGATATTTCGGTAATTGCGCGTGAAGTTCAGGCAGCTGGCGCTGATGCTGTAGCCATGATTAATACTTTATTAGGAATGGTAATAGACACAAAAAAAATGCGACCGTTACTCGCAAATAAAACTGGTGGATTATCAGGTCCAGCGATCCGACCAGTAGCAGTCAGGGCGATTTATCAAGTCCATGCCGTACTTCCACAATTACCAATATTGGGAATGGGTGGAGTCATGAGTGGTGAAGATGCATTTGAATTAATTTTAGCTGGTGCATCTGGTGTAAGTGTGGGCACCGCAAGTTTTAATGATCCAAATGCCGCCCCCCGAATCCAGAATGAGTTAGCGGCCTTAATTGAACAACGTGGATTTAATAGTGTTGCAGAGGCTGTGGGTTATGCGCACAGAGATTAGAAAAAGAGTAGGACGGCGGAAACATGAGTTATAGAGCCCCTATAGTTTTAGCGTTAGACACAACAGATCAACAAACCGCCTGTGATTGGGCCTACCAAGCACAGGATTCAATTCAAGTTGTAAAAGTTGGGCTCGAGTTTTTCTTGAGTAATGGAGCAGATGGGGTTGCTGCAATTCGCAAAGCGGCGCCATCCTTGAAATTTTTTCTAGATTTGAAACTGCACGATATTCCGAACACAGTAAAAGGTGCCGCATTGGCAGTTGAAAAGTTAAACCCAGATTTCTTAACGGTGCATGCATCTGGAGGGTTTGAAATGATTGCCGCTGCTGTGCAAGCGTTACCAAATTGCCAAATAACTGCAGTTACAGTTTTAACTTCGATCTCTCCAGAACAATTATTTAAACTAGGACTAGGCGATGACCCGACTGTTGCCTCGCTAGCCTGGGCCACACAAGCGGTTGAGGCTGGGGCGAAAGCGATTGTGACCTCCCCGCAAGAGGTGGCAAATTTACGGAAAAACTTACCTGCGCAGATCAACTTGATCACCCCTGGAGTGCGCCCGCTGGGAAGCGATCCAGGTGACCAGGCTCGGGTAGCCACCCCAGTTGAAGCGTTGCAAAATGGCGCTAATTTGGTAGTAATTGGACGGCCAATAACAGCTGCGGGGATTGGGGTAAGCGCTAGTGCCGCTGAAATAGCGAAGCAAATTCAAGATGCTGGATTTAATGATCATCGGTAGATTTTCCTTATGGCCCTTCCAGTACTCACCCCAGAACAACGTGCACAAGCTTTAGCGAAAGCTGCAGTTGCGCGAAAAGAGCGGGCTGAAATTAAAGGTCGATTAAAAAAAGGGGAACTTTCCTTAGCGCAAGTTATTCAATCAGGACAACAAATCGAGAGCGTTGGAAAGATGAAAGTTATCGCTCTTATTGAATCGCTCCCTGGCGTAGGCAAAGTTAGAGCAAAATCGGTGATGGAAAAGATTGGGATTGCAGATAGCCGCAGAATCCGTGGCTTAGGTATTCATCAAATTCGAGAATTGACTGCGCATTTTAATTTGAGTTAACCATTACGATTGGCATATGAAGTTAATCGTGCTCTCAGGTCCTGGGGGAGTAGGTAAATCGACGGTAATTGCATATTTGCGGGCCAATGAGAGCAATGTATGGGTGAGCGTTTCGGCCACCACCAGAGCACCTCGTTCGGGTGAAATTAATGGGATTGATTACTACTTTTTATCAGATGCAGAGTTTGATAAGTGGATAGCCGAAGATAAATTTTTAGAGTGGGCAGATTTTGCTGGAGCCCGATATGGAACACCCAAACAATTTGTAGATCAACATTTGAAAGGCGGCAAAAGCGTACTTTTAGAGTTAGAAATATCTGGAGCCAGGCAAGTTCGGGCTAAAAACCCCGAAGCCTTATTGGTATTTCTGGCCCCACCATCTTGGGAGGAGTTAGCCGAACGGCTCTTGAAACGTGGTACCGACTCCGCGGAAAGACGGATCTCCAGATTGGCTTTGGCTCGGGCTGAAATGGCCGCCCAAGGGGAGTTTGACCTGACTTTGATAAATACCAGCGTCGAAGAGGTAGCGCAGAGGCTGATATCCTTGGCCCTTGATTAGCATGGAAATCTAGCTTTATTTGAGTTATTCCATCTATTCGATCTATTCGATCTATTCGATCTATTTGAGGAGTTTTCAGTGCAAGCAAGCGATGGAATCACAAATCCGCCGATTGATGAATTGTTGGACAAAGCCGGATCTAAATACAATTTAGTGATCTTCTCAGCTAAGCGCGCCAGACAGATCAACGCTTACTTTTCACAACTTAGTGAAGGCTTACTTGAATACGTTGGGCCGCTAGTTGAAACTCATGTGCACGAAAAACCTTTATCAATTGCTTTTCGTGAGATTAACGAGGGTTTGGTAACTCTAGAGCCTTTAGATCCAGTCGAAGTTCAAGCGTAGTAAGTAAAAATTCATTATGCGTTCCCCACGCAAAATTATTTTAGGTGTTTCTGGCGGAATTGCGGCGTACAAATCTGCTGAACTCTTACGCCGGTTGCAAGATCGTGGCTTTGAAATCACTGTGATCCCGACTGCAGCGTCATTAAATTTTGTTGGTATCGCGACATGGGAAGGCTTGTCTGGTAATCCAGTACAAAGTGATTTGTGGCAAAACATTTCGCAAGTGCCACATGTTAATTTGGCTAAAAATAATGATGCGATCCTGATTGCCCCTGCAACTGCAGATCTAATTGCAAGATTGGCTATGGGCCGGGCAGATGATCTTTTAACAACGACAGTCCTTTCAGCTGATGTTCCAAAGATTCTTGTCCCAACGATGCATCCGAATATGTGGCTAAATCTGGCAACTCAAGCCAATGTTAAATTGTTGAAGGAACGCGGATTTTACATTTTAGAGCCATCTGTTGGTCCGCTAACAAGTGGAGATACCGGCATTGGGAGATTTCCAGAGAGTTTCGAAATCATCGATTTCTTTCTAAGTAGTATCGGTAGTAAATCTGATTTATTAGGCAAGAAAGTACTAATTACTGCTGGCGGTACCCGCGAAGAGATAGACCCAGTTAGATTTATCGGAAATCGTTCATCAGGCAAACAGGGTTACGCCTTGGCTAATGCTGCCGCGGCTCGCGGTGCGACCGTTGTTTTAATTTCAGCTAATGTTTTGTTGGAAGATCCAGTCGGAGTTGAGGTTAATAAAGTTAATACCGCATTAGAGATGGGCGACAAGTTATTTGATTTAGCGCCCGATCAAGATTTAATCATGATGAGTGCGGCTGTTTCTGATTTTCGCGTAGCAGATAGAAGTGAAAGTAAGATCAAAAGAGATGGAGCACAACTCAAACTTGAGTTAATCGAAAATCCAGATCTCATAGCATCTGTTGCATTAACAGATAGGCCGAACCGACAAAATCAAATAATTATGGCCTTTGCCGCAGAAACTTCCATTTCACTTGTTGAAGCAAAAGCGAAATTGCTCCGAAAAGGGGTAGACCTTCTCTTTCTTAATGATGTTTTAAATCAAGATGTTTTCGGCTCTGAAAGCAATGGGGGTTATTTACTCGATTCTGTTGGGGTAATTGCTCAACTTCCTTATCAATCCAAAGACACGCTAGCCGAACATTTGCTGGATTTAGTAGTAAAACGACTAGATTAGCGCAGTGCCAAATCGCCTTTTCACCTCTGAATCTGTTACTGAGGGCCACCCTGACAAGATGGCTGACCAAATTTCAGATGCGATTCTGGACAGTTTTTTAGCTCAAGACCCTAAATCACGTGTTGCTGTTGAAACCCTTTTAACAACTGGGCAAATCCACATTGCAGGAGAGGTAACAACTACAGCATCCCCTGATTTAATGTCATTAATTCGCAGTGTGGTATCCGATATTGGATATACCTCAAGTGATGTTGGATTTGATGCGCAATCTTGCGGAATTAGTATTTCCTTAGGAAAACAATCTCCAGATATTGCCCAAGGCGTAGATGATGCTATTGAAAGACGTAGTGACTCATCAGTAGATCCATTAGATTTACAAGGGGCCGGCGACCAAGGTTTAATGTTTGGGTATGCGTGTAACGACACCCCAGAGTTGATGCCATTACCTATTGCCATGGCACATAGGTTGGCTGAGCAACTTGCTAAAGTCCGTAAGAATGGAACGCTTGGGTATTTACGACCAGATGGAAAAACACAAGTAACTATCGAGTATGACGGACATCGCCCGGTTCGTCTAGATACCGTTGTGGTGTCAACCCAACATGATGAAAGGGTAGATCTAGAAAAAATATTGCATAAAGATTTAATGCGAGAAGTGATCGCACCAGTTCTTGAAATGTACGACCTGCCAAGTGAAAATATTAATGCATACATAAATCCAACTGGACGGTTTGTTGTTGGTGGGCCGATGGGTGATGCTGGCTTAACCGGTCGGAAAATTATTGTTGATTCATATGGTGGAATGGCCCGCCATGGTGGTGGTGCATTTAGCGGTAAAGATCCTTCTAAAGTCGATCGTTCGGGGGCATACGCTATGAGGTGGGTTGCTAAAAATGTGGTTGCGGCTGGGTTGGCAGATCGGTGTGAGGTTCAGGTTGCTTATGCGATTGGTAAAGCAAAACCCGTTGGTCTTTTTGTGGAAACTTTTGGAACAAGTGCGCTTTCTGAGGAAAAGATTCAAAGTGCAGTTATGGACGTTTTTGATCTTAGACCCGCAGCAATTATTCGCGATTTGAATCTATTGCGACCGATTTATCGGAAAACAAGTAGTTATGGTCATTTTGGTCGCGAACTGCCAGAGTTCGCTTGGGAACAAGCAAATAGAGCAACGGAGTTACGCAGCGCTTTAGGATTGTGAGTCACAGATGGCGCAAGTGCCAAAAGCCTTAACATTAGTTAGACAAAGGACGCCTAAAACACCGGGAAAAGCTGCGAGTAACTCCCCAATTGCTCGAGTATTAGTCGATACCGGGGTATTTCATTTAGATCAAGAGTTTGATTTCTTAGTTCCTGAAGAGTTATCGGAAATTGCCAAACCTGGAGTATCGGTTCGGGTTCCATTTAATGGTCGAAAATGTGAGGGTTATATCGTAGGTAGAGCCAATAGTTCGGCACATATTGGGCGGATGCAATTTTTAGATAAAGTAAATAATGAAACTCCGGTGCTAACTTCAAATATATTGAATTTATCTCGCACGGTAGCCCGAAAATATGCAAGCAATATCATGGATGTGCTACGTTTTGCGCTTCCTTCTGCAGTAAGTTCAGTAAAAAATGTCTCATTAAGTTACTCTGAACCAAAACCGAGTAATAATGAAACTATCAAGCATTACCCGCAATCATATTTTGAATCTTTAAAAAAAGGTGAAGCCTCACACGTCATCTGGACCCCACTTCCCGCAACTGAACCTTTTCAATTAATGGCGGAATTTTGTAAGATACGAAATGGAAATATATTAATATTGGTTCCAGATTCAAAGAGTGTTGATAGATGCTTACAAGTATTTCTCGCAAGTGGTATCGGTAAAAATATCTGCACTTGGAGTTCGGAGTTAACCAAAAGCCAACGGTATGCAAATTATCTTGAGATATTAAATGGAAAGGTACAGGTTGTAATTGGGGTTCGGGGAGCCGTATTTTTACCAATCCAAAGTTTGTCATTAATCATTGTTTGGGACGAAGGCAATGACAATTACAGCGAAATCCGGAGTCCAGGGTGGCACACTCGAGAGGTAGCGATAGAACGTACCAAGCAAGAGGGTTGCTCGCTGCTCTTGGGAAGTTTCTCTCCTTCTTTAATTGCTACAAAATATCTGCTAGCGGGTTTGTTAAAACCTCTCAATCCACTTCGAGAAACCTTTAAAGAGTACTCACCAAAATTTATTGGAATAACAGAAATTAATTCTCCAGATCAGCGTGGACGAATTTCTACCAAAGCTTGGAAAACTATACGAAGAGGCTTACAAACAGGGCCAGTATTAGTACAAGTTCCCCTAAGAGGTTATATCCGTTCTTTAATTTGTCAAAAATGCGCAAACCATGCGCGCTGTCAATGTGGCGGGAATTTGGTAATCGGATCTGTCAACAAAAATATTGTTTGTGGGTTGTGCGGGATTTTCCAATCAGATTGGCAATGTACATTTTGTGCAGGTCGAGCTTTTCGACATTCTGGGATCGGAGACGAGAGAACTGTTGAAGAGATAGGAAAAGCCTTCCCTGGAACTCCGATTCGTAATTCAAACCAAGGCTCGATGATCTTGGATGAGATAGAAGAAACTTGCATAGTTCTTGCCACACCCGGAAGTGAACCTCGGGCGAAAAAAGGGTATGCCGCAATTGTCTTTCTAGATTCTAGAATCCCTCTGGAGCGATCATCAATCAATGCTGAGGAACAAGCGCGGCTAAATTGGTTTTCCGTGAGTGCCCTCGCTGCAAAAAATGCAGAAGTGTTTTTGGATGTAGTTGTATCGGACCCAAATTTTCAAGCTTTATTACGGTGGGATCCTTGGTATGCTGCAAATAGAGATTTATTGGAACGAATCTCTTTGAATCTGCCGCCTCACTTTAAAGCGGTTAGTGTGATAGGTCCGCACTCAGATGTGCACAATATGGCATTGGAATTCTCAGGAAAATACTTAGTATCATCGCTTCAATCCACAGATGATATTTTTCTTTCCAAGATCATTTTAAGAGGGACGGACCATCAAGCCCAAGAATTAGTGGAGGATTTACTTAATTATTGCCGGATTAGAAGTGCTCATGGTTTAACGGCTTTGAAGGTACGAGTAGACCCAATTGAACTGTAAAATATCATTATGAGCACTCAGGCGATTAGGTTATTCGGGGACCCCGTCCTGGCCACCCCGTCGCTGGAAGTTGTAACTTTTGATAAAGAGTTGCGGAATTTAGTCAAAGATCTCACTGAAACAATGCTCGACGCTGGGGGAGCGGGTTTGGCCGCTCCGCAAATCGGGGTTTCGCTTAGAGTCTTCACTTGGAATATCGATGAAGAAGTAGGGTATTTAATAAATCCAAAGTTGCAATTAAGTGAAGATGAACAAGAAGGAGATGAAGGGTGCTTGTCTTTCCCCGGGCTTGTTTATGATTGTAAAAGAGCGTTATCGGTAGTAGCGCAAGGTTTTAATATGCACGGTGAACCGGTTGAAATCGTAGGTAGTGAATTAATGGCTAGATGTATTCAGCATGAGACTGATCACCTGGATGGAATATTGTTTATTGACAGATTGACAAAAGATTTACGAAAAGAAGCTTTACGTGAAGTCCGTGAATCAGAATGGTTTGGAATGCTCAATCCCGAAATCCGGATTTCACCACACCCTACTTTTGGTTTTGGTAGTTAGTGCGTATCTTATTTGCCGGTACTCCTAATGTAGCTTTACCAGCTTTAGAATGGATATTCGCCTCGGAACATGAACTAGTTGGTGTATTAACTCGACCGGCAGCAGCACAAGGCAGAAGTAGCGAGTTGATTGATTCTCCCGTTGCAATTTTTGCGAAAACCCATTCCATTCCCATTTATAATTCCATCGACTTACCAGAGACGAAGGAAGCTATCCAATCGGCAGATTTAGTTGTGGTGATTGCTTACGGAAAATTAATATCAAAAGAATTTTTACAAATGCCTAAACACGGCTGGATAAATGTGCACTTCTCGATCTTACCTAAATATCGTGGAGCAGCGCCGGTGCAAAGAGCGATTTGGAATGGCGAAGAAGCAACCGGGATTTCTATTTTCCAATTAGATCCTGGAATGGACACTGGACCAATTTTCATTCAAAAAACAGTTTCAATATTTGAAATGGAATCATCAGGAGAGTGTCTAATTAGGTTGAGTCAGATAGTTCCAGAGATGCTTGATCAAACTTTGCTAAAGATACTGAATCTAGAACCACCATTGCCGCAATCTGAGGAAAATTCAAGTTTGGCCCCAAAAATTGATAAGAGTGAATTGCGAATAGATTGGAATAGCTCGGCAATCACAATAAAAAATATGATTCGTGCGTTGAATCCAACCCCTCGAGCAAGAACTACTTTTCGCGAAAATGAAATTTATATTCTCGAAGTAGCAGTTAGTGATAACAAAAGCACACAGCCACCGGGAACTATCTTCGCGGTTAATCAACATTTGTATGCGGCAACAGAAGAGTTAGATATAGAAATTATCAAAGTTCAAAGTAGTGGTAAAAAGGTAATGTCAGGTTCAGAATGGTGCCGAGGCGTACAAATGAAAAAAAACCCGTTAGAAAACCGATATGTCTGACGCTAATGGCATTAATTCCCGCAGAGTTGCATTAAAGGCTTTAATCTCTATCGAAAAAGAGCACAGTTATGCAAATTTAGCACTGCCACACTTTCTGAAAGAAAGCAATCTTTCGGTAGCTGACAAATCACTTGTAACTGAAATTGTCTATGGGTCAATTCGGATGCGCGGAACTTATGATCGGATCATTGATAGCGTCAGCAATAGGCCGGTTCAAGATCTAGATTTAGAAGTGCGCGAAGTTTTGAGAATGGGTGCTCACCAGCTCCTCAGCATGCGTGTTGCCTCTCACGCGGCAGTAGATACAGCAGTAACTCTAACCAAGCAAGAGATTAATCAATCTAGTTCAGGCTTTGTAAATGCAATCTTGCGAAAAATTTCAAAATTTGATTCCGATCAATGGATTACAAATCTCGGATTTACTGACAAATTAGATCAACTTTCAATTCAATACTCCCATCCCAGATGGATTTTAGAGAGTTACTTAAAACGGCTCGGCGATATTATTCGGGTTGAAGAAGAATGTATTGCAAATAATAGAAATCCTAAAGTGTGCGTAATCGGTTGGCCAGGCCAGGCCACGCAAAGTGAGTTATTGGAAAGTAATGAAAGTTTTTCCCCCGCCCCTTGGGTAGATAGTGGGGTTGAGATCACTGGGGATCCTGCAGAGATAGCCGCAATTAGAGGCTTAGGTGCAAGTGTGCAAGACCAGGGATCTTTTTTAGTAAGCAAAGCATTTGTGGATATTCCAATCCAAGAAGATGGGTTTTGGCTAGATATGTGCGCGGGGCCAGGAGGTAAAAGCGCGCTTCTTGATCGATGGGCTGGTGAGCGTAATATCAATTTTATTGCAAATGAGATCGCTCCACACCGGGCCAAGTTAGTGCAAAGATCTACCAACAAAATTGTTATTAGTGATGGCTTGGATTCAGCATTTAAAAAAAGTTCCTTCACTCGAATATTAATTGATGCGCCTTGCTCTGGTCTAGGTGCGTTGCGAAGAAGACCAGATGCTAGATGGCGCAAGAAAGATATTGAAATTCAAGGTTTAATTGAAATCCAAAAAGGTTTACTAGCGAGTGCGGCTAAATTAATTAAAGTAGGTGGAGTTTTAGGATATGTGACTTGCTCGCCACATCCTGCGGAAACAATTGAAAATGTTAAATGGTTTCTTGAAAGATATCCTGAATTTATTCAAATACCAGTAGTTGAGTTTTTTCCTACCGGCATGAATTTACCAGAGCTACCAAATGTCCAACTTTGGCCTGGTCTACACGGAACTGATGGAATGTTCTTGGCAGTGTTTCAGCGAGTGACAAAGTAGGCTTAGCACCGTGGATATCCGGATAACTCCAAGTATTCTAAATGCCGATTTCGACAATCTTGCTAATGAGATTGCCAGAGTAGCCGATGATTCGGATTTGATTCACCTAGATGTGATGGACAATATCTTTGTTCCGAATTTTACTTTTGATTTTAATGCGGCTTCGAAGATTATTACTGATTGTCCAATTGATATAGATGTTCACCTAATGGTTGCAGATGTTGATCGTATTGGTGTTGAATATGCCGAAATTGGCTCCACTAGTGTAACTTTTCATATCGAAGCAAGCGAGAATCCGAAGAAGTTGATTAGTGAAATACAAAAACACGGAGCAAGGGTCGGGGTTGCTATAAAACCAAATACGCCAGTTAAAGTAATCTCAGATTTAATTGATCTAGTGGATATGGTTTTGGTTATGACAGTGGAGCCAGGTTTTGGTGGACAAAGTTTTATGGAAAATCAAATGGCAAAAGTTTCCCAAGTTCGCGCCGCATTGAACTCATCAACGAGAGATATTTGGTTGCAGGTTGATGGTGGCATCTCAACTGAAACAATTGAGATTGCTACACGAGCTGGAGCCGATACCTTTGTGGCGGGATCAGCGGTGTATAAATCACCAGACCCAGCGCAAATGGTCCGAAAGCTGCGCGCGCTAGCGGTAAATCAACTCAATAATCCCAAATAATTCAAGTAAATAGCACGCATCAAATCTTAGTGCTGCACTATCCTAAGAGATGTGAAAACCTTTGAAGAGTTGTGGCGTGAACTGGGGGAGATAGCTCGAACTCGACCAGCAGGATCTAACACCTCAGAGCTACTGGCTGGCGGAGTTCATGCGATAGGGAAGAAAATCATTGAAGAGGCTGCTGAAGTATGGATGGCGGCTGAGTATGAAAGTGATGAAGATTTAGCGCTTGAAATAAGTCAACTACTTTATTATTTGCAGGTAATGATGCTGGCTCGTGAAATTGAAATGGATGCGGTTTACCAAGAACTTTAGAATACTTAGAAAAGTGGGTCTTAATGTTACGTGTAGCTCTTCCCAATAAAGGTTCTCTTGCCGAGGATTCAATCAAAATACTAATAGAGGCAGGGTACAAACAAAGATCAGATTCACGCGACTTAGTAACTTTAGATGATGTTAATCAGATTGAATTTTATTACTTGAGACCTCGAGATATTGCAATCTATGTTGCATCTGGTGAGTTGACTATTGGAATAACTGGCCGAGATTTATTATTGGATTCAGCTGTGGATGCGCATGAGTTGTTGTCACTAGGTTTTGGCAGATCAACATTTCGTTTTGGGGTATCGGTAGATGTTCCCGGTGCGGATATCTCCATGCTTAATGGAAAAAGAGTCGCGACCTCATATCCTTGGTTGGTTAAAAGTTATTTAGCGAATAAATCCATCAAAGCTGAAGTAGTCCAACTTGATGGAGCTGTTGAAAGCGCAGTAAGACTGGGCGTCGCAGATGCAATTGCTGATGTCGTCTCGACGGGGAACACTTTGCGTCAAGCAGGATTGAAAGTAATCGGGGAGTCGATACTTGAAAGTGAAGCAGTCTTAATTTCTAGTTCTAAAACCACTGATGAAATGCAGATCCTAATTCATAGATTAAATAGTGTGATTATCGCCAGACAGTATGTGTTGATGGATTATGACGTTAAAAGTGAGTTGGTTGAAGCAGCCTGTGTTTTAACGCCAGGAATTGAATCACCCACGATCTCTCCTTTAAGAGTAGAGGGATGGATGGCAATTAGAGCCATGGTTAAGCGTCAAGATGCTCATCGGATAATGGATGATTTATGGTCTTTGGGAGCGCGCGGAATTTTAGTCACCGACATCCATGCTTGCCGACTTTAAATAAGCGCTAATTCCGCTTCAGAAAGATCCATTAAATAAAGTGCGCAATCTAAGTTAGGGCTATTCAAGGAGATATCTGCCACCGTTTGTAAAATCGGTTTAGCATTGAAAGCGATTCCAATACCAGCGATATTCAGCATATCTATATCGTTTGCCCCATCACCAATTGCAATCGTATCAGCGATTTCCACAGCTGAAATTTTTGCAAAATCACAAAGAGCTTGAGCTTTACCTGCTCTATCGATAACGCTTCCCTCTAGGCGGCCAGTTAATTTTTCATCAATGATTTCTAATTTGTTTGCTCTTATAAAATCAATGAGCAATTCCGTTGCCAATGGTTGAATTACATCTATAAAACCACCAGAAACTATTCCAACTTGGTGCCCCAATTTCTGCAAAGCC
This sequence comes from Actinomycetes bacterium, assembly GCA_014190175.1. Next base: position 11,488 of record BJFZ01000002.1, on the reverse strand, counting down.
GAGATCAACTCACGAGCACCTGCTGTTAATGTGATCTCTCTCCGGACTTCCTCTAACACTGTTTCTGGCAAACCAGCTAAAAGTTTTACTCTGGCACCTAATGCTTCCGCGAATTCAATTTGACCAGACATGGCAGCAGCAGTTATTCGCGCAACTTCCGCACCGGTTCCAGCCTTGTTTGCTAATAATTCAATTACTTCTTCTTGGATTAGAGTCGAATCCACATCAAGTAGTAGTAAACGTTTTTTCCCAAAGGAGCGTTTATTCACAGATCGGTATTCGGCGGGAACGACCGCGACACAATCAATTCTCAACGCTGAAAGATTTGCAAATTTCTGTAAATTCAAAAAATTTGTGGAGGTTAAGATTTCGGTTGCGGGAGTAGTTGTCTTTACAGATAAAAATATTTCTTCGGCAATGGTTTTTTCGGTTACTTCGATAATTCCTAAAGCGCTCAAAAAGTTGAGCATTTTCTGAGTGATTCGGGGTTGGATGGTGCCAGAAAGGGTTATCAACGCGCTCACAGTGGGCAAGGTTAGCGTCAATGCCCTCACTCCCGTGCGCTCCGTCCTCTTAGTTGAAGAGTTCTGCGCTGATTATGGCCACGCATCAGGTAGGTTTTACTCTTGTGTCAGTAATTGATTTTCAGGAACTTTGTTTGACCCGCGGTGGGCGCCAGATTTTGGGTCCGATTACTTGGCAAGTTGAAGAGGGTCAACGTTGGGTGATTTTGGGGCCCAATGGTGCTGGGAAAACATCCTTGATCGCTATTGCTGCGACGTTAATCCACCCGACAAAAGGCCAAGCAAGGGTTCTAGATGAGTTGTTGGGGCGAGTAGATGTATTTGAATTACGTCATCGCATCGGGCTTAGTAGCGCTGCACTAACTGATCGAATTCCGCCCGACGAGTGCGCACTAGATGTGGTGATGACCGCTGCTTGGGCAGTCACCGGCAGATGGCAAGAGGTCTATGACTTATGGGATGAATCACGAGCTATGGGAATGCTTTCCTTATTTGGAGTTTCGCAAAATCGAGATCAAAATTTTGGCAGCATGAGTGAGGGTGAACGAAAACGGGTCCAAATAGCTAGAGCACTAATGCCTGATCCGGAATTATTGATTTTAGATGAGCCGGCTGCAGGTCTTGATCTAGGCGCTCGAGAAGACCTCCTGACTCGCTTAAGCGGATTGGCTTTAGATTCTTCTGCTCCCACAAGTTTGCTGGTCACACACCATGTTGAAGAGATTCCAACTGGAACTACTCATGCATTATTACTTCGAGATGGGGCGATCGTGGCCGCGGGTCTAATAGACCAAGTTTTAACTTCGCAAAATATTTCACAAACTTTTGGTTTGTCGATTAACTTAACTTTCGAAGGTGGACGGTGGTTCGCTCGGGCTGAATAAATTATAGAATAAAAATAGCGCCGATTCACATAAAGTGAACCGGCGCTAATTAATTACTACGGCTTATTAACCCACCCAAGCATTAATTGGTGAAGTCAAGAAGTAGACCATGAATAGCCCTGAAATTAACCAGAGCAACCAGTGAATGTCTTTTGATTTTCCTTGCAACGCACGAATTAATACGTGAGATACAAAGCCAGCACCAATACCTACGGTGATGTTGTAAGTAAATGGCATCAAGATAATTGTCAAGAATGCCGGGATTGCAATACCCAAGTCATTCCATTCAATTCCCTTAATCTGGGTCATCATTAAGAAGCCAACAATTACCAATGCTGGTGTTGCTGCTTCGTAAGGAATGATTGCAACAAGTGGAGCTAGGAAGGTAGTGAGCAAGAAACAGATACCGGTAACCACGGAAGATAATCCGGTACGTGCACCTTCACCAACACCTGATGCTGACTCGATATATGAGGTATTTGATGAGATTGAAGATGCTCCACCAGCGATTGCAGCTACTGAGTCAACTAACAAAATCTTGTTAGCATTTGGAACATTTCCATCTTTATCATTTAGTCCTGCTTCTGCACCAATTGCAGTCATTGTTCCCATGGTGTCAAAGAAGTCAGCTAAGAGCAGTGTGAAGACGAATAATAATGCGGCAACAACACTTACCCTAGAGAATGCTCCGAATAGATCGAAACTTCCAATAATGCTGAAATCAGGAGATGCAACAACATCCTTAGGAACTGCAGGAACATTTAAGTTCCATCCCTTTGGATTTACTTTGCCAGTCGCACCGTCAAATAATGGTCCAATTTTGAACGCTGATTCGATAACTACAGCCAAAACAGTCGCAGAGATGATTCCGATCAAAATGGCGGCTTTAACTTTCTTGACCATCAAGCCGATCATCAATAACAAACCGAAAGCAAATACAACGATCGGCCAGCCTACAAGAGTTCCACCATCGCCAAGAGTTACCGGCACTGGACCTGATGCAGTTCTGCGGACGAATCCGGCATCTACTAAACCGATCAATGCGATGAACAGACCGATACCAACTGAGATTGCTATCTTTAGTTGAGTTGGGATGGCCTTGAATACCGCAACACGGAAACCGGTCAGTACTAAAATCAAAATAATTAAGCCTTCAAGTACAACAAGGCCCATTGCTTCTTGCCAGGTCATCTTCGCCGCGATTCCTACCGCTACGAAAGTATTAAGACCTAGACCGGTTGCAAGTGCCAATGGAAAATTAGCCACAACGCCCATCAGGATTGTCAAAACTCCTGCAACAAGCGCGGTTACTGCGGCAATCTTTGCCAAGTTTGGACCATCTCCACCAATAAATTTGCCGGTGCTATCTTTTGATAGACCGATGATCAGTGGATTAAGAGCAACGATGTATGCCATCGTGAAGAACGTAACCAAACCACCGCGAACTTCGCGCCCTACGGTTGATCCACGTTCACTGATTTTGAAGTATGTATCGAGCATTACCCCTCTTAACTGTTTTGGTAACGGGGGTGTTTGCGACCCCGTGCGAAGTAAACGGCTCGCGACGCCGAGGGAAGATGACATTAACCTACCTCTGCTTTTCGCTAATTTCTCGTAAAACGCCGGACTATTCCAAGCCAAAAAGCAATTGAAAAGCCGATGAACAGCGCAAATAGGAAGGTGCCCACCCCAACTCGACCACCTAAGGCCCACCCTAGGCTCAAAACTATTAACTCGATAAACAGGCGCACTCGTCCGACTGGGAGTCCACTTCGGTAATGCAAAGCGGTCATTAATCCATCTCGTGGTCCGGGGCCTAGACCACAGGTCAAGTAGAGCGAACTGCCTGCCCCCACGATTAAGACGCCGATAATTGAAAGGAGCAATTGTTCCCAAAGCACGGGTGGGGTGGAGAGCAGATCTACTGTTAGTTGAATGAAAAAGGCGACCAGAACGATATTGGCAATAGTTCCAAAGCCAGGTTTTTCACGAAGTGGTATCCAAATCAAAAGTACGATTGTACTAATAATAAAAGTCCACCAACCCAAAGCTATACCTGTCCGCAAACTTAATCCCTGTGCCAAAACGGTCCATGGTGCATTGCCAAGATGAGCGACAACCAACAAACCATCACCAATGCCGAAAAGCGCTAATCCAATAAATAGAATTGAAAACCGCACTGGTGTTAAAGACCAAGTATTTGATGCTCGCCAAGGTGTATCCGGAATTGTTCTCGAGAGTCTAAATCTCATAGCAGCATCTTAGGCGAAATCCATATATCCATATATCCTTATGCAAATGGCTACACAACTTGAACTTTCTTATTGGCAAGCGATTTTAACTGGTTTTTTGCAAGGGATAACTGAGTTATTTCCGATTTCAAGTCTGGGTCATTCGATTTTAGTACCAGCATGGATTGGCGGGAGTTGGAGCTCATTTCTAACTAATACAACTGATGGGGAGTCTCCTTATTTATTGATGATAATCGCATTGCACGCGGCTAGTGCGATAACTTTATTACTGATTTTTTGGAAACGGTGGCTGCAATTAATCAAAGCATTTTTTAGAAGTTTGAAATCGCGTTCGTTGGAAACGCCAGAATCAAGAATTATCTGGTTGATTTTACTTGCAACGGTACCGGTTGGGGTTTTGGGCATCGCGTTTGAGCGGGATTTCCAAGTTTTGTTTTCGGAACCGCTGGCGGCAAGTATTTTTCTAACTCTAAACGGAGTTATTTTGATAATTGCCGAGAAATCAAGTAAAAGGAAAACAGTTACCGACTCAGATGAAACTCTTATTCATCGGATTTCTTTTCAAAATGCCTTCACAATCGGGGTTGCTCAGTCAGCCGCTTTGCTTCCTGGGATCAGCAGATTTGGTGTAACTATGGGCGCTGGACTAAACAGAGGGTTGTCACATTCGGCGGCCTCTGATTTTGCTTTTCTTTTAGCAACACCAGTAATTCTCGGAGCTGGATTGCTAAAAATCCCTGATTTATTTCATCCAGAGATTAGCCACATACTTGGACCAGTTATTGTTGGATCGATTATTGCGGCGCTTGGCACATATATTTCGGTAAAAATACTGGTCAAATGGTTTAAGAATCACACATTGTATCCGTTTGCGATTTACTGCTTAATAATAGGCATTATCTCTGTGGTGAAGTTCTTATGATCGGTACAATAATAAATGTTGTAGCAATTTTGATTGGTACCGCTTTAGGCACTCTCATAGGTGGTCGAATTCCCGGCAGAACCCGCACTCTAGTTACCGATGCACTCGGATTGGTTTCCTTTTTAGCTGCAGCGGGTGCCGCCTCAGCAATGTGGAATGCAGATTTTGTGAAAGCAGTGGGTGAAGGGTGGCCTATTTTAGTTGTGCTTGGATCCTTATTAATAGGTGGCTTGATTGGTTCTGCTTTACGGATTGAAGATCGCTTAAATGGATTAGGCAAGGTTCTTGAGCGGAAATTTTCTAAATCAGATGATGGAAATTTTGTTACCGGCTTTGTCAGCGCTTCCTTGATTTTTTGTGTAGGACCGATGGCGATTTTAGGAAGTATTAGTGATGGCCTTGGTGAGGGAAACTCACTTTTGATTCTTAAGAGTGTGATGGATGGATTTGCCGCAATAGCTTTTGCTGCAGCACTTGGCTGGGGAGTTGCTGCTTCTGCTCTTTCAGTCCTTGTATATCAAGGCGCATGGAGCGCTGTTGGTTTCGCATTAGGTTCAGTTTTGGCGGAGTATCAAATAGCAGCGATGACCAGTGTTGGTGGAATGCTGCTCGTAGGAATAGGAATGCGATTACTGAACATCAAAATAATCGCCATCGGAGATTTGTTGCCTGCTCTTGCCATCGCGCCACTCTTAGCTGTTTTAGTGGCTAACCTTCATTGACCTTCATTGACCTTCATTAAATTTTAGAGATATCAATTACAAATCTATATTTGACATCAGATTTAACGGTTCGATCCCATGCGGTATTGATGTAATCAGGTGTGATAACTTCGACATCACTTGTGATGTTATGTTCTCCTGAGAAATCCAACATCTCCTGCAATTCGCGAACTCCACCAATCATCGAACCGGCTAATCGTCGACGTTGGCCAAGTAGAACACCTGCTGGAACACTGTAAGGAGCTCCAGGCAAACCGATTAGTACCAATGTTCCATCTAATTTAAGCATTCCCAAATAATCTTCCAGGTTGAGGTCAACAGAGACTGTATTTAGGATTAAGTCAAAGTTTTTGGCAAGTCTCTTGAAATCTTCTTTATTGGCTTTTGCTACGAAATGAGTTGCGCCCATTGCTAACGCATCTTCACCTTTCTCGGGGGAGTGTGAAAATACCGTCACTTCAGCACCCATCGCCTTTGCATATTTGACACCCATATGACCCAAGCCACCTAAACCTAGAATTGCAATTTTTTTACCAGGTCCAGCATTCCAATGTCGTAATGGTGAATAGAGAGTGATACCAGCACATAAAAGTGGAGCTACGTTAGCCAATTCGAGATTTGCTGGAATCTTAACTACATAATCTTCAGCAACAACGATAATTTTCGAGTATCCACCTTGAGCAACGGTTACTCCGTCGCGTTCTAGGCCGTTGTAAGTACCGGTCATGCCCTCCATGCAGTACTGCTCCACACCGGCTAAACAATTTTCACATTTACGGCAAGAGTCAACAAAGACGCCAACCCCTACATTTTGTCCAACTGAGAACTTCTTTGCTTTCGCACCGACAGCAATGACTTTTCCAACAATCTCATGCCCTGGAACCATTGGGAATAATGCTGATCCCCACTCCTCACGAACCTGATGGATATCTGAATGACAGATACCTGCATAGGTGATTTCAATCACCACATCTTCAGATCTAGGCTCACGTCTTTCAAACTCAAAAGGTGCAATTTGAGCACTAGCAGTTAAAGCAGCGTATCCACGTGTTTTCAACATTTATTCCCTCATTATTTATTGAATAGATAAAAGATAAATTTCGCAGGTATTTACTAATGACATTAATTATATCCGGAAACTGTGAAATTCTCGCATCCGTATCGTGAGATGATCTCTCATGTGATTGCTACTTCGAGTTTAGAGCTACGTGCGGGTGCGCGACTTTTGGTCTCTGGAGTGAGTATCCGAATAAATAGCGGTGATCGCATTGGTTTTGTTGGCAGGAATGGTGCCGGAAAAAGCACTCTCGCGAAAGTACTAGCAGGTCAAACATTGCCCGCCGGTGGCCAAGTAAATCGAAGCGGCACCATTGGGTATCTTCCACAAGACCCGCGTACGGGTGATGAAGCAGGCACTGTTTTAGATCGGATTTTGTCAGTACGTGGACTAGATCTAATTGTAGAGCGAATGCGCCAAGCAGAAGAAGCGATGGCTAATACCGAAGGCGAGGAGTTAGAGGCGGTCCTTGCTAAGTATTCAAGAGCTGATAGTGAATTTAATGCTGCAGGTGGTTATTCGGCAACTGCTGAGGCCGAAGCTATCGCCACAAATTTAGGAATACCAGAGCGGTTATTTGAGCAAAACATCGGATCATTAAGCGGTGGTCAACGCAGGAGAGTGGAGTTAGCGCGGATTCTTTTTAGTGGCGCCGAAACTTTATTGCTGGATGAACCGACGAACCATTTGGATGCTGATTCCATCAACTGGTTACGGGAATTTTTAGCAAAGTATGCAGGTGGCTTAGTAGTTATCAGTCACGATGTTGCCTTAATTGAAACAGTGGTTAATAAAGTATTTTATTTAGATGCCAATCGAAATGTTATTGACGTATACAACATGGGATGGAAGAAGTATTTACAACAACGAGAAGCCGATGAACATCGCCGTAAAAGCGAACGAGCGAATGCTGAAAAGCGAGCTGCCATTCTTGAGAAGCAAGCCGAGAAGATGCGCGCCAAGGCGACGAAAGCTAAAGCCGCGCAAGGTATGTTCCGTCGTGCCGAGAAATTGCTTTCTAATCTCGAAGATGAACGTAAAAGTGATCGTGTGGCAAGGCTACGTTTTCCAACTCCGTCGCCCTGTGGAAAGACTCCACTTTCGGCTACTGGTTTAAGTAAATCTTATGGCTCACTTGAAATATTTACTGATGTGGATTTGGCAATCGACAAAGGATCCCGGGTTGTGATTTTGGGTTTAAACGGTGCCGGCAAAACCACTTTATTGCGGATATTGGCGGGGGAGTTGGAATCCGATACAGGTGAAGTTGTCGCCGGCCATGGATTGAAAATAGGGTATTACGCACAGGAACATGAATCTCTAGATTACGAAAGAACTGTTCTTGAAAATATGTTGAGTTCGGCTGATGATATTCGCGAACCAGAGGCTCGTAATGTTTTAGGTTCTTTTTTGTTTTCAGGTGATGATGTTAAAAAACCAGTAAAAGTTTTAAGTGGCGGGGAAAAAACTAGGCTTGCCCTTGCGATGTTAGTGGTGAGCGCCGCAAATGTGCTCTTATTAGATGAACCAACTAACAACTTAGATCCAGCATCACGTGATGAAATTCTAGGGGCATTAAGCGAATATCAAGGTTCAGTTATCTTAGTTTCACATGATGAGGGCGCAGTGGTTTCCTTAAAACCAGAGCGAGTTCTTTTACTACCTGATGGGGAAGAGGATTTGTGGAATGAGGAGTATCTAGATTTAATCATGTTGGAATAAAATTAAAATTCGAAAATTGCTTCAATTCTGTGGCCGGGATGATCTACTGCAATCTTCTTTCTTCCGTTTAAGAATGGAATTTCCCCTAAAACAACTGAACCTAGGATTTCCGCTCCAGTTAAACCAACCAAAGTAATTCCAGCACTTAAAGTACCGCCGGTAGCCAATACATCATCAACAATGATTACTTTATCAAGATTTCCTAATTGATCTTTATGCAACTCAAGTGAATCAAATCCATATTCGAGTGCGTATTGAACTTTATGCACTTCTCGTGGAAGTTTTCCAGGTTTACGCAACAAAACAAATCCTAAATTGTGTCTTGCCGCTATCGCTGCTGCAAATACAAATCCACGGGCTTCCAATCCGGCAACGTGCGTGGCTCCCGACATAGATCCGGCCATGGCATCTACGCATAATGTGAAGGCTTGAGCATTAGCAACTAACGGAGTGATATCTTTGAAAATTACACCAGGTTTTGGATAATCAGAAACATCTTTAATTAGCGCTTGGGCTTTCGAAAGTGAGTCAATCATTGTGAGTATTAATCTTCACGCAATGGTTTAGGAGGTGCTGATTTTACCCAACGCCAAACTGCTAGCAATGAGCACGCTAAGCCAATGAATCCCATAACTGTTCCACCGGTGCTTATATTTGATAAAATTAAGGGACCGCTGATTGATGAAGCCATAATCGATACTGGCAAGATAAAAAATATGTGCCATCTTTTACGTTTCATGAAAGTTAAACCCAAGGCGAGGGGGGCCAAGATCGCTGGGAAAAATAGAATCATCGCAACCAATAATGCTAAGTCCTCCATTGAATTCCCTGCCTTTCTTAAATCTGCATCCTCTTTATCCTCTTGTGAAGGCTAACTTACCGCCAGCCATTCCACTTTCGAGCAAGCGATGCGCTTTGGCAGCCTCCTCGAAGGTAAAAAGTTGAAGTGGAGTCAGTACCAGGGCACCAGATAGCTGGGCGCTAACAAGGTCGTTAATCCGTTCCTTTTTCTCGGCAAAAGTAGGTATGAAATCTGAAAGGGTGGGACGAGAAAGATAGATTGAATTTCTGGTCAGAGATAGTGGATTAACTGGTTCAACCGGTCCACTAGCAGCACCGTAAAGCACCATGTCACCCCTTCTAGCCACAAGTTCTATGGTTTGGCCAAAAGTATCTTTTCCAACGCTGTCATAAACAACATTAACTCCCAAGCCTTTGGTTAAAACTTTGACCTGTTCCTTCATTTCTGTATAGATACAACTGTGTTCAAAACCTAATTGCTGCAACTTTTCAACTTTTATAGGGGTGGAGGTAACGGGAATGACTCGAGCACCGCTGCGTTTCAACAATTGAATTAAGATAGATCCAACACCGCCAGATGCTGCTGTTACAAGAGCAGTAGTTTTTGAGGAAGCCACATGTGAGGAAGTTGCCAGAAAGTGAGCGGTTAATCCTTGCAAAAGTAACGGTAGTAAATTTTCCGGAGCGATATTTGCTGGTAAAGGAATCAACTGATCCTCACTAAGAGTTACGAAATCAGCATATGATTTTGCACCACCAGCCCAGCCAACTCGATCACCGATTTTGAAATTTTGTAGCGGTATCGAACTGTCTAAGATAATGCCGATTCCTTCTACCCCTAAAATTCCGGGAAAGTTCATTGGCCTTTCGCCCCGTCGTTGATAAATATCGAAAAAATTAATGCCAGCCATTTCAACTTCAATAAGAATCTGCTCGCCTGGATTATGTGAGGAGATGGGCGTAGGGAGATCCACCACTTGGAGCAGATCAGGTGAACCCACACCTTTTATAGAAATCGCCCGCACAAAAACTCCATCCTGCTTTGGTTTTGCTATTAATTGTGACCGAACGGGGACTTGAACCCCGAATCCCTTGCGAGAACTAGCACCTCAAGCTAGCGCGTCTGCCAATTCCGCCACCCGGTCAGATGATGTTGAGCCATGACAAAAGGTACCCTATCAAAATCACGTTTTAGAGTTCAAAGTGGGGGAGAATACGCAAATGCGAAGCACCGATTACGGGCGACTTGAGAATGAAGCTGTAACTCTATGCCAAAAGTTGATTCAAATCCCTAGTGTTAATTTTGGTGATGGCAATGGAAATGAAAAAGAGATCGCAATTTTTGTTAGTGATTTTTTAACGAGTTGTGGAATTGCGAATCAAATTATAGAGAGTGCGCCAAATCGTGCAAATGTGATTGCCCGTATTAAGGGTGTAGACAGTTCTCGTCCAGGTTTAGTTTTACATGGACATCTAGATACTGTTCCAGCGACCGTCGCTGATTGGAAACACGATCCATGGTCTGGTGAAATCATTGATGGTGAGATCTGGGGACGTGGCGCAGTAGATATGAAAGATATGGATGCCATGATTTTAGCGCTTGTTGCTGATTGGCAACGTACCGGATTTATCCCACCACGAGATATTGTCTTAGCTTTCTTTGCAGATGAGGAAGCTGGTTCACTCTTTGGTTCACGATGGTTAGTCCAGAACCATCCAGAACTTTTCCAAAATTGTTCAGAAGCAATTTCAGAGGTTGGTGGTTTCTCAGCAACTTTGCCCAATGGAAAAAGATTCTATTTAATTGAAAATGCCGAAAAAGGTTTCCATTGGATGCGTCTAATTTCTGAGGGAACAGCAGGACATGGTTCGATGATCAATTTAGAAAACGCGATAACCGCCTTAAGCCAGAGCGTGGCAAGGATCGGAACTCATAACTGGCCAGTTCGGCAAACCAAGACGGTAAACTTTTTTCTGGGCAAAGTTGCCGAAGCCTGCGATCTGAAATACGACCCAGAACACCCAGAAAATATTGTCGCCCAACTTGGATCGATGGCCAAGATGATTGGGGCTACAACTCGTAACACCGCTAACCCAACAATGTTGGCATCTGGTTACAAAGCCAACGTGATCCCACAAACTGCGACTGCAACTATTGATGGAAGATTTTTACCAGGGTATGAAGAAGAGTTCATGGCAACGTTGCATTCATTACTAAATGAAGGGGTACGCATTGAAACAATTGCGACAGATGCAGCGCTTGAATTCCCGTTTGAAGGCAAATTGGTTGATGCCATGTGTGCTGCAATTATTTCTGAAGATCCTGAAGCAATACCGGTTCCATATTGCATGAGCGGTGGAACAGATAACAAAGCTTTGGCAGTATTGGGTATCACCGGTTTCGGTTTTGCCCCTTTGAAATTACCACCTGATTTAGATTTTATGGCGCTTTTTCACGGGATAAACGAGAGAGTTCCAGTTAGTTCGATAAAATTTGGCGTTCGAGTATTAGATAAATTTTTACAATACTGTTAGTTGTTAATTAGCCAACGAAAGTTGCGGCTTAATAATCCGGCTGCGCAATGTCACCAACTGTCGGCCATC
>BJFZ01000001.1 GCA_014190175.1 Actinomycetes bacterium | reverse complement strand
CGGCCAGTCCATTTACTTATTGTTGTGTCACCTTCAAAAGCTAGGCCCATACCAGCTTTGGAATCTGCAAGAAGATTTGAATTATCCAAAGTAATTCTTATTTTGGTGTCCAAGTTTTCAGTTTTTATAGGTCGAACTACTGATGGCTTGCCGTTTTCAGGAAGAAGAACTTGGCGAAGTTTTGAAGCTACTGATTCAAGAGTTTCATTGGGCCAGATGCAATTAACTTCACTCTTTTGCATTAGAAATTCCAGTTGGGAATTCATTTGTTTACCATCTGGTCCTGAGACTGGATAAAAATGACCAGAACCGAAATTATTTTCACCAGGGTTTGGAATTGTTCCCGACCAAAGCATTGGACCAGTTTTAATCCCTCCGATGGCATCAAATCCACTGCGACATTGGGAATTCATGAATGGAGATGCATAAACCGCCCACCAAGTAGTCACTGCAGCGGCTTTTTGTTGAGTGAAACCGCCGTTGATAATTCCTGTTTGTTCAAAATCGTATGGACCCTTTGCAGGTCTTGCAGTTATTGAAACGGTTGTTTTACTTTTTGTTTGCACGCCCGATACGTCGATTTGAGTACCGTCAATTTGATAAATGTTTGCTGACCAACGGGATAACCGAAGTGTAATTTTAATTCGCACATTTGCACCTAGAGGCGCAGGCGCATCACCGCAGTAATCAACAGTCGATGTGGTGCAAGGAATTTTCTTATTTACAATTGCTTTTCCAGTTTTGGCATCGACCGGAGTTGCACCAACCTCAAGTGAAGGTGGGGAGAACGTGAAAGGTTGTGAACCAAAACTTACCCATGGATCAGCAGCAAAGAAGGCTCTAAATTCAACCACTCCATCTGAAGTTAAGTCGTTGGGATTGCGTAATCCTGGAATTTTGAATTGCGGTTGAGGTGATGGAATTTCTAGCCCTCGAACTCCAAGGCCAGTTCCGATAAGTGTGAATCCGAGTGTCGTCGTTTTTGCATATGTTGCTAATTTCTCAACACCCGAGTCATCGATAGAAGCAACTGATTCAATGCAATTACTTTGTGAGGCTGTTTTGCAGTAATCAAGGATTACTGGCTTTGCAAGAGTGCGGGCATCTGCTGAGAGATTCGTTGCAAATGATGCGCCAATAATTGTGAATGCAGCCAATATGGAAATTAATCTCTTCGACATTACTTTCCACCTGCCTTTATGCAGTTTTTAACTTTACTTTTCTTAGCCGCATTCAACCCTGGTGGAAGTTGTGGGGAGTTGAGAACTGCCTTCAGTTCGATTGGCGTCAAGAATTTTTTAATGCAGGCTTGAACATTTTTTGAATAGGTCACTTTTGTTGGCTGTGAATTTTTTGGTGCTGAATTCTCGACTGGTTTGCCGGTAGACGCCGTGGAAGTTGCGGCTGGTTGGGAAAGTTTTAGACGTAACGTTGGTTGGCTGTAATGAAATCCTGCACCGAATACCGAGAGCACATTATTTTTAAGTGAAGTTGAAAGAGTTGCTACTTGGGGTTCACCACTTTCTTGATCAACAATTGAGATCTGTGCCTGTCCAGCCAACTTCGCCGCAGTATCTACTTGCCACAAACATTTTGCTTCGTAATCGCCAATATTGGCTTGATAGAAACCTTCATTGAGTGTCTTTCCATCTGATAGAAAATGTGGAGCCGCTGTAGCTAATTCAATAATTCTATTTATAGGGTCAAAAACTGGAAGATTTAGAGTTCTGCTATTTGTAAATATTGCTAATTTTCCAGAGAAACATTCTTTTAAAGTGTTAATTGGAGCATAAGCGTCAATTACATAAGGATCTTGAGTTGCTACTTGCGGTTCGACATATCGATTTTTTGCGATGTCAATTACTTGCTTGCCTTGTGCAACGCGAATCGCATAAAGATCTAAAGTTATAGTTGATTCATCGCCACTCACTGAAATTTCCGCACTTGATCCATTTCCCGAATGTCCAAACCAGCCAAGTGGATCAAAATCTGTAACTTTAAAAGTTATTCGCAAATGCAATTTTGGATCTAGCGAATTTGGCAAAAACATAATTCCATTGCCATCTAGAGTTTTTCCGATTCGATCTGCTGGAACATTTGGTGTTCCTGGTGTTTCACATGGAAATGCAGAGCCAGTCGGCCAATTCTCATTTGGATCGCGAAGAACTTGGTCTTCGCTGTAAGCACTACTTGCTTGACGCAAAATTAAGCAACGCTTGTCGATTATTGCCGGAGTTACTCGGACTCTTATGACCGGGGCCATCGCTCTTTCTTCGCGGGAAGTAACTGAACCCCACGGATCTTTTGCAACTTGCACGTCAATAAAAGTTTTGCTGCCGCTACCAGCATGATTTATTCCTGGAAGATCCCATTGAAATTTTGCAGTTGGTAATTCGGCCGACTTGGTTCCCATCCCATCCCAGATTGCAAAATGTTTTAAGCCGCGCTCGCTTTCAGAGGGGGTTGCAGAGGTTGCATTGCCACCAGAATCAATGACTTCGACCTTTGTGATGCAATCACTTATTTGATTTGCGCCACATGGGGCTAGTGCGATTGGAGGGGCATAGATGGCTTCTTGGGCTTTGACTTGGGTGGGCACGATGAGAGAAAGCAAGAGCGGAATGAGTGCCGCACTAACGCGTTTTGCGTTCATCTGCCCTCCAGAAGGACGATGAGTTAAAACCTGGAGCGGGTGACCGGGATCGAACCGGCATGGCCAGCTTGGAAGGCTGGGGCTCTACCATTGAGCTACACCCGCGTTTTACGTGACGAACTTACCCCCTAGACTTCTGCATTACGCCACGGGGCGTAGCGTAGTGGCTAGCGCGCCTGCTTTGGGAGCAGGAGACCGGAGGTTCGAATCCTCTCGCCCCGACCAGAATATTTTAGACCACAAGGAGATCTGTGAAAAGCGCGCTTGAAACCCTCTCACCTACACGCGTAAAAATCACAATCGAAGCGCCATTTGGTGATTTAACTGATCATTTTGCAAAGGCATACAAAGAGATTGCCGGCAAAGTAACAATCCCAGGTTTTCGCAAAGGCAAAGTTCCATCACATCTAATTGATCAACGTGTTGGACGCGCTGCAGTGCTTGATGAAGCAATCAATATTGCAATCCCAGCTCTTTATATGGAAGCTGCTCGCGAACATGAAGTGCGCGTTATTGGTCGACCAGAAGTTGATATCACTGAATTAGTTGATAACGAGAAATTAGCATTCACCGTAGAAGTAGATGTACGTCCTAAATTAGATTTGCCTTCACTAGAAGGAATCAAATTAACTGTTGATCCTGTTGAAGTTTCTGAAAAAGATATTGATGAGCAAGTAGAAGCCCTTCGAATTCGTTTTGGAACACTTTCAACTGTTGAAAAGACAGTAGCGAGTGGCGATTTTGTTTCAATTGATTTAGTTGCTCGCATTGATGGAAAAGAAGTTGATGGCGGCAGTGCAAATAATCTTTCTTATGAAGTAGGAACTGATCGAATGATTCCGGGTCTTGATGCAGCACTTATCGGATT
Organism: Actinomycetes bacterium; assembly: GCA_014190175.1. The sequence goes on along the minus strand of BJFZ01000001.1, from coordinate 146,049 downwards.
AAATGCATCAGAGAGCAAAATTTTTAAATCAGAACTTTATGGAACTGAAGTTGGTCAATTAGCTGATGTCGAAGTTAAATTAAATGCCGTCAAACATCGTGAACTTCCACCACTTGATGATTCATTTGCCGAACTTGCAAGTGAGTTTGACACACTTGCCCAACTTCGTGATGATGTTAAATCTCGTTTAGAGCGTTTGAAATCTCTAGAGCAAGGAACACAAGCTCGTGACAAGTTACTTGAGTACTTATTAGAGAATACAAAAGTGCCTCTGCCAGAAAAATTCGTTGGAGCAGAAGTAAATGCTCACTTAGAACCAGAAGGACGATTAGAAGATGCAGCACACCGTGTTGAAGTTGAAGCAGATGTGCGCAAATCACTCACAAATAATTTCTTACTTGATTCAATTGTTGATGCCGAAAAAGTTGATGTTTCAGAAGCAGAGTTAACCGAATTCATTATTCGTTCAGCGATGCGTTATGGAATGCCTCCTGAACAGTTTGCGCAAGAAGTGGCCCAAGCCGGTCAGATTTCATCTCTTGTGGCTGATGTAGCGCGCACCAAAGCGTTGGCAGTAATTCTTGAGCAGTGCAAAGTATTTGATAGCAAAGGCAAAGCGGTGGATCTTGAAGCCCTTCGTCCACCAGCAGCGATTGAAAGCGCACCTGCTGCGGATTAATTTTTGCTTGCGCTCAGAGCGAACATTGGTCAATATCAGCTCCTTTTAGGCCGGATTTGAGTTCACTTACCTTGGGTGCGGAAGTAAATCCCTGCGCCAATTGTTAAGGTAGATATAACGTTCAGGTACTCAATAACTGCAGGAGGATTTTGTGGGAATTATTACTCCCGATAGCCAGATCTCAAACGCTAGCCGTGCAAGTGGTAGCGGATTAGATGACGAGGTCTACCAACGCTTACTTCGTGAGCGAATCATCTTCCTTGGTTCGGTAGTCGAAGATTCAATGGCCAATGCGATTGCAGCTCAGATGTTGTTGCTCTCAGCTGAAGATTCCGAAAAAGATATTTATCTTTACATCAACTCACCTGGTGGTTCCGTAACAGCAGGTATGGCAATTTACGACACCATGCAATACATCAAGAATGATGTTGCAACTGTCGCAATGGGGCTTGCTGCATCGATGGGTCAATTCCTACTTTGTGCAGGTGCACCTGGAAAACGTTATGCACTTCCGCATGCACGAATCATGATGCACCAACCTTCTGGTGGCATCGGTGGAACTGCAAGCGATATTAAAATTCAAGCAGAACAAATGGCTTACACCAAAAAAACTTTGGCAGATTTAATTGCTGAACACACTGGACAAAAAGCCGAAACTATCCAAGCTGATTCTGACCGCGATCGTTGGTTTACTGCAGAAGCAGCAAAAGAGTATGGCTTTGTAGATCACGTGGTTCGCTCTGCAAATCAAGTTTCCGGAAATGGTGGAACCGCCTGATGAATAATAATTTTGAATCGAAGGGAAGCAATCAGATGCCAGAAAATATTGGTCAGATAACCAGTCGTTATGTGCTTCCAGTAATTGAAGAAAAAACTTCCTATGGATACAAGCGTATGGATCCATATACAAAATTATTTGAAGAGCGGATCATCTTTATTGGAACACCAATTGATGACACAGTTGCCAACGATGTGATGGCGCAATTGCTAACTCTTGAATCAATGGATCCAGATCGTGACATCATGCTTTACATAAATTCACCAGGAGGATCATTCACAGCGTTGACTGCAATCTATGACACGATGCAATTTGTGCGCCCAGACATCATGACGATCTGTCTTGGCCAAGCCGCATCTGCAGCAGCAATCATTCTTACCGGCGGAACAAAAGGTAAGCGTTATGCCCTAGAAAATTCTCGGATCTTGTTACATCAACCTTCAAGTGAAGGTGGGGGACAGGGTTCCGATATTGAAATTCAAGCAGCCGAAATCATGAGAATGCGTGGCTTACTTGAGACGATGTTGGCAAAACACTCTTCTCGATCAGTCGATCAAATTGCTAAAGATATTGATCGCGACAAAATTCTTACAGCGGCAGAAGCTGTTGAGTGGGGCCTAATCGATCAAGTTCTTGCCTCACGTAAAGCTGGCGCTCCGAAATAAAGATGAGTATTGAAAAGGGCGATGCAACTTCTGCACAACTGTCGCTCTTCTCGTACGCTGATTTTCGAACACTCTGGATCTCTGGTTTATTTGTAAACCTTGCTGCTGCTGCATTTCCAGTGGCGCTCGCTATTGCAGTTTTAGATGCAGGTGGTGATGCAGCTGCTCTGGGTTTAATTCTCGCGGCAAGACTCACCTCTTCAGTTTTGTTTGCGCTCTTGGCGGGCGTATTAACAGATCGACTATCCCGTAAGAAAGTAATGTTCACAGCAGATTTTCTGCGCGGAATTCTCTCAGTCGTAATCGTTTTTACAACTGATGCTCCACTTTGGTTTTTTGCGGTAATTCTTTTTGTTATGGGCGCAGGAGAGGCGTTTATATTCCCGGCATCTGGTGCAATCCTTCCGAGCATTTTGCCGGAAGATAAATTGCCAAGTGGAAATGCATTTCGAAGTATTTCAATTCGCTTAACTGCAATTGTTGGACCAGGTATTGGTGGCGCTTTGATTGCACTAGCTGGAAGCAGAATTACTTTTTTAGTTTTAGGCATTCTTTATTTTGTAGGCTCAATTTTGATTTTGCCTATCAAGGAAAATCGTGAAGGTGAAACTCCACATGACAGTGGTTCTATGTTTCACGAAATTCGCGAAGGAATTAAATTAGTTAAATCAATTCCGTGGATTGCCGCCTGTTTGCTGGGTGTTTCGATTCCATTGATGTTAATTATTGGGGTTGAAAGTGTTTTCTTACCAATTATCAGTCGTCGTGAATTTGGCGGTGATCAGGTATTTGCAGCTGCATTAATCGCCTTCAGTATTGGTGCAACTATTACTGCAATTATTGGGTCAAAATACAAAACCAATCGCCCCGGGTTAATTTCCAACCTCTCTTGGATGTTTTTTATCGCAATACCAATTTCACTTGCATTTCCATTTGCTCCATGGTTTGTAATTTTTTGTTATTTCATAGCAGGTGCGGCCACTGAACCATATGGAATCCATTGGCCAAGTGCGATTCAACGTGAAGTGCCGCGCGAATTTCAAGGGCGGGTATTCAGTCTTGATTACTTAGTTTCTCTTGGTTTGATTCCAATTGGAATGGCGTTGGCTGCGCCAATGACATCAGCGGTCGGAGAAACCAGGTATTTTCTAATTGCTGCTGCAGTTCATTTAATCTGTATTGGCGCAACTCTTTCGGTTCCAGGCGTCTGGGAGTTGAAAAATCCAATTAAGTCCGCTCAGAGCGAACGGGATTTGCCCTAAAAGCAGCGCTTAAAAGTTGCGTTTGATTTACTATTTATCTATGACTCGCATCGGTGAAAGTAGCGAACTGCTCAAATGTTCTTTCTGTGGCAAATCCCAGAAGCAGGTTAAGAAGTTAATCGCGGGCCCTGGTGTTTATATCTGCGATGAGTGCATTGAACTTTGTAATGAAATTATTATTGAAGAGTTGAGTGAGAGTTCAAATTTCACTTTAACTGAGTTACCTAAACCTCATGAGATTTTTGAATTTCTAAATCAATATGTAATCGGACAAGACCGGGCCAAGAAATCTCTCTCAGTTGCTGTTTACAATCACTATAAGCGAATTCAAGCCGGAGATGGCAAAAAAGACGATTCAATTGAGATCGCAAAAAGCAACATTTTATTGTTGGGACCTACTGGCTGTGGCAAAACTTTATTAGCCCAAACCTTAGCGCGCATGTTAAATGTGCCATTTGCTATAGCCGATGCAACTGCTTTGACTGAAGCGGGATATGTTGGTGAAGATGTAGAAAATATTTTGCTTAAATTGATTCAAGCCGCAGACTTTGATGTTAAACGAGCTGAGCGCGGAATTATTTATATAGATGAGATTGATAAAGTTGCCCGCAAAAGTGAAAATCCTTCAATTACCCGAGATGTTTCTGGTGAAGGTGTGCAACAAGCACTGCTAAAGATTATTGAAGGAACAACCGCTTCAGTTCCTCCACAAGGCGGACGAAAGCATCCACATCAAGAATTTATTCAAATCGATACAACAAATGTTTTATTTATCGTTGGTGGTGCATTTTCTGGATTAGAAAAAATAATTGAATCACGAATGGGTGCAAAAGGGCTTGGCTTTAATGCGACCTTGCAAAGCGCTGAAGAACGCAAAGCAGTAGATATTTTTAGCAATGTGATGCCTGAAGATTTATTGAAATTTGGCATGATTCCAGAATTTATTGGTCGCTTACCGGTAATCACAAATGTTGACAGCCTTGACCATGAGGCTTTAATGCGAATTTTGACAGAACCAAAAAATGCCCTCATCAAACAATATGCCCGACTTTTTGAACTTGATGATGTAGATCTTGCTTTTGAACCTAAAGCTTTGACATCAATTGCAGATTTGGCGATCAAGCGGGGAACAGGTGCCCGAGGATTACGTGCAATTCTTGAAGAGGTTTTATTACCAGTGATGTTTGATGCGCCAAGTGCAAAAAACATTGCAAAAGTAATTGTGACCCAAGAGGTTGTGATTGATCACGCCGCCCCGACCTTGATTCCACGTACCGGCGATGCGCAGGAGAAAAGCGCTTAAGCCCTAAGATTGCCCCATGAGCGGACAGGGCAATGAACTAGCAGCACATTTTGACCCTGCTGAGATAGAAGCCCCTTTATATGCATCTTGGGTAGAACGCGGTTATTTCAAAGTAGATGCAAACTCTGAGAAGCCACCATTTTGTATCGTTATCCCGCCGCCAAATGTGACTGGTAGTTTGCATATTGGCCACGCTCTCGATCACACCTTGCAAGATATTTTAATTAGACGCCGACGAATGCAAGGTTATGAAGCATTGTGGTTGCCAGGAATGGATCACGCTGGAATTGCAACTCAAAATGTTGTTGAAAAACAATTAGCAACAGATGGCTTATCACGTCATGACTTAGGGCGCGAAAAATTTCTTGAAAAAGTTTGGAGTTGGAAAGCCGAATCTGGCGGAGCAATCTTGGATCAAATGCGCCGGTTAGGTGACAGCGTTGATTGGAGTCGCGAGCGGTTCACAATGGATCCCGGTTTGTCTGAAGCCGTTCTCACAATATTCAAAAAATTATATGACCAAGAGTTAATTTATCGCGCTGAGAGAATTATTAACTGGTGCCCTCGTTGTTTGACTGCGTTGTCAGATATTGAAGTAGAACATCAAGATGATGCAGGTGAATTTGTATCCATTAAATATGGAGAAGGCGACGCAACAATTACCGTTGCGACAACAAGACCGGAAACAATGCTGGGAGATGGTGCGGTAGCGGTGCACCCTGATGACCCACGTTATAAGTCAATGATCGGCACTAAAATTTTATTGCCACTTGTTAACCGAATGATTCCGATTATCGCTGATGAATTAGTAGATCCAGATTTTGGAACCGGAGCAGTAAAAGTTACAGCTGCCCATGACCCAAATGACTTTGAAATGGCGATTCGTCACAATGTTCCTTTTGTAGTAATCATGAATGAACATGGGATTATGGATGGCACTGGCACTGAGTTTGATGGCATGGATCGGTTTGCTGCTCGAGTTGCAGTAGTTGCAAAGTTAAAAGAGTTAGGTCGAGTTGTATCTGAAAAACGTCCATACATTCATGCTGTTGGTCATTGCTCGCGTTGCGAAACAACTGTCGAACCAAGACTTTCAAAACAGTGGTTTGTGAAAGTAGCACCACTAGCAAAGGCAGCCGGAGATGCGGTTCGAAGTGGTCAAGTAAAAATCGAACCTCCTGAATTAGCACCGCGATACTTTGATTGGGTAGACAACATGCATGACTGGTGTATCTCACGCCAACTTTGGTGGGGACATCGAATTCCAGTTTGGTATGGGCCAAATGGTGAAGTCGCAGTTGTGGGACCAGGCGAAAAAGCACCTGCCGGATGGGAACAAGATCCAGATGTTTTGGATACCTGGTTTTCATCAGCCCTTTGGCCATTTTCAACATTAGGTTGGCCACAGCAAAGTGATGACCTAAAGAAGTTTTATCCAACAAGTGTTTTAGTAACTGGATATGACATTTTATTTTTTTGGGTAGCAAGAATGATGATTTTTGGTTTATTTGCGATGGATGGTGAACAACCATTTGATGTAATTGCACTTCATGGATTAGTACGTGATAAAAATGGTAAGAAAATGAGCAAGAGCCGTGGAAATACGATAGATCCGATTGAGTTTATGGATCGCTATGGTGCAGATGCGTTGAGATTTACGCTTGCTAGAGGTGCAAATCCAGGAACTGACCAAGCACTTGCAGAAGAGTGGGTTGGTGGTTCACGAAATTTTGCCACAAAACTATGGAATGCGACCAGATTTGCACTCATGAATGGCGCCACAGTTGATCGTCCGCTGCCAAAGCCAAGTGAATTGAGTGCGATTGATTCTTGGATATTGAGTCGTTGCAATGAAACAGTTGCTGAAGTCGATCAATTATTGGAAAAATTTGAATTTAGTAGAGCTTGTGAAACTTTGTATCACTTTGCTTGGGATGATTTTTGCGACTGGTATTTAGAGCTATCTAAATCTGCGATAGCAGAAGGTGGCGAAGGGGCTAGCCATGCGCAAGCAGTAATTGGTCATGTCTTAGATACTTTGTTGCGGTTGTTGCACCCAGCAATGCCATTTATTACTGAAACTTTGTGGGTTCGTTTAACTGGCGGAGAGTCACTTGTCATTGCAAAATGGCCAGCAGCAGATAATTCATATATTGATTCAACTTCAACCATCGCCATGGATAAAGTAAAAGCAGTAATTACAGAGGTGCGCCGTTTTAGAAGTGACCAAGGGTTAAAGCCAACCCAATTTATTCCAGGAAGTTTTGTAAATCTTTCGAGTGATGGTATTAATAAATTTGAACCAGCACTCAGAAGCATGTTGAAATTATCACCTCCTGAGAGTTCTTTTGCACCATCTGCATCGCTTGCGGTTGGAGCAGTAAAAATAGATCTTGATTTATCTGGAACTGTAGATGTAATAGCCGAACGGACGAGATTAACTAAAGATCTAGCAACTGCAAGTAAAGATCGTGAAACGGCTATTTCAAAATTAGAAAATTCGGATTTCATGGCGAAAGCGCCCGAGAAGGTTGTAGTCACAATTAGAGAGCGGCTAGCAACATGTGATGCTGAAATTTCACGAATCAACGAGCGGCTTAGCGCTTTAGCAGGTTCATAAAAAAATGGCTAAAAGTTTGGATACACGGGAGGAAGAAAAATTTATTCAGATTATGAAAGTTTTAGATGCCAAATGGCCAGAAAGTAAAATCGAACCATCGCTAGATCGCATAAAAGCACTCGTTGATATTCTTGGAGCTCCACAAGATACTTTTCGATCAATTCATATTGCAGGTACAAATGGGAAAACTAGTACTTCACGGATGATCGACTCGCTCTTACAAGCATTTGAACTTCGGACTGGCAGATTTACTAGCCCACATCTTGAAAGCCCTCTCGAACGAATCTCTTTAAATGGAACTCCTATAACACCAACATTTTTTAATTACACATACAACGATATCGCTTCATATATTGATTTGATTGATCAACGAAGTGATAGCAAAGGCATACCACTTTCTTATTTTGAAGTAATGACAGCGATAGCATTTGCGGCTTTTGCTGATGCGCCAATAGATGTAGCAGTTTTAGAAGCAGGTATGGGTGGGGAGTGGGATGCCACCAATGTTGTCTCATCTGATGTGGCTGTAATGATGCCAATTGGCTTAGACCATCAAGAGTATTTAGGCGAAACTATTGCTGAAATTGCCGAAACAAAGGCTGGAATATTTGAAAGTGGAAAGCCAGTTGTTATGGCACACCAAGAAATGGAAGCGGCCCAAGTTTTAATTCGTAAAGCTGCCGAAATGGAAGCGATTCCACTCCGTGAAGGACTTGATTTTGGAATAGAAAAACGATCTCTAGCCGTTGGGGGTCAATTGCTGACTATCCAAGGGATCGGTGGAACATATGAAGATATATTTTTACCATTACATGGTCGACATCAAGGTTCAAATGCAGCAGTTGCATTAATCACCCTTGAAGCGTTTCTAGGAGGTGGCTCAAATGCACTAGATAGTGATGTAATTCGTGAGGGTTTTGCAAATGTGTCATCTCCTGGCCGACTTGAAATTATGCGCCGGAATCCAACAGTCATGATTGATGCAGCGCACAATGCTCACGGTGCAATTGCGTTGTCGCAAGCGTTAGCGGAAGAGTTTACTTTTGATCGAGTGATAGCAGTTGTGGCAATTCTCGGTGATAAAGATGTAGTTAAGTTTTTAAATGAACTCTCTAAAGTTGCCGATGAAATTATTGTTACGCGAAATTCTTCTCCTCGTGCGATGCCGATCGAAGATTTAAAGCGAATTGCAGTTGATATTTTTGAAGAAGGAGCCGTATCTGCGGCGCCATCCATTGCTGCTGCGATCCAAGAAGCGGTTGAAAAAGCTAGCCAACCAAATGTTTCTATCGGAGTACTCGTAACCGGTTCTGTCGTGACAGCCGGGGCCGCCAGGGCATTACTCAAAAGAGAGAAGTAAGGGGTTATTGTGCGAATTTTGGGAGCAACAGTTTTAGTGATGGAGGCATTGACGCTTTCATTTGGATTATTACTTGCCATGTCTTCGGTGTCTTCGGTGTCTTCGGTGTCTTCAGCCGACGCCATCTGGCTATGGGCTGGAGGGGCATTAGCGTTACTTTTAATTTTGACGGCCGGCCTTTTGAAGCGCAAAAGTGGCTGGATTATTGGCTCAATACTGCAGGTTGGCGTGCTCGCTTATGGATTTGTGGTCACGGCGATGTTCGCGATGGGAGCGCTCTATACCGGCCTCTGGATCGCGGCGATTGTGGTGGGACGAAAGGGCGAGGCGGCCCGGGCTCGTCTGAGTGGAAGGTGAGCCGATACGCTTGCGCCCATGACCGGTACCAATTTAGAGCGCACCTTAATTCTCGTTAAGCCAGATGGAGTACGTCGAGGCTTAGTCGGCGAAGTAATTTCCCGGGTTGAAGCCAAGGGATACCAGATCACCGATTTGAAATTAATGAATTCAACTCGTGCGTTACTTGAAGAGCATTATGCAGAACATAAAGGCAAACCATTTTTTGAGCCTTTAGTTGAATTTATGCTTTCCGGTCCAATTGTTGCAATGGTCGCAGAAGGAGAACGGGTAATTGAAGGCTTCCGTTCGCTTGCTGGAGTTACCGATCCAACTGTTGCAGCTCCGGGAACCATTCGTGGAGATTTAGCACGCGACCAAGGAACAAAAGTTGTTCAAAATTTAGTGCACGGATCTGATTCGACAGAATCAGCAAATCGAGAAATAGCAATTTTCTTTGGAGGAAAATAATTATGGCGGCTAACTTATCTTTCTTGGGTCGCGATATGGCGATTGATTTAGGAACTGCAAACACATTGGTTTACGTACGCGGACGTGGAATTGTTTTAAATGAGCCAAGTGTTGTGGCAATTAACCAAACCACGGGTGGAATTCTTGCTGTTGGAATTGAAGCTAAGAAAATGATTGGACGTACCCCCGGAAATATTGTGGCAATTCGCCCGCTAAAAGATGGCGTGATCTCTGATTTTGATACAACTGAGCGGATGTTGCGTTACTTCATTCAGAAAGTGCATAAACGTCGCCACTTTGCCAAGCCTCGACTAGTTGTTTGCGTGCCATCTGGAATTACCGGAGTCGAGCAAAGAGCGGTTAAAGATGCTGGATATGCCGCTGGCGCTCGTAAGGTTTACATAATTGAAGAGCCAATGGCTGCCGCAATTGGAGCCGGTCTTCCGATCCATGAGCCAACTGGAAATATGGTTGTTGATATCGGTGGAGGAACTACTGAAATCGCAGTTATCTCACTCGGTGGAATTGTTGCCGTCCAATCAATTCGAGTTGGTGGCGATGAGTTAGACCAAGCGATTATTGCTTGGGTAAAACGCGAGTACTCATTATTACTAGGTGAGAGCACTGCAGAACAAATTAAGATATCCATTGGATCTGCTTTCCCAAGTGCTGGAGAACCAGATGCTGAAATTCGCGGTCGCGATTTAGTATCAGGACTTCCAAAAACAATTTTGGTTACTGCAGATGAGATTCGTAAAGCGATTGATGAACCAGTTTCTCGAATTATCGAAGCAGTGAAAAGCACACTTGATACCTGTCCTCCAGAATTATCTGGCGACATAATGGATCGCGGAATCGTACTTACCGGCGGTGGAGCGTTGCTTCACGGAATAGATGAACGTCTGCGCCACGAGACTGGTATCGCAGTCAATATTGCCGAAAATCCATTACATGCAGTTGTAATGGGTACCGGAAGATGTATCGAAGAGTTTGAAGCTCTCGAGAAAGTTCTTATCTCCGAACCGCGCCGATAAAAAGCCGAAATAATTCTGTGGTTTGAAAAGTTCACACTATTTAGTGAGGTGAGGACATGAGCAATGATAAGGCTCGTTCGCGCTTTTTCTTAAGCGCACTTCTGATCACTTCTCTTCTTTTGATTACCCTAGATTTACGTGGAAATTTACCAAGTGAAGGATTACGAAAAGTTTCAGCAACTGTTAGTTCGCCGTTTCAAAATGTTTTTAATTCAATTTATCGCCCCGTTAATACATTTATGAGTGACTTATTTAGTTTAGGGCGCACTCGCAATAAAATTTCAAATCTGCAAAAAGAGAACGCGGCACTTAAAGAAGAGTTAAGTCGAAAAAATGCCATCACAAATGAAGTTAAAGATTTGAAATCAGTGATTGATTTGGCTGGGGCGGGTAGATACAAAATTGTGCCAGCTCGAATTATTGCAATTGGCTCTGCCGCAAGTTTTTCGCGCACAATTCAATTAGATGTGGGCAGCGCAGATGGAATTAAAAAAGATATGTCAATTATTGCAGGAGGCGGTTTAGTTGCCCGCATCCTTTCGGTGTCGCAAAGTACATCTGTTGCATTACTTATGGATGATGAAACTTTTAAAGTGGGCGTAAGGCTGGAAGGTTCTGGAACTTCAGGTGTTGTCAGTGGAACCGGAGGAAGTGATCTCGAATTAATTTTGCTTGATTCAACCTCTGATTTGCGTGTAGGGCAAAGAGTTGTTGCTCGCGGAAGCGCAAATAGTCAACCTTTTTTACCGGGAGTCCCGGTTGGAGTGATTACGCAAGTAAATCAAATCGCAGGTGCGCTTACGAAGAGCGCTGTGGTCAAACCTTTTGTTGATTTAAATCGGATTTCAGTTGTAGCGGTAATCGTGAGTAAAAGCAAAACTGATCCACGAGATGCGCTACTTCCAGCACCACCGAAACCAATCCCAACTCCGACTGTGACCGTATTTGTTACGCCGGCTCCAGCACCTACTCCAACTAGTTCAGATGTGACGCAGTAGATGACAAAAAGTTTATTTTTTGTAATTTCAGCAGGTTTAATTTTAACTTTTCAAGAGGTGGTTATTTCTCGCATTGCTTTTCCATTTGCAAATCCATCAATCTTTTTGATTTTTGTTATCTCTTGGACATTTCTTGAGGATCAATGGCTTGCCGCAATGCAAGGATTTCTTGCCGGCTTTATTTTAGATATTTCTCCTCTTTCAATCGGAATAATTGGCCATTGGGCTTTTGTGCTTGCTGCGATTTGTTACGGTGTTTCCGAATTGGGAGTGCAATTACGAGGGAGCAGAAGATCCCCATTGACATTGACAGTTGTGGTTACCGCGGGCATATTTTTCACATTAATATTTTTTGTCATCTCGGGGGCATTAATTAATGCAAACCAAGGATATGGTTTTACACAGACTGTTCCAGGGGTTGTGTTTTGGTCTTTAGTATTTACACCGTTAATTTCACCATTGATAATTAAATTAAAAAGAGTTGCGGATGGCGTAGGTGTGTCAGTTGAGTGAGCGCTCCCGGTTATCATTAATAGTTATTCAAATATTTTTATTCTCTTTAATGATCGCACTTGCTGGCAGACTTTTCTACCTACAAGTTGCGGCGGCGCCAAAGTACAAAACAGCAGCGCTTGAGATTCAGAGTCGAAATATAGTGACTCCTGCAATTCGAGGAATGATTCTCGATAGCAGTGGGAAGCCACTTGCGGTAAATCAAGTGGGTCTAGTTATTACAGTAGATCGATCAAAAATTGATGGTTTAGAAGACAAAGGTGAGTCAGTTCTTCGCAAACTAGCCAAGACGTTAAAAGTTGATTACCCAAGCCTTTACGGAAAAACCCGGTTATGTGGTGAAAAAATTGCACCAGAATTGACGGGGAAAGCCCGGTGTTGGAATGGTTCTAGATACCAACCGATTCCAGTGACGTTAACGGCAACTGAAGATATAGCGTTGCAAATTGCTGAACATAGTGAAATCTATTTTGGCGTAGAAGCCAGCCCGCAAGGATTTCGTTTTTATCCTGCTCCAGAGGGTTCAAACTCAGCACACGTCCTTGGATATGTTGGTCCCGTCAGTGAAAAAGATTTACTTAAAGAACGTGATCGCCCACTATTTGTAAATGAAGTTTTGGGTAAAGCCGGACTTGAGTATCAATACGATGATTTACTTCGCGGAACACCTGGAGTGAAAACAATTGTGGTGGACAGGCGCGAAGCCGCAACAAGTGTGCTTAAAGAAAATCCACCGATTTCTGGCGATCATTTAGTAACTAGCATCGATGCAAAATTGCAAGCAGTTGTAGAGGAGCAGTTGCTAGCTGCGATTAACCGTGCTCGGAGTGGCACTGTTGATAAAAAGGGTGCGCGCAAAGCTGACTCTGGCGCAGCGATAGTTATGGATGTTAAAACCGGACGCATATTAGCGATGGCTTCTTACCCAACTTATGATCCGAATATTTGGGAGAATGGAATCTCACAACAGCAAGCAACTGATTTATATAGTGATGCAAAATCTGTACCTGCACTTTCGCGGGCCTTACAAGGGACATTTGCCCCTGCTTCTACATTCAAAGTTGTCTCTGTTGTGGCCGCAGATCGCGCGGGGTATGACTTAAATGGTACTTACGATTGTCCGGCACAGTTCAAAGTAGGAAATCGCATCTTTAAAAATTACGAAAGCAAAGGGGTTGGTTTAGTAAAATTACAACAAGGAATTGCAATCTCTTGTGACACGCTTTGGTACAAAATCGCTTTTGATGAATGGCTTAAAGATGGTGGATTGAAACCTAAAAGCGGAGCAAAAAATTATTTCTATACCGCCGCAAAGGATTTTGGAATTGGGAAAAAAACTGGGATTGACTTACCTTCTGAATCTAGTGGGCGTTTAGCAGATCGCCAATGGCGGGCGAACTGGTACGAGCGAAATAAAAATTACTTCTGCGATTATCAAAAACGTGCCACTAAATCTCAATTAACTCCATACTTGATTGCGATAGCAAAAGAAAATTGTGTAGATGGCGACAAAGTTCGCGCAGGAGATGCCGTTAACTTTGCTATTGGCCAAGGAGATACAACGATGACACCGCTGCAAATGGTGCAAATGTATGCAGCGATTAGTAATGGTGGAACTATTTGGAAGCCAACAGTCGCTTGGGGAGTGATAACACCAAATGGTGAGAAAGTAAAAGAGATAAACCCAGAAAAAATTGGGCAGTTGCCTATCTCTAAAAAAGAAATGAATTTTCTTCGTAAGGCGTTGCGTTCTGTAGTTACAGATGGAACGGCAAAATGGCGATTTGATGGAATGCCAGTTGCCATAAGTGCAAAAACTGGAACAGGTGAGGTTTACGGTAAAAATTTAGATGGATCAGCAAAAGATACGACCTCATGGCTCGCCTCTTATGGTCCAACTGAAAAACCAAAATATGCTGTCGTAATGATGGTAAGTCAAGGAGGAACTGGCTCTGGCACTTCTGGACCATCTGTTCGGAAAATCTATGAAGCAATCTTCGGTATTCAAGGATCCAAAATTGATAGCACCACAGCGATTTTCCCCTCAGGGCCGCCAAAAGTTCTTCCATTAAAAATAAAAGCGGCCGTGATCTCTGAATGAAAAATATTCGATTACTCAGGGACAGATTTGATTTGCCATTATTGGTAGCAACATCACTCTTATTGGGAATTGGTGTCTTGTTGGTTTACGCGGCAACGCGAGATTGGTATGCCTCAGCTGGGGAAGATCCACAATTTTATTTAAAGCGGCAGATTTTAAATATAGTTATTGGATTGCTACTTGCTGCTGGTGCGATGTCAATAGATTACCGATTGCTTCGCGCTTATACCCCTATCCTGTGGGGATTATCAGTTATCGGATTAATTGCAGTTTTAATTCCAGCGTTTGGTGACTCCGTTAATGGAGCACGTGCATGGATTGCACTTCCTGGTGGATTACAAATTCAACCAGCGGAGTTCGCAAAGATTGCAATAATCGTAGGAATGTCGATGATTTTGGCTGAAAAGCGCGAAGGATCGCAAGACCCAACATCGTTAGATGTATTACAAGCTCTTGCTGTTGCTGCAATTCCATTACTGCTGATCGTTGCACAGCCAGACCTTGGTACTACCGTCATTATTAGTGCAGCAGTTGTAACAATTATTGCAGCATCTGGTGCGCAAACTCGCTGGCCGATTGGACTTTTATCTTTAAGCGCCATTGGTGCCTATGTTGTAGTAAGAATTGGCGTGCTAGATGAATATCAATTAAAGCGATTGCAATCATTTGTTGATCCAACTGCTGATCCGCAAAGTTCTGGATATCAATTGCGCCAAGCCCGCATCACAATTGGTTCAGGCGGATTTTTCGGAAAAGGGTTATTTAACGGACCACAAACAAATGGACGATTCGTTCCTGAACAACACACTGATTTTATCTTCACTGTTGCTGGCGAAGAGTTAGGTTTTCTCGGTTGTATTTTCATTCTTGCGCTTTACTCAATCATTTTGTGGAGAGCACTCGTCATTGCCAGAAGATCAAATGACATCTTTGGTCGCTTACTCTGTATCGGGGTAATGGCATGGTTTGGCTTCCAGATCTTTGAAAATATTGGCATGGCGGTAGGCCTAGCTCCGATGACTGGGGTGCCGCTGCCCTTCCTCTCATATGGGGGTTCGAGCATGTTTGCCACCCTCATAGCGGTTGGATTATTACTAAACGTTTACTCAAGACGGTAAACCTCTGCCATACTGGTACCTGCGCGGCCGGGATTGGCCCTAAATCAATCTGCTGGCGCGCGACCCCCGGAAACTTCCGGGCCACAGGCTTCGTTCTGTTAATTCAGAACATTAGAAAAGTGTTTCAATTATTTGGAGCACGTGAGAGTTGATGTCATGGCTGCAACGCCACGCAAAGGTGGGTCTAAAAAGATCACACCTTCCACCCTTAAACCGGCTGGTAAAACTGATAAGTCAGTTAAAGCCGACAAGGTTGAAAAGGATATTCCGGTTAAGAAGAGTGCTATTAAAAAAGCCGTCACTCCGGTTGGCACCAGCAGCGCAGCAGCGCCAGTTAAGGCGAAGAAAGCCAGCGCGGCAGTCCCGGTTCCGTTATTTCAAGCCCCAACAAAAGCAAAGAGTGCACCTAAAAAAGTCAGTGCTGTCAGTGCTGTCAGTGCCACAAATAGCGTTGATAGCAGTGAGGCTTCCGAAAAAGTTGAAGGAAGTACAGAGCGCACTCGCAGCGGACGTACCCGCGGAAGTCGTGGCGGTCGCGGACGTGGTCGCGGACGTAATGAAGAAAACCAAGTTGAGAGTGAGTCAACTAGTACAGATCCAGATGAGGAAAATTCTGAAGGCGGCGTTCATCGCCGTCGCCGCCGCCGAGTTGTCGGTGCAGATGTAGAAGTTACAGCAGGACAGAGTATTGATGAAGATGGCGTCGTAACAACTATTCGTGTTCGTGAACCTCGGGAACGCAAAGTTCCAGTCACGCGTGTTGATGCAAAAAGAGATCGCGATTCCAGAGACAATCGCGACGGCCGTGGCCGTAATAATCGCAGTTCACGCGACAGGAATGACCGCAGCGAGCGTACTGATCGCCGACGTACACCAGTTATTACTGAAGCCGAGTTTTTAGCACGACGTGAATCCGTTGATCGGGTCATGCTTGTCCGTCAAAGTGGAGACAGAACTCAGATTGCAGTTATTGAAGACAACATTTTAGTTGAGCATTATGTAAATAGAAATACAAATGCATCTTATGTAGGAAACGTTTACTTGGGCCGCGTACAAAATGTGCTTCCAAGTATGGAAGCAGCATTTGTTGATATTGGGAAAGGCCGCAACGCAGTTTTGTATGCGGGAGAAGTGAATTGGGATGCGGCTGGATTAGCTGATGGAACTCCACGCAAAATCGAGACTGCATTAAAAAGCGGGCAACCGGTACTTGTGCAAGTAACTAAAGATCCAATTGGCCAAAAAGGTGCTCGTCTAACCAGTCAAGTAAGTCTTCCTGGTCGGTATTTAGTTTATGTTCCTGGCGGCGGAATGAGCGGTATCAGTCGACGTTTGCCTGATCAAGAGCGCACACGGTTGAAAGCAATTTTGAAAAACTTAGTTCCAGAAGAAGCCGGAGTTATTGTTCGCACCGCAGCAGAAGGTGCAACTGAAGAAGAGTTAACTCGCGATGTAACTCGATTACAAGCACAGTGGGAAGATATTGAGAAGAAAACAAATGACTCAAATGCAACCGCTCCATCACTACTTTATGGAGAGCCTGATCTAAATATTCGTGTAGTCCGCGATATCTTCAACGAAGATTTCAATAAATTAATTGTTGAAGGTTCAGATGCTTGGGATGAAATTAATAATTATCTAGGCTTTGTTGCTCCAGATTTGTTAACTCGTCTAGAGAAATGGCACAAGAACACTGACATATTTGCTGAACACCGCATCGATGAGCAGTTAGCAAAGGGTCTTGATCGAAAAGTTTATTTACCATCAGGCGGATCGCTGGTAATTGATCGAACTGAAGCAATGGTTGTAGTAGATGTAAACACTGGAAAATTCATTGGTAAAGGTGGAAACCTAGAAGAGACTGTTACTAAGAATAATTTAGAAGCAGCCGAAGAGATCGCTCGCCAACTTCGTTTACGCGACTTAGGTGGAATTATTGTTGTTGACTTTATCGACATGATTCTTGAATCTAACCGAGATTTAGTATTGCGTCGCTTAACTGAATGTTTAGGTCGCGATCGAACTAAGCATCAGGTTGCCGAAGTAACCTCACTTGGTTTAGTTCAGATGACCCGTAAACGTGTTGGACAAGGATTGATTGAAGCGTTCTCAACTACTTGCGAAAGCTGCAATGGTCGCGGAATTCATATTCATGTAGATCCAGTTCCGGTCTCTCCAGAGAATTTGCGCCGGGATGAAGTCGCCGCGACTCCTGGGGCTCGGGATGAAGCGGAAGAAGAACGAGCTGAGAATGACGGGGATGAAGATGTTTTGGTGGTGGCTGCTGTCGAGAAGGGTGAGTCAGCTGATCATTCCGATGATTTCGAGGCTGAAGTTCCCCTAGTTGCCATAGTTGCTCCGGTTTCTTCAGCAAGACGAGGCCGTCGCCGGGTTACCAGCGGGGGAATCATCACTCCTGGGGCCCAAGAATGAGCCTGGCCGGCAAATAGATCTCAGTTTGACCCAAAGGTGCGTGAATCCGTACCCTTAGCACTTCAATTAGAGGAGTTCCCATCGTGTATGCAATTGTTAAAGCTGGCGGCCGCCAGGAAAAAGTAGCGGTCGGCGACACCCTGCTCGTTGATCGGGTAGCTGCGGCTACCGGCGCGACAATAAAGTTGCCAGCCCTCTTGCTCGTCGATGGTGCAAAAGTCACAACAGATACTGCCGGCATTAATGTCAGCGTCGAAGTTCTTGAAGAGATCAAAGGTCCAAAGATCGACATCCTTCGTTACAAGAGCAAGACCGGTTACCGCCGCCGCCAAGGTTTTCGGGCAAAATTAACTCGCGTTAAAGTCACATCCATCAACGGTGTGAAATAGGAATTGGGGGAACTTTCAAATGGCCAGTAAAAAGGGAGTCTCGTCAACACGTAACGGTCGCGATTCAAACGCGCAGTACCTAGGCGTAAAACGCTACGGTGGACAGATCGTCAAGAGTGGTGAAATTCTGATTCGTCAACGTGGCACTCATTTTCACCCAGGATTAAATGTTGGCCGTGGCAAAGATGACACATTATTTGCACTTGCTGCAGGAATTGTTGAATTCGGACAAGCTCGTGGCCGTCGCGTTGTAAAAGTTGTTCCGCAATAAATTTACCCGTATTCAAAAAGCGGGTCCGATTACGGACCCGCTTTTTTATTTTCATGAGAGGGAGCGATCAAAATGACCACCTTTGTTGATCGCGCGCTTTTAATTGCAACAGCCGGAAATGGTGGCGATGGATGTTCATCGGTTCATCGTGAAAAATTTAAACCACTAGGCGGACCTGATGGTGGAACAGGTGGACGAGGTGGCGATGTAATTCTGGTTGTAGATCAAAGCATTACAACTTTGCTTGATTTCCATTACAGCCCTCATCGTCGTGCAACATCTGGCCGATTAGGAAAAGGTGGACACAAAGATGGTCCAGATGGAGAAGATTTAATTGTTCCAGTTCCAGAAGGCACAGTTGTTCGTGGTCCAAATGGAGAACTCATTGCAGATTTATTGGGCAATGGAACAAAATTTATTGCTGCACGTGGTGGCGCTGGCGGATTAGGAAATGCCGCACTCTCTTCTTCAAAAAGACGTGCACCAGGTTTTGCTTTACTTGGTGAGCCAGGTGAAAGCGCACATCTATCGCTTGAATTAAAAAGCGTTGCAGATATTGCACTAGTTGGATATCCAAGTGCTGGTAAATCGTCATTAATTGCTGCGATCTCTGCTGCACGTCCAAAAATTGCTGAGTATCCATTCACTACTTTGGTCCCTAACTTGGGCGTTGTTGAAATAGGCGAACACCGTTTTACGGTGGCAGATGTTCCAGGATTAATTCCTGGCGCCAGCCAAGGTAAAGGATTAGGCCTTGAGTTTTTACGTCATGTCGAACGTTGCGCTGCACTCGTACAAGTTTTGGATTGTGGAACACTTGAATCTGATCGAGATCCAATCCATGATTTTGATGTAATCGAAACAGAACTTGCACTTTATGGTGGCCTTGAAGATCGGCCAAGAATTGTTGCGCTAAATAAAATTGATCTTCCTGATGGGCGCGCGATGGCTGACATGGTTGAAGAAACATTGCGCGAACGTGGACTCGAGGTTTATCAAGTATCTGCAGCCACTCACGAAGGCTTGAATGATTTGCTCTATGCGATGGCAAAATTAATCAAGCGAACTCCAAAAGAGAGTACAGATCCAATTCGGATTATTTTGCGCCCACGCGCAGTGGATGAATCAGATTTCAGCACCTTTAAAAATGCTGCTGGTATTTATGTAGTCCAAGGAATTAAACCGGAGCGTTGGGTTAGACAAACAAATTTCAGCAATGCTGAAGCGATTGGATACTTAGCTGACCGATTAGCACGCCTCGGAGTTGAAAAAGAATTATTCAAACTCGGTGCACGTGGAGGTAGTGAAGTTCAAATCGGACTCGGGGAAGACGCCGTGAGTTTTGATTGGGAACCAACTCTTGAAGCGGGTGCTGAGATTTTGCTTGGGCCAAGAGGACAAGATTTACGTTTAGATATGCGCCACGCCTTATCTGGAAGCACTGGAAGTGCTGGTGAGGGCGGAGAATGGGAAGAGGTTGGTGCATTACTACTAGGTGATGGTGAAGATGACCTCCAATAATTTGCGGGATTTGAGAGATGAAGTATTAAAAGCGAAACGTGTTGTGCTTAAAGTTGGTTCATCTTCATTGACCGGAAGTGCTGGGGCTGGGCTAGACATAAGTGCAGTCGACAAATTAGTTGACGGCGTAGCGATATTGAAAAAACGTGGAGTAGAAGTTTTAGTTGTTTCATCTGGCGCAATAGCAGCAGGCCTCGCTCCGCTTGGGCTAACCACCCGTCCCAAAGATTTAGCAACACAACAAGCGGCAGCATCTGTTGGGCAAGGAGTTTTGATTTATCGATACTCCGAATCATTTGCCAGATATGGAATTACCGCGTCACAGGTTTTAATAACAAGTGATGATGTGATTAGACGCAGTCATTATCGAAATGCCCAACGTACTTTTGATCGACTGTTGGCCCTTGGAGTAGTACCTGTAATTAATGAAAATGACACAGTAGGGACTCAAGAAATTAGATTCGGAGACAACGATCGACTTGCTGCGTTGGTATCTCATTTAGTGCAAGCAGATTTATTAATATTGCTCTCAGATATTGACGCTCTTTATGATGCGCCACCAACTTCTGCGAATGCAAAACAAATAACCAATGTCAGAGATTTCGCACTACTTGGTGATCTTCAAATTGGTGGTGCTGGAACGGCTGGAGTTGGTAGTGGGGGAATGGTTACCAAAGTCGAGGCCGCTCGTATTGCAACAAGTGCGGGGATTCCAGTAGTTCTTACATCTCTTGCGAACGTCGAAGCAGCAGTTAGCGGTGCAGAGATTGGAACTTTATTTCACGCAAACGGTGTCCGCACCCCATCCCGTGCACTTTGGTTAGCACATGCATCTTCACCAAAAGGAAAGTTACATTTGGATGCTGGCGCTACGACCGCAATCCGTGAACGCGGCACTTCATTACTTCCAGCAGGCGTTACTAAAGTTGAAGGAGATTTTTCTGCTGGCGACCCTGTCGATTTACTTTCGCCAGAAGGCAAAGTAATCGCCCGTGGCTTAGTAGCTTTTGATGCTGATGAAATTCCACAACTACTTGGCAAATCAACTAAAGAGCTAGGTGCATCTTTGGGTGCAGAGTACGAACGTGAATTGGTACATCGCGACGACCTGTCATTACTTTAATTAATTTTGTAAGCAAGGGCTTCCAAAATTGCCGCAGTTGGCTCTTCATCGGCATCCACCAAACTGTCACTCAATTTTACGATTACCGTTCTCGTCTTAGGAACTACATAAACAAATTGACTATGCAATCCCAGCATCATTAGGGAACCAGGATATGGGTGCCAAATCTGTGCACCGTATCCCCAATTATGATCTAGTTTTTCCACTGGATTTGATAAGCGAGTAATCCATGAGGTGGTAACTAATTGTTTATCTCCGACAAATCCACCCATAGCTAAAAGATTACCGATGCGGGCATAATCTCGAGCTGTAGCGTTAAAGCAACAGAAAGTTTTTTCTTGACCGCCGATGTGATCAACATTCCAAGTTGCTGGGCTTTCTGCTCCGATTGGTTGCCAAAAATTAGTAGAGAAGTAATCGGCAACTTTTCCACCGGTGACTTTTTTAATAATCATGCCGAGCATTTGAGTATCGACACTTCGATATTCGGCGTCAGTGCCAGGATCAAAACTCATCTTACGGTTATTGCCCATAAACCACGGAATATCTGTGGAGGCATACATCTGAGCAATTGCAACACCCCAACCAGATGGTCCTGTTGGGTAGTTGTCGCTGACTCCGACACCACTACGCATATCCAGAAGTTGGCCGATGGTTACTTTGTCAAAAGATGTTCCATTAGATAACTCTGGAAAGTACTTAATGAAAGTATCAATCTCACTTATTTTACCTTCAGAGATTAATTTTCCAATCATTAAAGAAGTTAAAGTTTTCGCGACAGAGTAGGACGGAAATTGAAATTTGGGGGTAAATTTTTTGTTGTACCACTCATATGTGATGGTGCCATTTCGCATCACCAAAAAAGCATTCGCCTTTGTCTGCTTTAAAAATTTTTCAAATTCAATTTGGCGACCATTGAAAAGCACTCCAAAAGGCATCTCTTCTTGCATAACTTGAAGTTGGGTGGGAGCTGAGGCAGGTGCGACCAAATGCGCTGGAAGCAATTTTGGCGTCGCAGATGGAGCGGCAACTCCCAGACGAACGGTGGCTATAGGGTTTGGGTAGTGGGCGACTCGCAATCCGCTAAATCCGACCAACAAGATTACGATTAGGCCAATAGCAACAATCCGGCTCCAACGCAAAAGTATTTTCATGCGCCCTATCTTAACTGTTGGTTAGGCTGATCCCATGACCACGCAGATTGAAACTCTGGCCACTGCTGCTAGATCAGCGGCACGAATATTGGCTGCCACAAAGCGTGAAGACAAAGACCGGGCATTGAATGCGATAGCAGAACATCTACTCGCGCATGAGAGTGAAATCTTGACGGCGAATAATGAGGATGTACTTAAGTCAAAAGCTGACGGAATTAGCGACTCTTTAATTGATCGATTGAAATTGAACCCCCAAAGAATTGCGGATATTGCAAATGGCGCACGTCAGATAGCCGCGCTTCCTGATCCAATTGGTCGAGTGATTCGAGAACGTACTCTCGAAAATGGATTGCATCTAAAACAAATTGCTGTGCCATTTGGGGTTGTGGGAATGGTTTATGAGGCAAGACCAAATGTGACTGTTGATGCAGCAGTGATTTTAATTAAGGCTGGAAGTGCGGCGTTATTGCGCGGCTCATCAACTGCCGCAAAAAGTAATGAAGTGTTGGTCAATGTAATGCGAAGTGCGATCACATCTGTAGGCCTTCCAGCAGATATTGTGCAATTAGTTTCATCACATGATCGCTCAACTGTCCGTGAATTATTAAACGCCCGTGGATTAGTTGATTTAGTAATTCCGCGCGGAAGTGCTGCATTAATCAGAACAGTTGTTGATGAGTCAACAGTGCCTACAATTGAAACTGGTGCAGGTGTTTGTCATGTTTACATCGACAAGGACGCAGATTTTAATAAGGCGATACCAATTCTTATTAATTCAAAATGTCATAGACCAAGTGTTTGTAACGCAGCTGAAACTGTATTAGTTCATGAAGCCGTGGCTGCTGAATTTTTACCATTGGCATTGAAGGCATTGGCTGAGCAAGGTGTCCACTTGCATGGCGATGCTAAATCAATCGAGATTGCCAAAAGTTGTGGTGTGGAAATGGTATTGGCAAGTGAAGGAGATTGGTCAACAGAGTATGGAACATTAGAAATGAATGTTGGGATAGTGACTGACCGGCAAAACGCAAATGACCATATAAATAAATATGGAACCCAGCACACTGAATCAATTGTTACTGAATCACCAAGCACTGCGGCGGCTTTTATTGCCAATGCAGATGCGGCTGCGATTATGGTAAATGCATCCACGAGGTTCACCGATGGAGAGCAGATGGGTTTTGGCGCTGAGATCGGTATCTCAAATCAGAAACTTCACGCACGTGGACCGATGGGTCTCGAAGAGATGACTACTACTACTTGGATTGTGACTGGTAGCGGTCAGATCCGCGAGTAAGACGCGGGTAGGATTGGGAATATGTCCCGGATTTCAAATGAAGAAGTAGCGCGTATTGCGCAATTAGCCCGTCTGGACTTGAGTGCTAATGAGATCGCTGAATTAGCGGGCGAGATGGAAGCGATTTTAGGTGCCGTTGCCAGAGTCCAAGAGGCAGCAAAAAGTGATGTAGTACCAACTTCACATCCACTCGCATTGGTAAATGTGACCCGTCCAGATGTGGTTCGTCCAGGTTTAACTCCAGCAAATGCTTTATCGGGAGCACCAGCAAGTGAAGATGATCGATTTAGAGTTCCACAAATTTTAGGTGAAGAAGCATGAGTGATTTAATTTACAAGAGTGCAGCGCAATTATCAGAAAGCTTGGCTAAGAAGGAAGTTTCTGCACGTGAGGTAACCCAAGCGCACCTGGATCAAATTGCAAAAGTAGATAAAGCGGTGCAGGCATTTTTATTTGTAGATACAGATGGCGCTTTGGCTCAAGCCGATCAAGTTGATGCTGCGCGAGCCAAGGGCGAAAATTTAGGACCACTTGCCGGTGTTCCACTCGCGCTTAAAGATATTTTGGCGCAAGAAGGAATTCCGACAACTTGTGGTTCCAAAATATTAGCAGGTTGGCGCCCGCCTTACAGTGCAACAGTTGTAAAAAAATTACGGGCTGCGGGTGTGGTAATTCTTGGCAAGACAAATATGGATGAGTTTGCGATGGGATCATCAACCGAGAACTCTGCATACGGTACGACTCAAAATCCCTGGGATTTAAAGCGGATACCTGGCGGTTCTGGTGGAGGTTCAGCAGCAGCACTTGCGGCATTTGAAGCACCTCTTGCGATTGGTAGCGACACTGGTGGATCGATCAGACAACCTGCAGCACTAACTGGCACTGTCGGAGTGAAACCAACTTACGGTGGTGTTTCTCGATATGGAGTCGTCGCATTCTCTTCTTCATTGGATCAAGTTGGGCCCTGCGCACGTACTGTTTTAGATACCGCATTGCTACATGAAGTTATTGCCGGCCATGATGATTACGATGCAACAAGTATTAATGCTCCAACTCCACCTGTAGTTGCCGCCGCAAAACGTGCAGATGTAAAAGGCATGAAAATTGGAGTAATTAAAGAGTTGTCTGGTGATGGTTATGAAAGTGGAGTTAGTGAAAGATTTGAAGAATCCCTTGAAATTTTGCGTAGCCAAGGCGCAACAATTGAAATGGTTTCATGCCCAAATTTTGATTACGGATTAGCTGCTTACTATCTGATTGCACCAAGTGAAGCTTCTTCAAACTTAGCCCGTTTTGATGCGATGAGATATGGATTACGTGTTGGAGATGATGGGTCACGTAGTGCTGAAGAGGTTATGAGTATGACTCGTGCGGCAGGATTTGGACGTGAAGTAAAACGTCGAATTATTCTTGGAACTTATGCACTTTCTGCCGGATATTACGACGCATATTATGGAAGCGCCCAGAAAGTTCGAACATTGATCACCCAAGATTTTGCTAAAGCATTTTCATCAGTAGATATATTAGTTTCACCTACAACGCCAACAGTTGCATTTCCGATCGGTGAGAAAAGTAATGACCCGGTAGCAATGTATTTAAGTGATGTGGCAACCATTCCAGTAAACCTTGCCGGAGTTGCCGCAATGTCCCTTCCTGCTGGTCTATCTGAAGGATTGCCCGTAGGTTTTCAAATTATTGCACCGGCAATGAAAGATGATCGCCTGTATCAAGTCGGGGCAGCCCTCGAGCGCGAGTTAGCAGCAAAATGGGGTGGAGTGCTTACTACTAAGGCACCTAAATTAATTTCTGCGGCAGGTGCATAAAGATGTTGAGCTATGAAGAGGTAATTGAAAAATACGAGCCAGCCCTGGGTCTTGAAGTGCATGTTGAACTTGGAACTAAAACCAAAATGTTCTGTGGTTGCCCAACTGAATTTGGTGCTGAGCCAAATACCCAAGTATGTCCAGTCTGCTTAGGAATGCCCGGCGCATTGCCATTTGTGAATGAACGCGCAATTGAAAGCACCATATTGATTGGGTTAGCACTTAACTGTTCGATAGCTCCTTGGTCACGTTTTGCGCGTAAAAATTATTTCTATCCAGATATGCCCAAGAATTTTCAGATCTCTCAATATGACGAACCGATTTGTACTGATGGTTATTTAGATGTTGAGTATGAAACTCCAGAAGGTATGAAAACTTTTCGAATTGAAATAGAACGGGTCCACATGGAAGAGGACACTGGAAAATCTTTACATGTTGGTGGAGCGACAGGTCGGATTCACGGCGCCGAATATTCACTCTTGGATTACAACCGAGCTGGCATCCCACTAGTAGAAATTGTTACTAAAACTGTTTTAGGAACTGAAAGTTATGCACCACAAATCGCGAAGGCGTATGTAAAAGAGTTACGAGATATTTTGCGAGCACTTGGCGTTAGCGATGTAAAGATGGAACAAGGCTCGCTTCGTTGCGATGCAAATATTTCATTGTCACCTCGCGGAAGTGGAAAACTTGGTACTCGAAGTGAGACCAAAAATGTGAACTCACTTCGTTCAGTAGAACGCGCAATAACTAGCGAGATGCATCGTCATGCGCAAAGACTTGAAGCAGGGGAGCACGTAGTACAAGAGACGCGCCATTTTCAGGAAGATTCCGGAACTACTCGCTCTGGACGTTCAAAAGAACAAGCGGAGGATTACCGATATTTCCCTGAACCAGATTTATTACCAGTTGCACCTTCCGCAGAATGGATCGAGCAATTAAGAGCCCAACTCCCAGAGCGACCTTCTGCGCATCGAGCAAGATTGCAACAACTTTGGCAAGTTCCCGATAAAGAGATGGCCGCGATGATTAACGCAGGGGTCGTTGGAGTTGTTGAAGAAACAGTTGCGGAAGGTGCAGACCCAACTAAAGCACGAACTTGGTGGCTAGGAGAAATTTCAAGAGTTGCAAATGAGCGCGAAGTTGAAGTTGTTGAAATGCCGATCACTCCAAAAGATGTTGCCGAAATTATTGCTTTAGTAGCAGCTGGTGATTTAACAGATAAATTAGCTAGACAAGTAGTTGAAGGTGTAATAGCTGGTGAGGGAAGTCCTGCAGAGGTCATCGCCGCACGTGGAATCAAAGTTGTATCTGATGAAGGGGAGTTAGTTGGAGCTATTGAACGTGCAATCGCAGCGCAACCAGAAACAGCACAAAAAGTTAGAGATGGAAATATTCCAGCGGCAGGTGCATTAATTGGCGCAGTTATGAAAGATACTAAAGGCCAAGCAGATGCAGCGCGGGTACGTGAGCTCCTACTTGGCTTATTAGGACAGAGCTAAGCTTTTTCGGCTAGGGATTCTTTTCCAATTTTTAAAAGTACTGCCATCACCACTGCTGCGATAAGCAAGAAGGTAGCACCAGTTTTAAATGCAGTGGTGTAACCGTGGGTTAAAGCAAAAAATTGCGCTTTATCTCCTAATTCAGGATGGGTTATTAGGTAATTTGCAGCGGAAGTTGCCGCGATGGTATTTAACAAAGCAGTGCCAAGAGATCCACCAACCTGTTGACTGGTATTGAGTGCAGCACTTGCTACTCCAGAATCACGCCCACCGATTCCATGGAGTGCTGTTGTTGAAATTGAAATAAAAACTAAAGCCATGCCAGTACTTATTATTACTAACATTGGAAGTACATGTGTCGTATAACTTGTATCCGGGGTAATAGTTGATAAAAGCAGTAATCCAATTGATCCTTGAATTAATCCCCAAACAATCAACGGCTTTGGCCCGACGCGAGGTAATAGTTGAGTGGCGACTCCTGCAGATGCAATTACTCCGAGCGAGAACGGCAAAAAAGCAAAACCAGTCCTAAGTGGTGAATATCCCATAATTACTTGGAGGTATAAGCCGAGAAATAAGAACATCGAAAATAAACCAGCACCAACCATCATTGAACCAAGATATGAACCACCACGATTTCTTTCGGTGATAATGCGTAACGGAAGCAGCGGATTTTTAACATTTTTTTCAATTATGAAAAAAACAAACAGTAAGATGGCGGCGATGCCAAGGAAGGAAAGAGTTGAACCTGTTGCCCAACCAACCTTCGCCGCTTGCGTAAATCCATATACCAAACTAAGTAAACCAAGTGTTGCAGTGATCGTCCCAGGTAGATCATAAGAGTGATCTCCTCCAGCTTTTGATTCGTGCACGAAAGGATAGGCAAGAAGGGCAGCGGTAATTGCGATTGGAACATTGACCCAGAGACACCATCTCCATGAAGCAAATTCAGTAAGAGTGCCACCGAGAATCAACCCAATCGCAGCGCCACCGCCGGCAATGGCACTATAAACACCAAATGCTTTTGCCCGCTCTTTAGGAATGGAAAATGTTACGTTAATTAGCGAAAGCGCTGATGGCGTCAGTAACGCCCCAAATGCACCTTGCAGCGCGCGGGAAGCAAACAAAATCTCCTGTGATTGTGCTATTCCTCCAAGTGCTGATGCACCAGCGAAACCAAGCAGGCCGATAATAAAACTTTTCTTCCGTCCAATAAAATCGGCGATTCGACCGCCGAGAAGCAGCAAAGAGCCAAAAGCAAGAGTGTAAGAAGTTACCACCCAACTTTGATTTGCATCAGTGATTCCTAAATCAATTTTGGCACTGGGTATTGCAATATTTACGATTGAGGAGTCAAGCACCACCATCAACTGGGCGATTGCGATTACAAATAGGGCCCTCCATCTAGTTGGATCTGGAGTTTGGGTTGGTGGTTGGGCGAAACTCATCTCTTTGGCTGCTTTCCAATTTGTTGCTTATAGTATGAGCACTATGAGCCAGACTACTAACTCTAACCCAATGAAGCCTCGATCAGGAATGGTTACCGATGGCCTTGAGCGTTCTCCTGCACGTGGAATGTTGCGAGCCGTGGGAATGGGTGATGCTGATTGGGTAAAGCCACAAATCGGAATTGCATCTTCATGGAATGAGATCACTCCATGCAACCTTTCATTAGATCGACTTGCATCAGCATCAAAAGAAGGGGTACATGCGGCTGGTGGTTTTCCGATGCAATTCGGAACTATTTCGGTTTCTGATGGAATTTCAATGGGACATGAAGGAATGCACTTCTCACTAGTTTCTCGTGAAGTAATTGCCGATTCTGTCGAAACAGTAATGCAAGCAGAGCGACTTGATGGAATGGTTTTATTAGCTGGTTGCGATAAATCACTTCCGGGTATGATGATGGCGGCTGCGCGAATTGACGTGGCAAGTGTTTTTATTTATGCAGGAACAACTTTGCCAGGAAATGTTGATGGAAAAGATGTGACCCTGATTGACGCATTTGAGGCAGTTGGGGCTTGCGCACGTGGATTAATTACCCGCGATGAAGTAGATCGGATTGAGCGCGCAATTTGTCCAGGAGAAGGTGCATGTGGCGGGATGTACACCGCAAACACGATGGCATCTGTTGCTGAAGCAATTGGAATGTCATTACCAGGATCAGCCGCACCACCAGCGGTAGATCGTCGACGTGAAAACTTCTCACGTCAATCTGGTGAAGCAGTTGTTGAATTAATTCGTCAAGGAATTACCGCCCGCGACATTATGACAAAACGTGCTTTTGAAAATGCAATCACAATTGTTATGGCACTTGGTGGTTCCACAAATGCCGTGCTCCATCTTTTAGCCATGGCACATGAAGCAGATGTTGATTTGGAATTACATGATTTTCACCGCGTCGGATCCAAAGTTCCATTACTCGGAGATTTAAAGCCTTTCGGTAAATTTGTAATGAGTGATGTAGATAAAGTCGGCGGAATTCCAGTTGTGTTACGCGCACTCCTTGATGCAAAACTTTTGCACGGAGATTGCTTAACTGTTACCGGGAAAACAATGGCTGAGAATTTAGCAAATCTTGCGCCACAAAAAGCAGATGGAGAAGTTCTTTATTCAACTAGCACTCCATTCTCACCAAGCGGTGGAATTACAATCCTTGGCGGCTCACTTGCACCTGAAGGTGCAGTTACAAAAGTTGCTGGAATTGGCGTGGATGTATTCGAAGGACCGGCCCGAGTTTTTGAACGCGAGCAAAGCGCAATGGAAGCGCTTGAAGATGGCACCATCCAATCAGGTGATGTGGTTGTGATCCGTTACGAAGGTCCAAAAGGTGGACCTGGAATGCGGGAGATGTTGATGATCACTGGCGCAATCAAAGGTGCTGGCCTGGGTAAATCTGTCCTTTTGCTCACCGATGGTCGCTTCTCAGGTGGAACCACGGGATTATGTGTTGGCCATGTTGCCCCCGAGGCGGTTGATGGTGGCCCGATTGCACTTGTTAGAGATGGGGATCGAATCAAGATCGACATCATCGCGCGCACCTTGGACTTATTAGTTGATCCTGAGGAGCTGGCTGAACGGGCCAAATCATTTAAGGCCTTACCAAATAGATATACCCGCGGAGTTTTGGCAAAATACGCCAAATTGGTTGGCAGCGCCTCGAAAGGTGCGGTCTGCGATTAATTAAGTTGATGAGGTAGGCCACAAAAATTGGGGTTGACCAAAATATGGGAAAGAGAGGAGAATAGAGCCATGTCAAAAATTCTCGTGGTAGGACAGCGCGCGATCTAGCATCTCTTGGATCGTGTGCCACCCCTCAGTGCAGACACTGAGGGTTTTCGCATTAAAGGAGAGTTTTTGCAGGTACCGACAGTATTTAAGAAGAGGAGCGTGAAGGATGAGCGATAAGAAGATGAATGGGGCAGCTAGCCTCGTGCGTTCATTGGAGCACGCTGGCGTTGATGTGATGTTTGGAATTCCAGGCGGTGCAATTTTGCCGTTCTACGATCCGCTTTTCGACAGCACTATTCGCCACATTCTGGTTCGTCACGAACAAGGAGCTGGTCATGCGGCAACCGGTTATGCGCAAGCAACAGGTCGAGTCGGTGTTTGCATAGCGACCTCAGGTCCTGGTGCGACAAATTTAGTCACTCCAATTGCAGATGCGCAGATGGATTCTGTTCCCATGGTTGCCATTACTGGCCAAGTTCCATCAGGTGCAATTGGTACTGATGCATTTCAAGAAGCAGATATTCGCGGAATATCGATGCCAATTACAAAACATAATTATTTAGTAACAAATCCAGCAGATATTCCACAGGCGATTGCGGAAGCATTTCACATCGCCGCGACGGGTCGTCCCGGAGTTGTGCTGGTAGATATTGCAAAGGATGCACTGACTTCCGAAACTACTTTCAAGTGGCCAACCTCTATTTCACTTCCAGGTTATCGCGATCATTCGCAACCAAAACAAAGTGATGTTGATGATGCCGCAGCGTTAATTGTGCAATCTTCCAGGCCAGTTCTATATGTCGGTGGAGGAGTAATAAAAGCAAATGCGTACCGCGAATTACTTGCACTCGCCGAAGCAAGTGGAATTCCAGTTGTGACAACCTTGATGGCGCGCGGTGCTTTCCCTGATAGTCATCCGCTTCATTTAGGTATGCCTGGCATGCACGGAACCGTTGCTGCTGTTACTGCACTGCAAAAATCAGATTTATTAATAACTTTGGGCGCACGTTTTGATGATCGCGTTACTGGAAAGCTTTCAACATTCGCTCCTGGTGCGAAAGTTATTCACGCCGATATCGACCCAGCTGAAATCGGAAAAAATCGTAAAGCTGACGTTGCAATTGTTGGGGATGTAAGAAATACGATCTCCTTACTGTTGCCTGCATTAAAGGCTCAATATGCAAAAGCTCGTCCAGATTTCACGGCTTGGATCAAACAAGTTAATTCTTGGCGTTCAACTTTCCCACTTGGATATGACATTCCTAAAGATGGCGCGCTTTCACCGCAATATGTAATTGAAAGATTAGGAAAGATCTCTGGTCCGGATACGATCTTTACCGCGGGAGTAGGTCAGCACCAAATGTGGGCTTCACAATTTATCTCATATGAGAAACCACGCACTTGGCTTAACTCTGGAGGCTTAGGAACGATGGGTTACGCAGTTCCTGCAGCGATGGGAGCGAAAGTCGGCGCACCAGATACCACCGTGTGGGCAATTGATGGCGATGGTTGCTTCCAAATGACTAATCAAGAATTAGTTACTTGTGCACTAAATAACATTCCGATCAAAGTTGCAGTTATAAATAATGAAAGTCTTGGCATGGTTCGTCAATGGCAAACTTTGTTCTACAACGAGCGTTATTCAAATACCGATCTGCACTCGAAGCGAATTCCAGATTTTACAAAATTAGCAGATGCAATGGGTTGTATTGGATTGCGTTGCGAACGTCCCGAAGATGTTGATAAAACAATTGAAAAAGCGATGTCAATTAATGACCAACCAGTTGTAGTTGATTTTGGAGTTTTTAGAGACGCGATGGTTTGGCCGATGGTTGCTGCGGGAACATCTAATGATGATATTATGGTTGCGCGCGAACTTGCGCCCGACTGGGATTCGCAGGAACTCTAGTGAAACTAGAGCGCACCTCCCACATAATTTCAGTATTAGTAGAAAACCGATCTGGAGTTTTAGCGCGCGTCTCTGCACTCTTCTCCCGTCGCGGTTACAACATTGAAGGCTTATCTGTAGGGCCAACTCAAGATCCAGAAATTTCCCGAATTACTATCGTTGTAAGCCTTGAAGGTCATGCACTTGATCAAGTTATTCAGCAACTAGATAAATTGGTCAACGTAATTGCAATTGAAGAGATGCATGAAACTTCTTCAATTCAGATTGAACTATTACTTGTGCGGGTCTCAGTCACATCCGCCAACCAAGAGAAGTTACTGGCATTGGTGAGCGAGCACGGAGCAAAAGTGGCTGAAATGGGCTCAACCTCGGCAATCGTCTCTCTAACTGATACTTCAGCCAAGATCGAAGCCCTTGCAAACGCCCTTGAGCCCTTTGGAATCCTCGAATTAACGCAGTCCGGGCTAGTCGCGATGGGGCGTACGATATAGCCCGATTCATATAGGAAAACCCAGTCCAGAACTAACTAGAAAGAGAGTGCTCCTGTGGCAACTATGTATCACGATGACGATGCCGACCTATCCATTATTCAAGGACGAAAGGTTGCGGTAATTGGTTACGGCTCACAGGGCCATGCCCATGCACTTAGCTTGCGCGACAGTGGCGTAGATGTGCGCGTTGGTTTAGCTGAAGGATCAAAATCTCGCGCTAAAGCAGAGGCAGAAGGTTTACGCGTTGTTAGCGTCGCAGATGCAGTTAAAGAAGCAGATGTAATCATGTTGCTTGCACCAGATCATGTGCAACGCCATATCTACAATGATTCAATTGCGCCAAATCTAAAACCAGGTTCGGCACTTTTCTTTGGTCATGGATTTAATATTCGTTTTGGTTACATCAAGCCTGGTGCTGAAATAGATGTTTGTATGGTTGCGCCAAAGGGCCCAGGACATTTAGTTCGGCGTGAGTACTCAGCTGGTCGCGGAGTTCCTGTAATTGTTGCAGTTGAACAAGATGCAACCGGAAAAGCTTGGCCATTAACGCTTTCATATGCAAAAGCAATTGGTGGACTTCGCGCTGGTGGAATTCTTACCACTTTCACTGAAGAGTGCGAAACAGATCTATTTGGTGAGCAAGCAGTACTTTGTGGTGGCGCTTCTCAATTAGTTCAATATGGTTTTGAAACTTTAATTGAAGCTGGTTACCAACCAGAAGTTGCTTACTTTGAATGTTTACATGAATTGAAATTAATCGTTGACCTTATGTACGAAGGTGGAATCGCTAAACAACGTTGGTCAGTATCAGATACCGCTGAATACGGCGATTATGTTTCAGGTCCACGCGTGCTTGATCCTCATGTTAAAGAAAATATGAAAGCTATTTTGAAAGATGTTCAAAACGGCTCATTTGCGGCAAGATTTATTGCAGATCAAGATGCCGGAGCACCTGAATTTAAAGCGCTTCGCGCAAAAGGTGAAGTTCATCCAATCGAGGCAGTTGGACGCTCACTTCGCGCGATGATGTCATGGGTTAAATCCTCTGATGATTACCGTGAAGGTTCGGCTGCGCGTGGCTAAACCTGTTGTCTTAATTGCAGAAGAGTTAAGTCCGGCAACAGTTGATGCACTGGGTCCTGATTTCGAGATTCGAAACTGTGATGGAGCAAATCGGGCAGAATTATTGCCTGCACTTGCGGCCGGGGTAGATGCAGTATTAATTCGTTCAGCCACAAAGATGGATGCTGAAGCGATTGCTGCTGCAAAAGGTTTAAAAGTTATTGCTCGTGCAGGTGTGGGACTAGATAATGTTGATGTTCCAGCCTCAACTGCTGCTGGAGTTATGGTGGTTAATGCACCAACTTCAAATATTGTTTCAGCAGCGGAACTTGCAATTGCGCTTTTGCTTGCTTCAGCTCGCCACATCTCTCCAGCACACGCAGCACTTCGGGTTGGTAAATGGGCGCGTTCAAAGTACACCGGTGCTGAATTATTTGAAAAGACATTAGGAATTGTTGGCTTTGGAAGAATTGGTCAATTAGTTGCACATCGCATGCAAGCTTTTGGTATGAATGTGATTGCATATGATCCTTATCTACAACCGGCGCGTGCTGCCCAATTGGATGTTCGCTTAGTTGATCTTGATACTTTGCTTGCAGAAGCAGATTTCATAACTATCCACCTTCCAAAGACCAAAGAGACTGCAAACTTAATTGGTGTTGAAGCACTTAAGAAAGTTAAGCCGACTGTGCGCATTATTAATGCTGCCCGCGGGGGAGTACTTGATGAGGAAGCACTTTATGAGGCGATCAAATCAGGCCGCGTAGCCGGTGCAGGTCTAGATGTATTTTCAACTGAACCATGTGTTGATTCACCTTTGTTTCAATTGGATCAAGTTGTTGCAACTCCACATTTAGGTGCTTCAACTGATGAAGCCCAAGAACGTGCTGGAATTGCAGTTGCAGTTTCAGTTCGTAAAGCTCTTGCAGGAGAGTTGGTTCCTGATGCTGTCAACGTAAAAGGTGGCGCAATTGCTGAAGTGCTACGACCTGCTCTTCCTTTAGTCGAAAAATTGGCGCAAGTTTTAGTTGGGATCTCTGGCGAAACACCAGTTTCCGTAGAAGTTTGTGTCTTTGGTGAAATTGCATCCGAGGATTGCTCAGTCTTATCAACTAGTGCATTGCGTGGCGTATTAAGTGCAACAGGCGTGAATGATGTTACCTATGTAAATGCCCCTGGACTTGCTAGTGATCGCGGCTTAACAGCTACTGTCACTACAAATACAGATAGCCCAGACCACCGAAACATGGTCGAAGTATGTGGAGCGCTTGCAGATGGAAGCAGAGTTGCTGTTAGCGGAACTTTGATGGGCATTCGCCGTATTGAAAAGATTATCAAGATTGACAATTATGATCTTGATCTTGCAACCGCTGAAAACTTGTTGTTTTTACGTTACACCGATCGTCCTGGTGTCGTTGGCGCTGTAGGCAATGCGTTAGGCGCATTGAAAATCAATATCGCTGGCATGCAAGTTGCACGTGATGAGCGCGGTGGCGAAGCATTGATGGTACTTACAGTTGATTCAGTGATACCTGCAGACTTGTTAGCAAAAGTTGCAAAAGAAACTGATGCTAAAGCCAGATTTGTGACATTGGTGTAGTTGCCATGAAAGAGATCAAATTAGGAGTAATCGGTGGCGACGGAATTGGTCCTGAAGTTGTTGCTGAGGGATTGAAAGTTCTCGATAAAATCGGAACTCAAATTGGCGTTTCTTTTGAACGTCATAATTTTGATCTTGGCGCTGGCTTGTGGCATCGCACGGGAGAAGTTTTACCAGAGAGCGTGATGAGCGATCTAGCTAAATGCGATGTAATTTTATTAGGCGCAATTGGAGATCCATCTGTGCCTAGTGGAATTCTTGAACGTGGAATTCTTTTAAAAATCCGGTTTGCATTTGATCATTACATAAATTTGCGTCCTTCTCGCCTATATCCAAATGTTCAATCACCTCTTGCAACTAAAGATGAGATTGACTTTGTGGTTGTGCGTGAAGGAACTCAAGGACCCTATGTTGGAGCAGGTGGAGTTTTAGCTGAAGGTACAGCTCAGGAAATTGCTACTGAAGAGAGTCTTAATACTCGCCATGGCGTAGAGCGCACCATTCGTTATGCATTTGAATTAGCCGGAACTCGCAAGCGACAGAAATTAACATTGGTTCATAAAAATAATGTTTTAGTACGCGCTGGATCATTATGGACTCGGACATTTAATGAAGTTGCAAAAGAGTATCCTGGTATTTCAACTGATTACATCCATGTCGATGCCGCTTCAATGTTTTTTGTTTCAAACCCAGGCAGATTTGATGTCGTAGTCACTGACAATTTATTTGGCGATATCTTGACCGATATTGCAGCTGCCGTCTGTGGCGGAATTGGATTAGCAGCCAGTGGAAACATCAATCCAACAGGCGCATTTCCTTCGATGTTTGAACCGGTACATGGAACTGCTCCTGATATTGCCGGCAAAGGAATTGCAGATCCAAGAGCAACAATTCTCTCGGTTGCGATGTTATTGAATCATCTTGGCTACACAGAGGCTGGCGCAAAAGTCGAAGCCGCCGTTGCCGCAGATTTGAAATCACGAAGTTCAGATCGTTCCACTTCACAGATCGGTGATGCAATCACTGCAGCACTTGCCTGATAGTGATAAATAAGGAGAGCTCATGCAGATCACGATAAATCCAAACCCTAACCCGGTGGCCGATGCAGAACGTGTTGCGCGAGTGGCTCAACCTGGATTTGGAAAGTATTTCACCGACAATATGTTTATTGCAGAATGGAACGATGAAAAAGGTTGGCATGATGCTCGCTTGACCGCATATGCGCCACTTACTTTAGATCCAGCGACAATGGTTTTTCATTATGGTCAAGAGATATTTGAAGGCATGAAGGCATATCGCCAACCAGATGGTGCAATCTCTTTATTTCGCCCAGATGCAAATGCGGCGAGATTTGCGCGCAGTGCTGCACGCATTGCACTCCCAGAACTTCCAGTTAAAGATTTTGTCGCTGCAGTTGAAGCATTAGTAAAAGCTGATGCTGGATGGGTGCCAAACAATCCAGGTGAGTCGCTCTACATTCGCCCCTTCATGATCGCAAGTGAAGTTGGCTTAGGAGTTCGTCCATCAAGCAGAGCAACTTTCTTAATTATTGCAACACCAGCCGCCGCCTATTTCAATCCCAAAAAACCCGTATCAGTGTGGATATCAAATGAATATGTACGCGCGTCAAAAGGTGGAACCGGTGAAGCAAAATGCGGTGGAAATTATGCAGCTTCATTATTAGCCCAAAGAGCTGCCGCAAAAGAGGGCTGTGATCAAGTTGTTTGGCTTGATGCTGTAGAGCGCAAATGGATTGAAGAAATGGGTGGCATGAACCTTTTCTTTGTTAAAGGAAAAGGCAAAGATGCCCGCATCGTTACTCCATCACTGACTGGCACCTTACTTCCCGGAATTACGCGTGATTCATTGTTAACTGTTGCAGATGATCTTGGATTTAAAGTTGAAGAAGTAATGATCAATGTTGAAGATTGGCGATCAGGTGCTGCAAGTGGTGAGATTTCGGAAACTTTTGCTTGCGGAACCGCAGCGGTCATTACTGGAATCGGTGAAGCTAAGAGTGCAAATGGAAATTGGCAGATCGGGGATGGGCAACCTGGCCCAATAACTTTGGCATTGCGTGAGCGTTTACTTGGAATACAACATGGTTCACAAGCCGATACACATGGTTGGATGAGCAAAGTTATCTCATGAGTCCATTAACTTCCCCAGACTCATTTCATATCTATGACACAACATTGCGTGATGGCGCGCAGCAAGAGGGGCTAAATCTTTCGGTCCAAGATAAATTGACCATTGCCAAGCATCTTGATGATTTGGGAGTTGGGTTTATTGAAGGTGGCTGGCCTGGCGCAAATCCAAAAGATACTGAATTTTTTGCTCGAGTCGCCAAAGAGATTAAATTTAAAAATGCACAATTTGTAGCTTTTGGTGCCACACGTAGACCGCTAGTGAAAGCTGGCGATGACCCACAAGTCACTGCACTTCTTGATTCAGAGGCCCCGATTGTCACTCTTGTAGCAAAATCTCATGACATTCATGTGGACCTTGCATTGAAAACGGATTTAGCCGAAAACCTAGCGATGATTCGGGACACGATTACACATTTAAAAAATCATGGCCGGCGAGTATTTTTAGACGCAGAACATTTCTTTGCTGGTTTTCGATCTAATCGGGCGTACGCACTTGAAGTTATTCAAACTTCAATGGCAGCTGGAGCGGATTTAGTTGCTCTTTGCGACACAAATGGTGGTGCGTTACCTGATGAGATCAGCGAAGTAGTTAATGATGTAATTGGCGTTACTTCAGCGCGAGTTGGAATTCATTGTCATAACGATGCTGGTTGCGCAGTTGCAAACTCCCTTGCAGCAGTTCATGCGGGGGCAACTCATGTGCAAGGAACTTTAAATGGTTATGGAGAAAGAACTGGCAATGCAGATTTAGTAACAATTATTTCAAATTTAGAGTTAAAACTTGGCAAAAAAGTATTACCTACTGGTTTGTTAAAAGAAGCTTTTAGAATTTCACATGCAGTTGCAGAGGTAACAAATATCGCACCAAGTACCCGTCAGCCATATGTTGGTCTCTCAGCATTCGCACACAAGGCTGGATTACATGCGAGTGCAATTAAGGTAGATCCCGCTTTGTATCAACACACTGATCCAGCAAAAGTTGGAAATGATATGCGGATGTTGGTCTCTGATATGGCCGGCCGTGCATCAATTGAATTAAAAAGTCAAGAACTTGGAATTGATATTGGACCAGATCGTGAAGTTTTAGGTCGGGTTGTTGAACGTGTCAAAGATTTAGAGTCACGTGGATATACCTTTGAAGCAGCTGACGCCTCTTTTGAACTTTTGTTGCGCGCGGAAATTGCTGGCGCGAAGTTACATTTCTTTACCGTAGATGAATGGTCAACTACAGTTCATAAAAGCGCAGATGGAGCAGTTACCAGCCGAGCATCAGTAAAAATAACTGCACGCGGTAAAAGTTATGAAGCCAATGGAAGTGGAAATGGACCAGTTAACGCGATTGACCGCGCACTGCGCACCGGCCTTGAAAGTATTTACCCAGAACTTGCGATCCTGGAATTAACTGATTACAAAGTCCGGATTTTGGAAGGCCGTCTTGGTACCGGAGCGATAACGCGGGTTCTCGTGCAAACAAGTGATGGTAAAGCGGAATGGACCACTTTAGGGGTTCACGAAAATGTTATCGCAGCCTCTGAAATGGCATTAGAAGATGCAGTTACTTATGGCTTACTGCGTCAAGGGATTAAACCCGAGTAACCTTTACATATGTCAGAGATGGTAAGCGAAGCTTTTGCTGGCATCTTTGCCCAGTACGAAGAGCATCTACGTTCTCAACGGAATCTTTCAGAACACACAATCCGGGCTTACATCGGAGACTTAACATCATTAGCCGAGCATGCCCAACGGATGAAAATTTCCGAACCAAGTGCATTGACTTTAGCGATCATCCGTTCCTGGTTAGCAAATCAACAAAGTAAAGGTGGCGCGCGAACCACAATTTCTCGCCGAGCAGTTTCGGTGCGAACTTTCACTGCATGGGCGGCACGGAAAGGGATTTTGCCAACGGATGTGGGAGATCGATTAGCAACTCCACGAGGCCATCGCACTCTTCCTCATGTGTTAACTATTTCCGAAGCGACAGAAGTTTTTGATTCACTGGAATTAGCCGCCGGAGAAGAACAAACTCCACTCGCACTTCGAAACATCGCTTTAGTTGAACTCCTTTATGCAACAGGGATACGAGTATCAGAAGCGTGTGGAATGGATTTGGCTGATATAGATCGCAATCGAAATACAGTTCGCGTTTTTGGTAAAGGTAGAAAAGAGCGGACCTGTCCAATCGGTGCACCTGCATTACTAGCGATTGATAAGTGGATTAAGGAAGCGCGACCTGAGTTAACTGCGAGTAACTCGGGGTCGGCGCTTTTCTTGGGTGCGCGTGGAAAACGGATTGATCCACGAACAGTGCGCGAAGTCGTTTACAAAGCTTTGGAAGCGTTGCCTGGATCTCCAAAGATGGGTCCACATGGATTGCGCCATAGTGCAGCTACTCATTTACTTGAGCGTGGTGCAGATTTGCGCGCAGTACAAGAACTTCTGGGTCATGCCTCATTGGCAACTACTCAAATTTATACACATGTTTCAGAGGGTCGATTGCGAAGTGCATACCAACAAGCGCATCCGCGGGCCTAACTTAAATTAATAATCACATCTGCCAATTCGCGCGTTTGACCAACAATTCTTGCATTATTTTCATCGCTACCTGTCGCCCAGGAGTGCGCATCAACTTTACTTTTACCAAATTTGTGATGGCGATCGACTAATCTTTCGATTCGAAGTTGATCATCAATTTCAATAAACCAACTTTCATCAAGTAACTCCTTAACCCCACCCCAATTATTCTCATTGTGCAGAAGGTAATTTCCTTCAGTGATCACTAATTTAACTTCAGGAGTAATTACTCCTTGAGCAGCGATGGACTCTTCAATTGCCCGATCAAAAACCGGGAAGTAAATATCTCTATCAACTTGATTTTTTGCTCTTTGTAAAATTGCAGTAAAGCCAAGTGCGTCAAAAGTATCAGGTGCACCTTTGCGATCGGCACGACCTAATTCGCGTAAAGCCAAATTACTCAAGTGATATCCATCCATATTTAAGATGGCCGCTTGAGCACCAAGATGTTCAATCAACTGCGCAGATAATGTTGATTTGCCGGCGCCAGGTTTTCCAATTAGTCCAACAATTTTTCGTTCTCCAGTAATTAAAGATTTTGCACGGGTAACAACTTCTGCAAGTGAAGTTAGTGAAATTGATGAACCGGCCATTTACTTAGTTTAAGACAAACGTGGCAAAAGTACAGGTGCGCCTAACCGTCGTAAAGGGTTTTTGTACTCTCTATTTAAACGCTCGCCCCAATGTAAAACTGTTTTGCCATAAAGATGAGTTTGTGCTCCGACTACTCCAATTAATTGTGAGCGGCTTACCGCGTCCCCAACTATTAAATGAGTTTCAACAGGTAGAT
The DNA here is from genome assembly GCA_014190175.1 of Actinomycetes bacterium. The sequence continues at coordinate 105,494 of BJFZ01000001.1, read as the reverse complement.
AAGTTGTTCGTAATCCTTTTTCAGTAGCCCCATTATCTGGATGCGCAATCACAACTATCGGAATGGAATTAATTACACCCACATAGACAACAATGCCATCAGTTGGTGCAAAAACTGGATCTCCAACTTTGCTCAACAGATCAACTCCACGATGAGCCGGTCCGTAACGATTTGCTTGGTATGCGGCCCCATCAAAGCCGCGAACCACAATTAATTTGCCGTTAAGCGGCCCCGTCCAACGCTCATTGGCAGCAGCTGTAACAGTCGGGAGTAAGGCCAGCAGCAAAACAATGCAGATCTTGATCGGATATCTGCGATTCACAGTTGGGAACTGTGCCAAAAATTGCCAAATCAAGGCGCTGAGCAGGGAAAATGTGGGGAAATTGGGGTGCTGTGGGTCAGGTAGGATTCGGCTCAGCACTTAAGTAATTAAGTGACTTCGCGTGGTTGAACTTCATCTACTCGGTCTGCATTAAATCCCACCGCCAAAAGCGGTGCGTTGAGTGCAGCAGATGACCAGCCACCAGGGGTAAGCCCGGCAAATTGCCACTTACCGTAAACCGAGAGCACAACTTCGAGTTGTGCGAAAGGAGTGCGCAACCATGTCGGTTGTCACCATGAGAGAACTCCTCGACAGCGGAGTCCATTTTGGACATCAAACCCGTCGCTGGAATCCAAAGATGAAGCGTTACATATTTACCGAACGCAATGGCATCTACATTATCGATATCCAACAATCACTTGGAATGATCGATTCAGCCTATGAGTTTGTAAAGGAGACTGTCACACGTGGCGGTCACGTTCTTTTTGTTGGAACCAAGAAGCAAGCACAGGAGCCAATCTTGGCTCAAGCTGCTCGCGTTGGCATGCCATCAGTAACAGAGCGTTGGCTCGGTGGAATGTTGACCAACTTCAACACCGTGGCAAAACGTATTCAACGTTTGAAAGAGCTCGAAGGACTTGAGGGAAGCATCGATCAAGGTCGTACCAAAAAAGAACTTCTGATGCAACGCCGCGAAAAAGATAAGTTAAAGAAAAACCTCGACGGCATTCGTAACATGACCAAACTTCCAAGCGCGATCTGGGTTGTTGATACCAAGAAAGAGCATTTAGCGGTTGCAGAAGCAAAGAAACTTGGAATTCCAGTTATCGGAATCCTTGATACAAACTGCGATCCAGATGAAGTTGATTATGGAATTCCAGGAAATGATGACGCTATCCGTTCAGTCGCATTGTTGACTCGTGTAATTGCAGATGCAATTGCCGCTGGTTTGCAAGCACGTTCAGGTGCTGCGAAAGTCAAAGAAGATGCAGCATTGGCAGCGCAAGCAGAAGCGCTCGCCGCTTCAGCAACTGCTGAACTTGAAGCCGCCGTTGCAGAACCAGTTGTAGCCGCTGAAGTTGCACCACTCGTGGAGGCTTAGTAAATGTCGTATACCGCATCTGATGTAAAGCGCCTGCGCGAATTAACTGCTGCAGGAATGATGGATTGCAAAAATGCACTTGAAGAGTCTGGTGGAGATTTCGATAAAGCAGTTGAGATCATCCGCGTTAAAGGACAAAAAGGTGTTACCAAGCGTGAAGGTCGTACAGCTTTAAATGGTCTAGTAAGTGCATCTGTCACAGGTGATACTGGCGTGATCTTAGAGTTGAACTGCGAAACCGATTTCGTTGCAAAGGGTGAACGTTTCCAAGAATTAGGAAATGAGATTCTGGCGAAGTTGAGCACATCTGCAGCAACTGAGCTAGACGCATTCCTGACAAGTGATTTTGGTGGCGGAAAAACTGTGCAGGCACATATTGATGAAGCCAATGCAACCTTGGGCGAGAAAATTGTCTTGCGTCGCATTGGGGTACTAAAAAATGGGCCCGTTTCGGTTTACTTACACCGCACTAGCCCGGATCTACCTGCTCAAGTTGGCGTTCTTGTGCAATTAACAAAAGAGAATGCAATTGGTAAAGATGTAGCTCAACACATCGCAGCATTTGCGCCTGCTTATGTTAATCGTGAAGATGTTCCCGCAGATTTAATCGAAAGCGAACGTCGTATCGCCGAAGAGACCGCCCGCAACGAAGGCAAGCCAGAAGCCTCACTTGCCAAAGTGGTTGAAGGCCGCGTCACTGGTTTTATCAAGGAAGTTTCATTGATTGAACAGGCATTTGCGAAGGATTCCAAGAAGAGCGTTGCCCAAGTCCTCGAAGAAGCTGGCACAAATGTGAGCGCCTTCTTCCGTTTTCGCGTAGGACAGTAAGAGAATATTGACCATGACCTACTCGAGAGTCCTACTAAAACTCTCGGGTGAGGTCTTTGGTGGGGGAGCCGGAATCGGCGTTGACCCTGATGTTGTTCAAGGAATTGCCGCGCAGATCGCCGATGTCGCTCGATCTGGTATTGAGATTGCAATTGTTGTCGGTGGTGGAAATTATTTCCGTGGTGCGGAATTGCAACAACGTGGAATGGATCGATCTCGTGCGGATTACATGGGAATGCTCGGCACAGTTATGAACTGTTTAGCCCTGCAAGATTTTCTAGAAAAAGAGGGCGTCGCAACTCGCGTGCAAACCGCTATTCATATGGGACAAGTTGCTGAGCCATATATTCCACTGCGTGCAATCCGACATTTAAATAAAGGTCGCGTCGTTATATTTGGAGCAGGTGCTGGAATGCCATTTTTCACAACAGATACCGTTGCGGCACAACGCGCACTTGAGATTAATGCCGAAGCACTCCTCCTCGCCAAAAGTGGAGTTGATGGAGTTTATTCAGCTGATCCTAAGAAAGATCCAAATGCGAAGAAATATGAAAATATCTCCTTTGATGAAGTTTTAAGTAAATCTTTGGCAGTGGCTGATGCAGCCGCATTCTCACTTTGTCGTGAGAATAAACTTCCGATAATCGTTTTTGATTTAATGAAAGAAGGAAATATTGCTCGTGCTGTAAGTGGCGAATCTATCGGAACATTAGTCTCGTAAGGGGATGAAGTAAATGTCTGATCTAGCAAATAAAATTCTCAGCGATGCTGACGAAAAAATGAGTAAAGCCGTGGAAGTTGCGAAGGAAGATTTTGGTGCAATCCGAACTGGTCGTGCGCACCCATCAATGTTTGCCAAGATTATGGTGGATTATTACGGAACATTTACACCGCTTTCACAATTAGCATCCGTACAGGTTCCTGAGGCACGGATGGCAGTTGTTTCCCCATATGACAAAGGCGCGATGCCATTAATTGAAAAAGCAATTCGCGACTCAGATCTGGGTGTAAATCCGGCTTCAGATGGAGCGGTAATCAGAGTTGGTTTCCCACAATTAACCGAGGAACGGCGCAAAGAGTTCATCAAAGTTGCCCGGACCAAAGCGGAAGAGTCCAGAGTTTCAATTCGAAATATTCGCCGCCATTCAAAAGAAGCGCTAGAAAAGTTGGAAAAAGATGGAGATGTTGGCAAAGATGATGTGGCTCGTGCAGAAAAGGATTTAGAAAAACATACTTCTGGGCATGTTGCCAAGATTGATGAGTTGTTACAACATAAGGAGAGCGAACTTCTCGAGGTTTGAGAGTTCCAACAATAAATGTCGGATCTCCATGCTTTAAATGAAGCGATAAATAAAAAAGCCGGGCGAAAATTATTTCCTTCGATTGCTGTTGGATTAACTTTGCTAGGGCTGGTTATCGCATCTTTGGCATTTCAACGTGTTTTATTTCTTCCACTTGCAATCGCTGCAATTATTCGTGGAGTTTGGGAATTAGGTCAAGCTTTAGACCGAGCCAATATCGAGATCTCAGTACCAACGATCTCATTTTGTGCCGTAGCAATCATGACAAGTGCTTGGGTCAAAGATGTCACTGGATTAGCGGTTGCGACTGCGATTTCAATTCCATTTTTGTTGATATCAGGATTGCCAAAAGGACATCATAATTTTGTAAAAAATGCCACCGCAACTGTTTTTGCAACTATCTATCTTCCATTTCTGGCAGGTTTTCTGATTGTTCTAGCAAAGCCAGATGATGGATTAGCTCGCGTAATGACTTTTGTAATTGTGGTTGGATGCAACGACACCTTTGGATACATATTTGGTGTTCTGCTTGGTAAGCACAAACTTGCGCCAGCGATCAGTCCGAAGAAAACATGGGAAGGGTTGATTGGTTCACTAATCTTCTCAATTCTGGGTGGTGGGTTAATGCTTTCGCTGTTGTTTGAAAAACATTGGCTGGTAGGTGCCGCAATTGGAGTTGCTGCAGTATTTACCGCTACATGCGGTGATTTGATTGAGAGTGCAATCAAGCGTGATTTAGATTTGAAAGATATGGGAGCAATTTTGCCAGGCCATGGTGGAATGCTTGATCGTCTTGATTCGGTATTACTTTCAGCCCCAATTATCTGGGCAATTTTAACTTTGGTCGGGTAAGTAAATATGCCCACAATAGAAATTTCACCGCTTGCGAAAAAGCCACCACGTCATTTTTCAGATCTCTCTCCGGAGAACCGGGCAATCGCAGTAACTGAATTGGGTGAGCCAGCTTTTAGAGCTAAGCAGTTAGCGAATCATTACTTTGGGCGTCACAACGAAACTCCTCAAGAGTGGAGTGACATCTCTAGTGAGAGTGCGAATAAATTGGCAGCCGGACTATTTCCAACACTTTTGACCAAGGTGCGCAGTGTCACTTGTGATGGGGGAACAACCCGTAAGGATTTATGGAAATTACATGATGGAGTGATGGTTGAGAGCGTTTTAATGCGCTACCCAGATCGGGCCACATTATGTATCTCTTCTCAAGCAGGTTGTGGAATGGGCTGTCCATTTTGCGCTACCGGTCAAGCGGGTTTAACTCGGAATCTCAGTGCTGGTGAAATTACTGCTCAAGTTTTTGCAGCATCCCGTGCGATGGAGTTGGGTGAGATGGGCGCTCCAATGCGTTTATCAAATATTGTTTTTATGGGGATGGGCGAACCTCTCGCAAATTACAACGCAGTTATGCGCACCATTCAAAATATTACGGCGCCAACCCCAGATGGATTTGGAATAAGTGCGCGCTCAGTGACGCTTTCTACAGTTGGCTTAGTAAGTGGAATTGAAAAGCTTATGGAAGAGGGAATTCCCGTAACGCTGGCGGTTTCGTTACATACACCTGATGATGAACTTCGCGATACTTTAGTGCCGATCAATACTCGTTGGAAAGTCCGCGAAGTACTTGCTGCAGCGGATAATTACGCAACTCAGACTGGACGCCGCTATTCGATTGAATACGCAATGATTCGTGATATCAACGACCATGCATGGCGGGCAGATTTACTTGGGCGGATGCTTAAAAGCCGCGCAGCACATGTGAATTTAATTCCACTTAATCCAACACCTGGATCTAAGTGGACCGCATCAAAACCAGAAGATGAAAAGAAATTTGTGGAAGTTCTGGAAAGTTATGGAGTTCCCGTCACAGTGAGAGATACTCGTGGCCGCGAAATTGATGGCGCCTGTGGTCAATTGGCTGCAGCGGAAAAAGTTAGTAAGCGAAATAAGTTTAAAGTTATTAGTACTGAAAGTTAATTTCCAGTAACTCTGCTTAAAGCTTTAGCCAATAATGAAGGTTGATTTGTGGCAGCCTCTTCGCGATCAGCAAAATCAGTTAATTTAACAACAGAGTTCACGCCCAACCAACGCAGAGGTTCTGGCTCCCATGGTGGGGGAGTGTGATTTACAAAAGGTAATTTTGTTAACTCAGAATCTTTTTCTAAAATTAAATCTGCCAAAGTTTTAGCAGCTAAATAGGAAAGCGTTACGCCATCTCCGACATACCCACCAGCTTTTGCGTCTCCTGTCACTTGATTAAAATTTGCAAAAGGTTGCCAATCTCGAGTCACACTTACGGCGCCACCCCAACGGTGGGTAAATTGCGTATTTGCCAGCGGCGGAAACCAAGTGCGCACCATTGCAATAATTTGATCATGTATTCGTGAATTATTTTCTGCAGCAGAGCGCATAAGTGAGCCAAATAGATATGGGGCTCCACGTCCACCAACAGCCAATCGATTATCTCCAGTTCGTTGGCCGTAGGTAACTAGATGACTGGCTTCGGCAAATGATTCACCATTAGATAAGCCAATCTGATCCCAAAGTTTTTCATTTATCGGCTCTGTGGCAACCATGAGCGAGTAAAGCGGAATACGTTCACGGCTGCCTTTGGCAAAGGCTTCGGTCGCAGAAATTACACTACTTGCAATTAATGCACCTGACGGGGTAGTTACCTTATGGTCAGTATTTCTAAGCGCTGGTGATTTTTCATAAATCCGTGCTCCAAGTTGTTCTACATGATTGGCCAATGCCCGGACAAATCTTCCCGGATGAATAGTTGCGCAATCAGGAGTAAACAAACTGCCTAATGCGCCATTGAGTTGAACTTTGCTTAAAGTTTCACTTTGATTTAAGAAAGTAGCTGAACCAATATTATTTTTCAATCTTTTTAACTGACCACTATTTCGAGCAATAAAGAGTGAACCACCTTTTTGAAAATTAGCGTCAGGTGCGTACTTGCTTGCAAAAACTCCAATCTCGGCTATTGATTGCACTAAGTGAGGGGTTACTAAATCTGCTCCCATTTCACTTGGATAAAGTGCGCTAACCCATCCGCCGTTTCTTCCACTTGCGCCGAAGCCAACTCGTTCTTTTTCGATTATCGCAATCTTTAAATCAGGTTTATTACTCAGTAGGTGAAAGGCACTCCATAATCCAGTGAAACCAGCGCCAATAATTGCAACATCAACCTCTTCAGTTGTGCGCAGCGGCGCTCTTTCGACAGGCTCAATATTTAAAGTGGCATCCCAAAGATTCATGTTCGCCCTTCTGGCCACCTTGAAATGTAATCAGGAACTGGAATTCCCGGAATTAAATTTGGATCTGGAATTGGCTCGCCATAAGTATGTTTGATCGGCAAGACTCCAGCCCAAATTGGAAGGGAATACTCTGCAACGGGATCTGCTGGAAATTTACTTGAGATCTTTACGCTTGCTTCATTCAGTGGCATTGAAATCATAAGTGTGGCTTTTGTCTCTAGCTCAGTGGTTAAACGCAATTCCTTACTTCGTTCTGGAAATAATTTCTCTGTTAAATGCAAAAATGCCTCCAACTTTTCAGCGCCTTCAAGTGCGCGTGCAGTTCCTAAAATCATGGCACTTCGATAATTCATTGAAGATTCAAATGCAGAACGCGCAAGAACTAATCCATCAAGAATTGTTAGCGTTACACAAATTGGCGCACCTGAAGCAATCGTTTTCATGAGCCTTGACGCACTTGATCCATGTAAAAGTAAATGATCTTCAACGCGAGCGGCAACTACCGGTAAAACAAAGGGTTGGCCATCTTCAACAATTCCAACATGTGCTACTAAAGATTGATCTAGCAGGTCATATAGTGCGGCGGTATCTGTGGCCGCCTTGTGGGGGACGCGTTTTACCTTTGTCCGTTCGGTCGGGGATAATTCGCTCATCGGGCAATTAGATCACATTGAGAGTAACTCTTGTTTTTGACCTTGCTGACAAGGTCGGGGTTTAGCGCGTAACCTGATCCCACTAGAACTCCAAAAAATAAAAGGGGCAAGTTACGATGAAAGCGCTTAAGAATTTTGTTGGCGGAAAATCAATTGAATCTAAGAGCGGCAAGAGCAGCCAATTAATAAATCCAGCCACGGGTCAGGCATATATGACTGCACCAATTTCTGATGCGGCAGATGTAGACCACGCACTTAAAGTTGCTGAAAAAGCTTTTGGTGGATGGCGGGATTCAACACCAAGTGAGCGCCAACGTGCGCTCTTAAAAATTGCCGACGCACTTGAATCTCGCGCCGAAGAGATCATTGCAATTGAGTCAGAGAACACTGGAAAACCTCTTGCAGTTACTCGGTCTGAAGAAGTACCGCCAATGATTGATCAAATTAGATTTTTTGCAGGTGCAGCCAGAAACTTAGAAGGATTATCAGCAGGGGAGTACATGCATGGCATGACCTCATTTATTCGCCGTGAACCAATTGGGGTGTGTGCGCAAGTAACTCCTTGGAATTATCCCATGATGATGGCAGTGTGGAAGTGGGCGCCAGCAATTGCGGCAGGCAACACTGTTGTTTTGAAACCAAGTGATACAACACCTGCATCCACAGTTTTTATGGCTGAAGTAATGTCTGAGTTTTTACCAGAAGGTGTTTTCAATGTTGTATGTGGAGATAGAGATACCGGCCGAGCGTTAATCAGTCATGAGATTCCACAATTAGTAGCGATTACTGGATCTGTCCGTGCTGGAATGGAAGTTGCATCAGTTGCATCACAAGATGTGAAACGAGTGCACCTTGAATTAGGTGGCAAGGCACCTGTAGTTGTTTTTGATGATGCTGATTTAGAAGCCGCCGCCGCTTGGATAGCAGTTGCCGGATTTTTCAACGCCGGTCAAGATTGCACTGCAGCAACTCGGGTACTTGTAGGACCAAAAGCTTATGATGATTTTGTCGCCCTATTAACTGAGCAAGCCAAAAATGAAATCAAAATTGGTATGCCACATGAAGATGTATTAGTTGGCCCAGTAAATAACGAGGCGCAATTAAAACGGGTTGCCGGATTTTTAGAGCGCACACCAAGCCATGCGAAAATCATGACCGGTGGCGCACCGTTGAAACAACCTGGCTTCTTTTTCCCACCAACAGTTGTTGCTGGCCTTAAGCAAGATGATGAGATGATCCAAAGTGAGATTTTTGGGCCGGTAATTACAGTGCAAAAATTTAGTGATGATGACGAAGCGCTGCGCTTTGCCAATGGAGTTAAATATGGATTGGCTTCGAGTGTCTGGACTAAAGATCATGGCCGGGCGATGCGGATGGCTAAGGCCTTTGATTTCGGATGCGTCTGGATCAACACCCATATTCCGATTGTGGCTGAGATGCCACATGGCGGGTTTAAGCACTCGGGCTATGGCAAAGATCTCTCAAATTACGGTTTTGAGGATTACACCCGGATCAAGCACGTGATGACCAACCTCGAGGCATAAATCTCAGCAGATTTAGCAAGTAAATCTGGTCATATGGGGCTGTGAAGTCCTACGATCAGTCCCGCCACCGAAACCTAAAGATTCCCGAGATTAAGGAGAAATTCAATGAAGCCAGAGCTAACTCCGGAAGTGCGTTCAATCGTCCGTGCCCAACTCTCCCGTCGCCGCTTCATTGCAGGTGCAGGTGCGGTAAGCGGCGCAACTTTACTCGCTGCTTGCGGTTCAAAAGATGCTGAGAGTGGAAGCGCAGATGCAACTGCTAGCGCCCCTGTTGATGAAGGCGGCACAGTTCGTTGGGCTAACTGGCCTGCATATTTAGATTTTGATTCAGATAAAAAAACTTACACATCACTTGAAACCTTTAAAGCAGCATCTGGAATTAATGTTGTTTATAAAGAAGATGTAAATGACAACGATGAGTTTTATGGAAAAGTTCAGGGTCAATTAAAACTTGGCAAAGATATCGGTTACGACATTGTCACTCTTACTGACTGGATGGCTGGACGTTGGGTGCGTATGGGTTATACCCAAGCATTTGATGAAGCCAATCTTCCAAATAAGAAAAATATTTTGCCAACTTTGGCAAATGTTGGTTTTGATCCAGGTCGTAAGAGCACTTTAACTTGGCAATCTGGATTCGCTGGTTTTGGATGGAATAAAGAAAAGATTCCTGGTGGGATTCAAAGTATTGAACAACTTTTTGATAAGAAAAATAAGGGCCGCGTGGAAGTTCTAAGTGAAATGCGCGACACAATGGGAATTATTTTACAAGCGCAAGGTGTTGACCCTTCTCAACCATTTACCGAGGATCAATTCATGAATGCAATTGATTTCCTTCAACAGAAAATTTCTGATGGATTTATCCGCCAGGTAAAAGGAAATGATTACCTCGAAGATATGGTTAGTGGAGACGCAGTAGCAGTCATTGGTTGGAGCGGAGATATCTTCTCGCTCTCAAATGAAAATGGCGGAAAGTTTGGATTCCAAGTTCCAGAAAGTGGTGGAACTCTGTGGAGCGACAACTGCCTTATTCCATCTACCTCAAAAAACAAGAAAAATGCTGAGACCGTAATTAATAATTACTACGACCCAGCCGTTGCAGCCCAAGTTGCAGCATTTGTTAATTACATCTGCCCAGTAGTTGGTGCTAAAGCTGAAATGGAAAAAATTGACCCAGAGTTAGCAAAGAGCCCATTCATTTTCCCTGATGATGCAACTTTGGCAAAGGTCCGGGTATTCCGCACTCTCACCGTAGACGAAGAGACCAAGTACTCAGAAGCTTTCCAAGCAGCAGCAGGAAATTAATTGTGGCGAATCACCCTGAAGCAGCAACAACGGGAGATTTAAAGTTAAGTAGTATCACCAAAAGTTTCGGTGATTTCCTAGCAGTTGATGATTTAGATCTGGTGATCCCCAAAGGTTCGTTTTTTGCGCTTTTGGGGCCATCAGGTTGCGGAAAGACCACAACTTTGCGAATGATTGCAGGGCTCGAGGAACCAACTTCCGGAAAAATTTACTTAGGTGACACGGATTTAACTGACACTAAATCATACCGACGACCGGTTAATACTGTTTTCCAAAATTATGCTTTGTTTCCACACTTAACTATCTTTGAAAATGTGGCATTTGGTTTGCGCAGGCGCGGTATCAAAGATGTAAAAGAATCCGTGGAAAAAGTCTTAGCGTTAGTTGAATTGGCTCATTTACGAGATCGCAAACCAACGCAATTATCTGGTGGACAACAACAGCGGATCGCAGTCGCTCGCGCAATAGTGAATCGCCCAGCTTTATTGCTACTGGATGAACCTCTTGGTGCCCTTGATCTTAAGTTGCGTCGCCAGATGCAGATTGAATTAAAATGGATTCAAACTGAAGTTGGAATCACTTTCGTTCATGTGACGCACGACCAAGAAGAGGCTATGACAATGGCTGACACCATCGCCGTTATGAATGAGGGCCGAATTGAACAATTGGGTTCACCTGCAGATCTTTATGAGAATCCTAAAACTGCATTTGTGGCAAACTTTTTAGGTCAATCCAACTTCATTAAAGGAACGGTTGAATCAACTTCTGGGGCTGATCAATTTGTAAATTTACAGGGCACTCGAATTGCTATTCTGGCTGCGCGTAATAGCAGTACTCACAAAAGCGTTTTGGTAGGAATCCGGCCTGAGAAATTTAGAATTCACAATGTTGGAGATGCAACTACTGGAAATAAGTTAGAAGGTGGCATAGTTACTGACATTTCATTTGTCGGAGTCAGTACGCAATACCAAGTTGAGATGCCATGGAAGCAAGAGTTAATGATCTTTGAGCAAAATGATGGTGGGGCGCCAAATCTTCGTAAAGGAGATGCAGTCACACTTTCTTGGGAACCACATTTTACTTTCGCTCTCGATGGCGATGAAGATGTCAGATCAGGTTTAGCAGGAGCGGACGCCGAATAATGGCTTTTGCGCACGCTGGCACAGCAACAGCAAGTAAGCCCGGTCGCGCTGGAATGCGGATCCCATACCTTTTATTAATTCCTGGTTTGCTATGGCTGTTGATGTTTTTTGTTTTACCATTGATAAATCTGGCTGAGACCTCAACCAAAACACCGGTTGCCGGAGGTGAAACTGGCTCATATGAACAAACCTTTAGATTACAAAATTATGTAGATGCATTTTCAGAAAATAGTGCTCAATTTTCGCGCTCTTTCATTTACGCCCTGCTAGCCACGCTGTTAGCACTTGCTATCTCTTACCCCCTCGCTTACGCAATTGCATTCAAAAGTGGAAAGTATAAAAACATATTATTAGTTTTGGTTATTGCGCCATTTTTTACCTCTTTCCTTCTCCGTACAATCGCGTGGAAGCAAATCCTTGGTGAAGAAGGACCGGTAATTTCAGTTTTGCGGGCATTACATTTAATTGGTGCCGATACCTCTATTACCGCAACAGCCCTTGCAGTTGTTACTGGTATGACCTATAACTTTTTGCCATTTATGACTCTCCCGATATATGCAAGTTTGGAGCGAATTGATCCACGCTTAATGGAAGCGTCAGGGGATCTTTACGCTAACGGATTTACCACCTTTAGAAGAGTGACTTTCCCATTATCAATGCCCGGAGTAGTGGCTGGAACATTACTTACCTTTATTCCAGCAGCAGGAGATTATGTGAACGCGCAAATTCTTGGAAATCCGAATACTAAAATGATCGGAAATGTTATTGATTCCCGATTCTTCCGAATAGTTGATTATCCAACGGCTGCCGCCCTCTCATTCACTTTAATGGCAGCAATTTTAATTTTAATTACTGTTTACATTCGTCGAGCTGGAACGGATGAACTGGTATGACGCGCTGGCTATCTAAGAATTTAATCCGGATTTACGCAGCACTGGCATTTATTTATCTTTTTATCCCAGTCGCATACACAATGGCATTTTCATTTAATGATTCTGGAAAGCGAAATTTGATTTGGCAAGGATTTACTTTTAAGAATTGGTTGAATCCGTGCGGTGCGCCTGAAGTTTGCACAGCTCTTGGAAATTCAATCAAGATTGGATTCTTGGCAACACTTTTTTCTACGATTTTAGGAACAATGATCGCTTTCGCATTAGGGCGATACAGTTTCCGCGGACGTAGTACTACCAACTTGTTAATTTTCCTGCCGATGGCAACTCCAGAAATTGTGCTTGGAGCCTCTTTGCTTGCGATGTTTTTGAATTTGGGAATCAACCCAGGTTTTTGGACAACAGTTATCGCCCACGTGATGTTTTGTATCTCATTTGTGGTTGTAACAGTAAAAGCCAGAATCGCCTCGCTAGATCCAAAGTTGGAAGAAGCCGCTCGCGATTTATATGCAACAGAGTGGCAAACCTTCCGTCGGGTAACTTTGCCTCTAGTGGCCCCAGGAATTGCCGCGGCCGCCCTACTGGCTTTTTCACTATCTTTTGATGATTTCATTATTACTAATTTTAATTCAGGGACGGTTAATACTTTCCCTAAATTTGTTTGGGTCTCGTCCGCTCGCGGGGTCCCGGCTCAAGCCAACGTAATCGGGTCGGCGATGTTCTTAATCGCCCTCGCTATCGTGATTTCGGCTCAAATATATTCCAGCGCCAAAGCCCGAAGATTGCAGAAAAAGCACTAGGATTTAACCGTTCCACTACGAAAAGTTGGTCTCTTTGAGACCCGGTAGTGGGGTTGGACTCCGGAGGACCCGGGACAACCGAAATTGTTGGTTAAGGGGTGGCACCGGTTACGGCCGGTTAGTGCGATGTCTGACATCGACCCAAAGATTGTTCGCCATTTACGAGATGCACAACCTGATCTCTATTGGCTTGACTCAGATCCATTAGAACCACTGCCCCATTCGGCATTGGTTGGAGAAGTGCACGCTGATTTGTTAATTGTTGGCGCCGGATACACCGGATTGTGGGCTGCCATTCTGGCCAAAGAAGAAGATCCAAATCGTTCAGTTGTGATTGTTGAAATGCGTGAAACTGGCGCTGGTGCATCTGGTCGTAACGGTGGATTCTGCAACAGCTCACTAACTCATGGATATCAAAACGGCAAAAGAAGATTTCCAGATGAGATGGAGATTATTGAAAGACTTGGTTGGGAAAATTTAGATGCTATTGAGGAAGCAATTAAAAAATACAACATTGATTGCAGTTGGGAACGAACTGGCGAATTACGCGTCGCTATAGCACCGTGGCAATTAGAAGGAATGCGCGAAGAAGCCGCTGAACGAAATGCACTTGGTGATGATGTGGAGTTTTTGGGTAAGGAAGCAATTCAAGCGCGAATCCATTCACCAATATATGAGGGTGGTATTTTCGACCATGATGGAACAGCACTAGTAGATCCAGCCCGCCTTGTTTGGGGATTAGAGCGTGCTTGCCTCTCCTTAGGCGTACAAATTTTCGAGAACTCACGTGTTGAAGAATTAATTGAAACCAAGACAGCAGTGATTGCGCATACCGCTTACGGTGAAGTACATGCCCAAAAAGTTGCACTGGCTACAAATGTTTACCCGGCCCTGATTAAGAAAACTCGTAAATATATCGTTCCAGTTTACGACTATCAAATAGTTACTGAGCCATTGACATCAGCTCAATTAGAAAGCATAGGTTGGAAAGATCGCGAAGGAGTTTCGGATTCTGGAAATCAATTCCATTATTATCGTTTGACTGATGAGAATTGCATTGTTTGGGGTGGATGGGATGCCATCTACAACTTCCGTGGAAAAGTTCGCCAAGAGTATGAAGCACGGCCAGAAACTTATGCAAAGTTAGCAGCACATTTTCTGCGTACTTTTCCGCAGCTCGAGGGAATTAAATTCACGCATGTTTGGGGTGGAGCAATTGATACCTGCACCCGATTCTCACCATTTTGGACAGTAAGTCGAGACAAACGCATAGCAACAGTTTTGGGATATACCGGACTGGGAGTTGCTGCAACAAGATTTGGTGCGCAAGTAATGTTGGATTTGCTTGATGGTTTAGATAATGAACGAACCCGGTTAGAGATGGTTCGTAAAAAACCGTTAGCTTTCCCTCCAGAACCCTTCCGGTATTTCATTATTCAAATTACTCGATGGGCGATAAATAGCGCCGATGAGCACAATGGCAAACGTAATATTTGGCTGCGTTTCTTAGATCGACTCGGATTAGGTTTCGATTCCTAATACCGAGGGATAGGCTTTACTCATGGCAAACCATGGCAATCTATATGGACCAAATTTTACCTTTTTAGGAATTCCGACTTGTGATTTGGCGCAAGAAAAAAGTTATGCCGATGCCGATGTAGTAATTGTTGGCGCTCCAGTCGATGGTGGTACATCACATCGCTCCGGAACTAAATTTGGGCCAATGGCGATTCGTGCCGGAGATTATCTTCCTCATGATGGCGCCCGCCCGCATTTAGCATTACGAGTTGATGCACTTCAACAATTAAAAGTTGTAGATGCCGGCGATTTATTAATGCCATCTAGCCATTTAGAGGATTCATTAAATTTACTTGAGGCAGAGAGTGAAAAAATAGCGAAGGCTGGTGCAATTCCACTTGTTCTTGGTGGAGATCACTCAATTGCATCTGCCGATATTGCAGGTGTTGCCAAAGCTCTAGGTTGGGGCAAAATCGGAGTGATTCACTTTGATGCACATGCTGACACTGGTGATAATCAAATGGGGCAACTTTACGGACATGGAACTCCGATGCGCCGGTTAATTGAGCGAGGCGCAGTTAGGGGTGATCGTTTTCTGCAAATCGGTTTACGTGGATATTGGCCAGAAGATGAAACATTGCAATGGATGGCTGAACAAGGAATGCGCTCCTATGAAATGACTGAGATTAATGCTCGCGGATTAAATTCAATTCTTGATGAAGCGCTGAAAACTGTGATGCAAGATTGCGTTGGAGTATTTCTCTCGGTCGACATTGATGTTGTTGATCCAGGTATGGCACCGGGAACAGGCACTCCTGAACCAGGTGGATTAACCAGTCGGGAACTACTTGAAGCAGTGCGTCGCATTGCACTTGAAGTTCCGGTAGTTGGAATGGATATTGTTGAAGTTTCTCCTCCCTATGATTGCGCTGATATAACTGCTATTTTGGCAAATCGAGTTGCACTTGAAGCGTTAAGTGCAATTGCCTATAAGAAAAACAATGAAAGTAATAAAAGTAATAAAAGTGGTGCCACTTACAATGCTAAACGCAATTTGCTAGACCGCTAATTATTAAATGCTAACTGGATCACTGGCCTTATTTCTTTCAGTTTTCTTAGCATGTTCAGTAGAAGCAGTTGAAGCTACAACAATAGTTTTGGCAGCAGGAACAGCTCGAAATTGGCGATCAGCATTGACTGGAGCCGCATCTGCGCTGACTTTACTTGGAGTGATTATCGCCGCTTTTGGATCAGCGATATCTCAACTTCCATTTGATGCGCTTCGACTTTTTGTTGGTGCCCTACTTTTGGTATTTGGTTTGCAATGGGTACGTAAAGCGATTTTGCGTAGCAGCGGTTACAAATCTTTCCATGACGAAGATGCCATATTTAATGAGGAGTTACAAGCTGCTCGACAAGCAAAAAGTGGAAGCAGATTTGGAATTTCAGATTGGTATGCCTTTACGCTTTCCTTTAAAGGGGTGTTACTCGAAGGGCTTGAAGTTGCATTTATCGTTTTAACTTTTGGCACAATTCAAGGTGAAGTTATTCTCGCCAGTTTTGCTGCCCTTACCGCAGTGGTCATCGTTATGATCGCTGGCTTTGCATTACGCAAACCTTTGGCGCAAGTGCCAGAAAACAGTATGAAATTTGTCGTGGGAATAATGCTTACTTCTTTTGGTATTTTCTGGGGAGCAGAGGGCGCTGGAGCCGAATGGCCAGGCAAAGATTTATCTTTGCTAGGAATTATTATTTTCATGTTGATTATTTCTAATATTTTAATAAAAGTTCTCAAGGTTCAGAACTCTAAAGTAAGTGCGAATATTGGAGTTATTGGAAAAGATGAATTAGCTACTTTTGAAATTTTAAATAAAAGTGGATTGCTGGTATCAGTTAAGAAATTTGGTGCTTTTTGGTTTGATTTCCTAATCGGTGACGATTGGCAAGGCACTGTAATTGTGGTTGCCGCATTTGCTCTAACGCATCAGTTATCAGGTGGAAATGTTGTTAGCTGGTGGGTACTCCCAACAGCTATATTGATTTTGCTTCCCTACAATCTTTTCCGGGTCACCAAAGATAAAAAGAGTTAGTTAATCCAGAGATTTTGTTCACCCAAAGTTTCCTAAAATTGGGCTTTTAGCAATCTTTAGTCGAGAGGATCTCCTCCTACCATTCGGAGGATTTAATGGCTACGGTAAAAGATACATTTGGGATTGCTGATATATCGCGCGAATTTGGTTCAGTAAAATATATGAAAGAGGCGCAAGCCCTGATCATTCGCGATCTAGTAAAAGAGTATGACTTATCAGAATTTCTCGAAATTGGATTTTTTCACGGTAAGTCTTCAATTTACATGGGTGCGATTTTGCGCGAAATAGGTAAAGGACATTTATTAACAATTGATCTAGAAGGTGCGCGCAAGAAGTCTCCCAACATAATTGATCTGATCGATGCTACAGGCTTTGCTGATTTGATTACTCCAGTTTTCGCACATAGGTCTTACACATGGGAGCTGGCAAAATTAATTCGTGATGGCAAACGAGAGTTATTTGATTTTTGTTATCTAGATGGTGGACACACCTTTGATGTCACAGCCCTTGGGGTCATGTTGGTAAGTTCGTTGATGAAGCCAGGTGGAATTTTAATTATTGATGATTTAGATTGGTCGATGGCCAATTCGAAGCATTACCAAGAACATCCTGAACAAGCCCAGAAGTACTCAGTTGATGAGCAAAATTCACAGGGAATTAGAATTGTCTGGAACAAATTGCTGCCTGAAGTTGGATTTAAGAAGATCAGAGAAGTGCCGGAACATTCATGGGGTATTGCTCAATTTATGTAAGTTTTAAAGTGTGGCAAAAGCCTGGTCGATAATATCTAGCGCTTCATTTAGTAAATGCTCTGGCATGACAAGTGGTGGAAGAAAACGTAATACGTTGCTATAGGTTCCAGCAGTTAATACTAAAACTCCATTTGCTTGGCAGAATTTAACAACTGCAGATGTTGCACTTGAGTTTGGTTCGGTGCTCCCTGGGATTACTAGTTCAACTGCTTGCATCGCGCCACGTCCACGAACTTCACCAATAACTGGATATTTTTTCTGTATTTCTAGAAGCCGGGCGCTCATGATTTTTCCGATTTCACTTGCACGCTTGATTAGATCTAGATCTGCAATGGTTTGAATTGCACCAAGTGCCGCAGCACAAGCAACTGGTGAGCCACCAAATGTTCCACCTAAACCGCTAGCGTGCACGCTATCCATTACTTCAGCTCTACCAGTAAGCCCCGAAAGCGGTAGTCCACCGGCAATGCCTTTGGCGGTTGTGATTAAATCGGGTACAACATTTTCATCTTCGCAGGCAAACATCTGGCCAGTCCGAGCAAATCCAGTTTGTACTTCATCAGCAACAAAGAGAATTCCGTTGCTCTTAGCAAAGTTTGCTAAACCAGGAAGGAAGCCACGTGGTGGAACAATAAATCCACCTTCACCTTGGATGGGTTCAATCACAATTGCGGCAATATTTTGCAATCCGATCTCTTTCTCCATTTTATGAGTGATCAGATCTAAAGTTTCTTCAGTACATCTTTGTGGATCGACCTGCGAACGGAATGGGTAAGCCATTGGCATTCGATAAATCTCTGGAGCAAATGGACCGAAGCCATCTTTATAAGGCATATTTTTAGCGGTCATTCCCATAGTTAAATTTGTACGACCGTGATAACCATGCTCAAATACAACGACCGCTGGACGCTTTGTATAAGCACGGGCCACTTTCACCGCATTTTCAACTGCTTCAGCACCAGAATTAAATAGTGCAGATTTTTTTTGATGATCTCCGGGGGTTAGCTGGTTTAACGCTTCGCAAACTTCGACATAGCCTTCATATGGAACAACCATAAAACAGGTGTGCGTAAATGCTTTAACTTGGTCAATAACTTTTTCAATTACTAAATCTGCTGAGTTTCCGACATTAACAACTGCAATTCCCGCACCCATATCAATAATGGAGTTTCCATCCACATCGACAATGACTCCACCACCGGCACGTTCAACAAAAACTGGCATGGCCATTCCGAGTGAGGCTGAGACCGCATTGGCACGTCTTGCAATTAACTCTTTAGATTTTGGCCCGGGAATCTCGGTTCGCAAATGGCGCACCTGCGGCAGGTTGCTGCCAGTCAGGCGGGTTCCTTCATCTAGTGCGCTCATAAGAGTAAGAATAGAACAAGTTCTATATGAATGAACTATCTGGCTCAACCTGAGAGGATTAGCCCATGCGCGACATCTCGATATTGGGTTCAACAGGCTCAATTGGCGTACAGGCACTTGAGGTTATCGCCGCAAACCCAAATCAATTTCGGGTGGTCGCTCTGGCGGCAGGTGGGTCAAATATTCCACGATTAGTCGAACAGGTACGTGCTTTTGGAGTAAAAGTTGTAGCGGTTGAAGGAGATGGCGCACTACTTCGCGAAGCGTTGCCAGGGGTAAATGTCATTGATGGAAAAGGGGCCGCTGCACAAGTGGCCGCGATTCCGGTAGATGTAATGTTGAATGCGATAACTGGTTCCGTTGGACTTGGTCCAACACTTAACGCCTTAGGCGTTGGAAATAAAGTTGCGCTTGCAAATAAGGAATCACTAGTGGCCGGTGGAGATTTAGTTTTACGTGCTGCAAAGCCAGGACAGTTGATCCCGGTTGATTCAGAGCATTCAGCATTAGCCCAAGCTCTTCGCGCCGGAACGAAAAATGAAGTTTCTAAATTAATTCTTACTGCAAGCGGTGGTCCATTTAGAAATAGAAATGATTTGAGTGATGTCACAATAGAAGAAGCCTTAGCGCATCCAACTTGGAACATGGGGCCTGTAGTAACTATCAATTCAGCGACTTTGGTAAATAAAGGTTTAGAAATTATCGAGGCACATTATTTATTTGATATTCCTTACTCGAAGATTGATGCGGTGATTCATCCACAATCAATTATTCATTCAATGGTGGAATTCCACGATGGATCTGTAATTGCACAAGCCAGTTCACCAGCTATGAAGTTGCCTATTGCTTTGGCACTTAGTTGGCCAGATAGAACCGCTGGCGCAATTCCACCGATTGATTGGAGCGCCGCGCACACATGGGGTTTTGCGCCAATTGATAATGCAAAATTCCCAGCAATTGATTTAGCTAGACGATGTGGTGAGATTGGTGGCTCTATGCCAGCGATCTTTAACGCAGCTAATGAGGAGGCGGTCGCTGCATTTTTGAAAGGTCAAATTAAATTCACCGAGATTATTGAGATTGTAGATGCAGTATTGCAACACTTGGCTGCGGAGGCTCCGGCTACGCTTAGTGATATCGCCGATGTCAGTGCCATCGAAGAGGATGCACGTGCAAGTGCAAATCAAAATATTAAGATGAGGGGCAATTAAATTTATGTCGCTGTTAAATTTGATCGGGATCTTGGCATTTGTGGTGGCCTTACTAATTTCAGTTATGTTGCATGAGTTGGGCCACTTTCTAACTGCGCGTAAATTTGGCATGAAAGTTACTGAATTTTTCTTAGGGTTTGGGCCAAAGATTTGGTCCACTCAAAGAGGAGAGACGGAGTTTGGAGTAAAATCAATTCCAGCCGGTGGTTACTGTCGAATTGTTGGAATGTCTCCAAGTGAGCCGGTTGATTTAATAGACCAACCACGATCTTTTTACAAAGCCAGTATTTTGCGCAGATTAATTGTTTTGGGTGCGGGATCAACCACCCATTTTGTACTTGGATTTTTACTACTATTTACTTTTTTTGCTGCGATTGGAACTCCATCACAATCTCAAGTGCTTGATCAAATCTTAAAATGCATTCCAGCAGATAGAACCCAAAGCACCTGCTTACCCTCAGATCCAAAAACTCCCGCAATCTTAGCTGGGTTAAAACAAGGAGATAAGATTGTTTCAATTAATGGAGTTAAATTAAATTCTTGGGAAGAAGTTGCAAAAATTATCCGCAACTCTGCAAATAAAAAAATAGCGCTAGGAATTTTGCGAGGCGAGATCTTGCTGGATGTAGAACTTACGCCTGCAGTACGGGCCCCAATTTCGGAATTAGGTGAGAGTGCGCCAGTTGGAGTTATTGGCGTTTTAAGCAAATCGGAGTTACTCAGATCTGAACCTTTAGCTGCAGTGAAAAATTCCCTTAAAGAGGGAAAAAATATTTTCACTGGATCTTTTAAAGCGCTATTTGCGCTACCAGCAAAAATTCCAGCCCTAGTGCAAGCAACATTTGGTGGGGGAGAGCGAGATCCAGAAGGATTGGTTGGTGTCGTAGGGGTAGCTCGAGTCTCTGGTGATGCGGCCGCCTCTGAAAATGCTGGAGGGGCTGCCAAAGTTGGCTTCTTTTTATTAATTATTGCCAGTTTAAATATTTTTATTGGCATATTTAATCTGCTGCCACTTTTACCTCTTGATGGCGGTCATATGGCAGTTGCAATAATTGATGGGATCCGAGTGCAAATCGCCCGCCGTCGCGGCAAACCACTTCCTGAGCCGTACGATGTGGTCAAATTGGTGCCCTTAACCCTTGCAGTGATTGTTGTCATGGCCACCCTTTCATTGCTTTTGTTAGCAGCTGACATCATTAACCCGCTCAGAATTAATTTCTGAGCGCTAACCGGTCCGATATAAGGCAAGATAAGAGCATGGTTGATCATGGTTGATCTCGGAATGCCGGCGATACCGGCAACACCCCTGGCTCCGCGCAAAGTTACGCGCCAACTTAAAGTTGGATCTGTTTTGGTTGGTGGCGGTGCACCGGTAAGTGTGCAATCAATGGCCACAACACTTACTGCAAATGTCGATGAAACTTTGCAACAAATTGCGGAATTGACCGCTTCAGGATGTCAGATTGTTCGAGTCGCAGTCCCAAGTCAAGATGATGCTGATGCTCTTGCTGCTATCGCTAAAAAATCGCAGATTCCAGTTATTGCCGACATTCATTTTCAACCAAAATATATTTTTGCTGCGATTGATGCCGGTTGTGCTGCAGTTCGCGTAAATCCGGGCAACATAAAACAATTTGATGACAAAGTAAAAGAGGTTGCTAAAGCAGCAGGTGCTGCAGGAGTACCAATTCGAATCGGGGTAAACGCCGGTTCACTAGATCCGCGCTTGATGGCGAAGTATGGAAAAGCAACTCCAGAAGCGTTAGTTGAATCCGCGTTATGGGAATGTTCATTATTTGAAGAGCACGGCTTTAGCGATATTAAACTTTCAGTTAAGCATCATGATCCAGTAATTATGGTGGAGGCTTATCGTTTACTCTCTGAAAGATGTGATTACCCATTACATCTTGGAGTAACTGAGGCTGGTCCACTTTTCCAAGGAACCATAAAATCAGCAGTGGCTTTTGGAATTTTATTGGCGGAAGGAATCGGAGATACGATCCGAGTTTCACTTTCAGCACCTCCGGTAGAAGAGGTTAAAGTTGGAATTTCAATTTTGGAATCATTAAATTTGCGTCAACGTAAGTTAGAGATTGTCTCTTGTCCGTCATGCGGTCGGGCACAAGTAGATGTTTATACATTGGCTGAAAAAGTCCAAGCAGGTTTGGAAGGAATGACTGTCCCACTTCGCGTTGCAGTAATGGGTTGTGTTGTAAATGGACCTGGTGAAGCGCGAGAAGCAGATTTAGGTGTGGCCTCTGGAAATGGAAAAGGTCAGATATTTGTAAAAGGAGTGGTAATCAAAACCGTTCCGGAATCCATGATAGTAGAAGTTTTAATTGAAGAAGCGATGCGCCTTGCTGAAGAGATGGAAAGTTCTGGCGCTCCTTCGGTTGAAGTTCACTAAGCTAAAATCTCAATGAGCGTAGTTGGTTTAGAGGTTATCCGCGGGGTAAATGTTAAAAGTGAAGTTTTCAATTATCTAGCGTCAGCACCCGAAGTAAATTGCTTTTTATCTTCACGAGCGCAACTTTTAGAGAAATCAAAAAATAGCACTCTGCTGGTTTATCGAAATAGCTACAGTGAGATAGAGGGCGTTACATATATTGGTGGCAATCTGATCCCAGCGATATCGTCACGAGCAGCATTACTTTCATTAGTTGACCACCTTCGATCAAAGCAGTACAAATTTTCATCAATCGTAGGTGAATCAAGAACACTCTTTGATTTGTGGGAGTTAATATCGCATCTATATTCCGAACCACGAGCTATTCGACAATCGCAACCTTTGTTATCACTTCGGGGAGTTCCAAAAATTTCCGGGAATCCACTAGTACATCCAGCGACACTTGCTGACCTAGAGGAAGTTGTTGAAGTCGGAATTGCGATGTTCACTGCCGAAGTCGGCGAAGTTCCTGATTACGCTGATTATCGATCTAGGTCAATTGAATTAATTGGAGCCGGGCGAACTTTAATCTGTCGAGATTTGGATAATGGAAAGATAATTTTCAAAAGTGACATCGGGGCTATTGGTGCTGGCGCCTATCAAATTCACGGAGTGTGGGTGGATCCGGCACATCGTGGCAAAGGGCTTGGATCGGCTGGCGTTGCCACTTTGGTGGAGTACAGCAATAGATTTGCTCCGATCGCCTCCCTCTATGTAAATGATTTCAATCATGCTGCCCGTGCCAGTTATCACAAAGTTGGCTTCGAAAAGGTGGCCGAACTAGCGACGATTTTTTTCTAACACTCGGTAGGCTCACGCTATGTTGCAAATGTCCCGCCTCTTCCTGCGCACCTTGCGAGATGACCCGGCAGATGCTGAAGTTGCCAGCCATCGGTTACTTGTTCGGGCTGGATATATTCGCCGTGTTGCTGCCGGTATCTACTCGTGGTTGCCATTGGGTTATCTAACTTTGCGAAATATCGAACGAGTTGTACGCGAAGAGATGGACCGTGCTGGATTTCAGGAAGTTCATTTTCCAGCGCTTTTACCGCGCGAACCATATGAGGCGACTAACCGTTGGGATGATTACGGAAGTGATCTCTTTCGTCTGCAAGATCGTAAAGGTGGCGATTATTTACTAGGCCCAACACATGAAGAGATGTTTACTTTAATGGTGAAGGGCGAATCTTCCTCTTATAGAGATTTGCCACTAACTCTTTATCAGATCCAAACAAAGTATCGCGATGAGCCGCGTCCGCGTAGCGGAATTATCCGCGGTCGTGAATTTGTGATGAAAGATTCCTACTCATTTGATATTGATGATGCCGGGTTGGAAAAATCTTATCAAGATCACCGCGCTGCTTACATAAAAACTTTTGAACGACTTGGACTTAAGTATGCAATTGTCTCTGCAATGTCTGGAGCGATGGGCGGCTCAAAATCTGAAGAATTTTTAGCGCCATGTGAAACAGGTGAAGACACTTACGTTTTGTGTCCATCTTGTGGCTTTGCGGCGAATGTTGAAGCGATGTCAACAAAAGTTTCCGGTAAGAAATATCCAGATGTACCAGCATTAGAAGCTCTAGACACTCCAAATACTCCAACCATTGATTCATTAGTTGACGTTCTCAATAAGAATTACGGTGGGGGATTCACAGCAGCAGACACTCTTAAAAATATTTTACTTTTTGCAGATGGCGAACCAATTAGCGTTTTAGTTCCAGGAGATCGCGAAGTTGATTTAAAGCGCTTGCAGGCAAATCTTCCAGGAGTAAGTGAGCTACGGTTATTTGAAGAAGAAGATTTTGCAAAAAATCCTAAATTTGTTAAAGGTTATGTTGGACCCCAAGATGCGCAAGCGCTGGGTTTAAAACTTTACGCAGATCCTAGAGTTGAAGTTGGATCAAGTTGGGTTACTGGTGCAAATAAGAGCAATACTCATGCACGGTATGTGCAAAACGGACGTGATTTCAAAGTTGAGCAGTATGTTGAAGCCGCCGAAGTACGAGCTGGTGATGGTTGCCCGCAGTGTGACACCGCTGTTGTAATAGATCGGGCCATCGAAATTGGTCACATTTTCCAACTTGGACGTAAGTACGCAAAAGCTTTAGACCTTACCGTTTTAGATTCGGACGGAAAGCCAAATGTTGTAACCATGGGCTCATATGGAATTGGAGTATCGCGCGCAGTTGCTGCGATCACAGAACAATCCCACGATCAATTGGGATTGCGTTGGCCGCGCGAGATTTCCCCAGCCGATATTCATATTGTTGCCACAGGTAAAGAGGATCTTCCATTTGATACCGCTTTTGAATTGGCCCAAAAACTCGAAGGCGCTGGTGTCCGAGTGATGTTGGATGATCGTCGCGACGCTAGTCCTGGAGTTAAATTCAAAGATGCAGAGTTAATCGGAATTCCAACGATTGTGATTATTGGAAAAGGATTAGCCAATGGGGTTATTGAAGTGCGCGACCGTTGGGCGGGTACCAGCAGCGAGATTCCAGTAGAGGGTGCAGAAACGCAACTATTGAAAATGGTTGGCAAGTAAGAGTAGAAATTACCGGTAGAGTTTGCCTTGCAGGGTCCAAAACTTAATAATAATTTAATAAGGAGTAGTTAAATGAAAAAAGAATCGATTGTTGCCGCCATTGAGCCGGCCATAAATGAATTAAATTTATTTTTAGAAGATGTTGTAATTACCTTAGCTGGAAAACATTCAATGCTTCGCATACTCATTGATGGTGAGACTGGCTTATCAATGGATCAAGTTACTGAAGCATCATTCAAAATTTCGGAAATCATTGATCAGCTGCCAGAGATTGGCCAAACTCCATTCACGCTAGAAGTTTCAACTCCAGGAGCCGAGTACCCGCTAACACTGCCTCGCCATTGGTTTAAGAATTTGAATCGCTTAGTTTCAGTCACATTGCTTAACGGTGAAAAGTTTGTCTCTCGTATTACTTCAATAGAAAATGATCAGATCACTTTTTCAGATGCAAAAGCCAACATCACTTCGGCAAAAGTAAGCGATATCAAGAGTGCTTATGTAGAAATCGAATTCAAATGATCGTTGACTTGGGCGCACTTCAAACGCTATCAATCGCAAATGCAATTTCATTTGATCGACTAATAGTTGAGATTGAAACTGCGGTCACTCAAGGTTATTTGGAATCACTTGAAGCAAACCAACAAGCGCGCGCAAAGTTAAACCGTGAGTCCGGACAGATCTCACTCTTTACTAATGAGAGCGAAGAACCACTTGAAGAACCGGCAGATTTCAATCGCTTTGTCACTGGAATTGTTAGACGTACAGTTAAGTTAAAAATCCGCGAAATGAATGATTTAAAGATTGTCGGAGAATTTACTGCAGTAGTCGGGGATGTTGTGCATGGAGTAATTCAACAAGGACGAGATGCGCGCGTTGTTTTTGTAAACCTTGGAAGTGCAGAAGGAAGAATTCCACAGCAAGAACAAGTTCCAACTGAAAAATATGAACACGGTGATCGGATTAAGGCCTTTGTGGTTGAAGTGAAACAAGGCCAAAAGGGTCCGGACATTTTGCTATCAAGAACTCACCCGGGTTTGGTAAGGAAATTATTTGCGCTTGAAGTGCCAGAAGTTTTATCTGGTGTTGTTGAGATTATGGGAGTTGCCCGTGAAGCAGGTGCACGCACCAAGATTTCAGTCCGCACACATCGGGCAGGAGTTAATCCAAAAGGATCTTTAATTGGTCCAATGGGAGCTCGAGTGCAATCTGTTATGAATGAGTTGCAAGGTGAAAAAATTGATATCGTCGATTGGTCAGAAGATCCTTCACTTTATGTGGCTGCGGCTTTAGCACCTTCGCGGGTAATCTCCGCTGAAGTTGTCGATGAAGAACGTCGCCAGATCAAAGTGGTTGTCCCTGATTTCCAACTCTCACTTGCGATCGGAAAAGATGGCCAAAATGCTCGTTTAGCTGCTCGATTGACTGGCTGGCGAATCGATATTCATGCCGATCAGGTTGAGGTAGGCTAACCCCATGCACCCATTGCACAGATTGCCAAGTCAACATCTCGGTCAGTTGAACACCGTGTTAAGCCCAACGAGATGATCAAGATTTAACCGGCTTCGCAACGTATGCGCAGCCACGAAGGAGTGAAGTGGCTAAGGTCCGCGTGTACGAGCTAGCAAAAGAGCTAGGTCTCGAGAGCAAAGTACTGCTTACTAAGATTCAAGATCTTGGTGAGTTTGTTAAATCTGCCTCGTCAACTTTAGAACCCCCTGTTGTGCGCAAGATGCGCGAGTTATACCCAAGCGTTAATCCACCTGCAGATGAGGCTCCAGCGAAAAAAGCTCCAGCGAAAAAAGCTGCTGCGAAAAAAGCTGCTGCGAAAGTTGAAACCGTCGAAGAAGTTTTGGCGGATCTACCACCTGATTTTCAATTACCAGCATCATTAAATATTCCAACTCCATCTTCACCAGCTGCTCCGGGCTCAATTTCCGATGCTCCAGTTCAACCACGTCCAGTGAGCACGCCACCAGTTGGTCTGCCGCAAATGCCAAGGCCACCAGCACCACGTCCTGGCACCAGTCGACCTGGAAATAATCCATTTTCATCCGCACCCCGAACACCAGGAGCCCCAGGTTCAGATACCGGGCGACCACCCGCTCGTCCCGGGAATAATCCATATGGATCCTCAGCAACTAGACCTCCACTTCGTCCTGGGCCAGGAGCGCCCATCCGACCTGGTAGTCCTGGTGCGCCAGGTGCGCCCGGATCTTCAGGTATGCGTCCACCTATGGGCACGAGACCTCCATCCCAATCAGGTTATGGTTCCCCATCTTCTTCACGTCCAGCCGGTGGTGCCGGCGGATATACCTCAGCAACAGAGGCACCTAATCGAAGTGGGGCTCTGACTACTTCTGGTGGACCTGGTGGTCCTGGTGGTCGTCCAGGAGGTGGACCAGGAGCTGGTCGTCCCGGTGGCCCAGGTGGTGGACGTCCCGGTGGAAAGAAGAGCGGACCACGACAAGGACAGAAGTCCAAGAAAGCTCGTCGCGAGGAGATTGATAATTTACGTGCACCATCTCTCGGTGGAGCGGTTGTTCCGCACGGCGATGGAAGTACACCGGTCAAACTTCGTCGCGGTGCATCTCTTGCAGATTTAGCGGACAAAATTAATGCTGACTCTGGTGCACTTGTTGCGGCACTTTTCCACTTAGGCGAAATGCTTACTGCAACGCAATCAGTTGATGAAGATACTTTCGCACTTCTTGGCGCAGAACTTGGTTATGCAATCACAGTTGTAAGCCCAGAAGATGAAGACCGTGAGTTACTAGGTGACTTTGATATTGATCTTGATGCTGAAATTGCAGGTTACGCGGCTGAAGATTTGGTTTCACGTCCACCTGTTGTAACAGTTATGGGCCATGTTGATCACGGTAAAACTTTGTTACTTGATGCTTTGCGCAAAGCCCAAGTAGCAAAAGGTGAAGCTGGTGGAATTACCCAGCACATTGGTGCTTATCAAATTCACCGCGAACATGATGGATTAGAGCGGGCAATTACATTTATTGATACACCGGGCCATGAAGCCTTTACCGCTATGCGTGCTCGTGGTGCAAAAGTAACTGACATTGCAATTTTGGTTGTTGCAGCTGATGACGGTGTTATGCCACAAACAATTGAAGCGCTTAATCACGCACAAGCAGCGAATGTTCCGATCGTTGTTGCGGTTAACAAAGTAGATAAAGAGGGTGCAAACCCTGGAAAGATTCGCCAGCAGTTAACTGAGTACAACTTGGTAACTGAGGAGTACGGTGGAACAACTTTGTTCGTAGATGTTTCTGCTAAAACCGGAATCGGATTAGATGAGTTAATCGAATCGGTTTTCTTAACTGCAGATGCAGCGATTGATCTTCGTGCAGTCGCAGCCGGTGAAGCACGTGGGATTGCAATTGAGGCTCACCTTGATAAAGGTCGCGGACCAGTAGCCACAGTTCTTGTCCAACGTGGAACGCTAAATGTTGGAGATGCAATTGTTGCCGGTGGAGCATTTGGTCGAGTGCGCGCAATGCTTGATGAGCATGGTGAAAATGTTGAAACTGCCGGACCATCACGTCCGGTTCAAGTACTTGGATTTACTTCAGTACCAGGTGCTGGCGATACTTTCTTAGTTGCTGACGAGGATCGCACCGCACGACAGATTGCCGAAAAGCGGCAAGCTGCTGAACGAAATGCATTACTTGCTAAAGCACGTAAGAAAGTTTCTCTTGAAGACTTTATGGAGCAATCCAAGATCACTACTCTCAATCTCATTCTTAAGGGAGATGTCGCTGGATCTGTTGAAGCGCTCGAAGATGCATTGTTGCAACTTGATGTCGGAGCAGAGGTTGATCTGCGCGTTATTCACCGTGGCGTAGGTGCAATTACCAAGAGCGATATCACTTTGGCTTCTGCATCAACTGCAGTAGTTATTGGATTTAACGTTAAACCAGAACCACAAACTGCAATCTTCGCTGATCGTGAAGGCGTGGAAGTTCGCTTCTACTCAGTCATCTATCAAGCAATTGAAGAAATTGAGAAAGCACTTAAAGGTCTGCTCAAGCCAGAGTACGAAGAGGTTGTACTTGGAAGCGCAGAAGTTCGCGAAGTATTTAAATCCAGTAAGTTCGGAAATATTGCCGGATCCATTGTTCGCGATGGTGCAATTCGTCGAAACGTAAAAGCTA
The DNA here is from genome assembly GCA_014190175.1 of Actinomycetes bacterium. Next base: position 76,236 of record BJFZ01000001.1, on the reverse strand, counting down.
GATTATTGCGTGCCGGTGAAAAAATCGCTGATGAGCTATCAATTGACACTCTTAAACGATTCAAAGATGACGCTACTGAAGTTAAAGAAGGATTCGAGTGCGGAATTGGACTTGGATCATTTAATGACATCAAGATAGCAGACATCATTGAGGTTTATGAGATGCGGGAAAAGAAGCGCGCCTAATGGGACGCTCATATCGCACTCGAAAAGTTGCTGATCGAATTAAAGAAGTTGTTGCTCAGGCGTGCGAAGGAAAGATTAAAGATCCACGCCTTGGCTTTTTAACGATTACAGATGTGCGAGTAACCGGCGATTTACAACATGCTTCGATTTTCTACACGGTATTTGGTGATGAGCGAGCACGTGCAGATACTGCTGCGGCACTGGAGAGCGCCAAGGGAGTTTTGCGAACCACTATTGGCCGTGAAATTGGATTACGGATCGTCCCAACAATTGAATTTTTTGCAGATGCGCTTCCAGAAAGTGCCGCGCAACTTGAAAGTGTGATTGCAGCAGCGCACCGTAAAGATGAAAAACTTCAATTAATGCGAAGTGTTGCGGAGTTTGCTGGTGAAGCAGATCCTTATCGCAAGCCGCATGTGAAAGAGTTGCCAACTGATGAGGATGAGCAGACCAGGCAGTTATGAGATCTGGTTTTTTGGTTATTGATAAAGATCAAGATTTCACCAGCCACGACGTTGTTGCTCTGGCCCGAAAATCACTAAAAGAAAAACGGATCGGACATGCCGGAACTCTCGATCCAATGGCAACCGGCGTATTAGTTCTTGGCGTAGGACATGCCACCCGCTTGCTCTCATTTATTACTGATGGATCTAAAACTTACTTAGCCACAATCAGATTAGGTAGTGCAACAAATACTGATGATGCGCAAGGCGAGATAATTTCAGTCGCGCAACCTGAAAAGATTGCCACAATTACAGATCTGCAAATTACGGAAGAGTTGGCTAAACGTACTGGTGATATTTTGCAACGCCCAAGTTCGGTATCAGCAATCAAAGTTGATGGAGTTCGTTCTTATAAACGAGTACGCGATGGGGAAGCGATCGAACTAGAAGCTAGACCAGTGCATATATCTAGCCAAAAAATATTAAAAATTAGCCGGGTAGGCGATTTTGTTGATGTTGAAATAGAAATCACCTGTTCTGCAGGAACATATATAAGAGCAATTGCCCGCGATCTGGGAAATACTTTCGATGTTGGGGGACACTTAACTGAATTGAGACGGACGCATGTTGGTTCATTTACAATTGAGAATGCAATTACTTCTACGGAATTAAAAAATGGGAAAGAACCAAAGGTCATGCAGTTGGTTGATGCAGTCAGATCACTCTTTAAAGTGAGAGAGATTAACGACGATGAAGAGATCGCGATATTTCATGGTCGAGCTATTGATGAAAATTCTGAGAATGTTAACTCTGATCGTCATGCGGCAATCAATTCAATAGGGGAAGTTATTGCAATACTTGAACCACGAGATGGTCGTCTGCATCCATCAATAGTCTTTCCAAAGGCTGAATCAAAGTGAGTGCCTCAATGAAGATTTTTGGAGAACTCGGAGGGACAAACGTAGTTGCTATCGGAATTTTTGATGGAGTTCATTTAGGGCACCAACAAATTATTGCTACTGCGGTGAAGGCTAAAGAAGATAGTAAGCCACCCAAATTAGTGGCACTAACTTTTGATCCACATCCAACTGCAATTTTGGCCCCAAAAAAGGAGCCACCACGATTAACAACTCTTGAAGATCGTGTTCAACTCTTGCAAGCAGCGGGAGCTGATGCAGTTGCAGTAATTAAATTTGATCGGGATTTTGCTAATTTAACACCCGCTGAATTTATTAAAAATATTTTGATTGATAAGTTAGCTGCAAGCGAAGTAGTAGTTGGGGAAAATTTCACATTTGGAAATAAGGCCGCAGGTAAGTCAAAAGATTTAGCGGCAGTTTTACCAACCCATGTGGTTCCACTTGTCGAAAGCGGCGGAGAAGTAATTTCTTCGACTCGAATTCGCAATCTGTTAATCGCAGGCGATGTCACTCAAGCTCAAATTTTATTAGGGCGCAGATTCACTTTATCTGGAGAAGTGATTCATGGTGAGGCTCGTGGTCGAACGATTGGATATCCAACTGCCAATTTGAAAGCAGCAACAAACATTTGTATTCCAGCTGATGGGGTCTATGCCGGTTGGTTATCAATTCCAGGTAATCGCTGGCCAGCAGCAATCTCAATTGGCACCAACCCAACTTTCCCCGGCGAACGCGGACGCCAAGTAGAGGCCTACGTTTTAGACCGTGACGATTTAGAGCTTTACGGTGAGATTGCTACTTATGAATTTGGATTAAGACTGCGTGAAACCATTGCTTTTGATGGCCTTGATCCGCTGCTGATTCAGATGGCTCAAGATTGTGACCAAGCCCGGAAATACACTTCTGAAACTAAGTAGATTGCATTCGTGCAATTAGAGAATAAGTCCAGCTTCAGATTGAGCAAACAACTCAATCAATTCCTCAATTTGTTTATCTCTAGATTCTGGAATAGGGGCAAAAGTTGAATGACTATCTGCATCTGGTAATTTAGAAGTTGCGATACAAGCAAACTGATTATTCTTTATTGAAAAATTAATCCAATAACTATTAGTTTCCGTTGAAAAATGTCCTGAATCAATAAAAGCAATTGCTTGCTTTTCATATCTTGAACGTTCGCTTTGCATCAATCTGAAACATTCAGAAAGGCCAAGGCTTTTTGAAGTTTCATGTTGGAACAGTCGCAAGAAAGTGAGACAAGCTTCGAAACTTATCCCCAGCCTCTCAATTAAGTGACAGAGCGTAACTTTTACCTATCGAGTTCTTCTGCTCTGGTAAGCCCAAGGAGCGTGGATCGAGCAAAGGGTTGAAAGGTCTGCCGGCTGGCCTTGGAAGTGATTGAATTAAAGCCAATTTAGGCTCGAATTGGCTCGGTCAGGCGTGCGCTGGTAGCCTTCGGCGCTAGGACAGACCTGTAGCAATCTACTTGGTCTGGGCAAGCGAAAATCCAAGAGCAGTGTGTGAACTTTTAGCACTATGAAGAGCAAGGGAAGGTTTGACAGATGGCGTTAGCACCGGAGCAGAAAAAAGAAATTATCTCCAATTACGGACAAAATGCCGTAGATACCGGAAGCCCCGAGTCTCAGATTGCCATGCTCTCACAACGGATTACTGATCTCACCGAACACCTCAAGGTAAATCAAAACGATCATCACGGTCGTCGCGGACTACTTCTGATTGTTGGACGTCGTCGTCGCTTACTCCAGTACTTAGAACGAATTGATATTGCGCGTTACCGTGCACTTATCGAGCGCCTTGGTCTGCGCCGCTAATAAAAAAATAAGTTAAACCAATTAACTAACCAACTAAACGGTTACTCATCCATCCGATGAGGGGTCCTCGGTAGTGGTTTACGGATTTAATGCCGTGGGCTTCGATCGAAGATCTTCATTCGGAACATGAATGCAGTATCCGAGATTCGGAGGGACCCATGTCGGGTCACGATTATCCAACTCAAGAAGTAATTATCGATAATGGAAAATTTGGTAAAGCAAATATCCGCTTTGAAACCGGAAAATTAGCTCGCCAAGCAGCAGGCTGTGCAACTGTTTATCTAGATGAAGAAACAATGTTGTTATCAGCCACAACTGCATCAAAAAATCCAAAAGATCAATTTGATTTCTTTCCACTAACAGTGGATGTAGAAGAGCGCATGTATGCAGCCGGAAAAATTCCTGGTTCATTCTTTCGCCGCGAAGGTCGCCCAAGTGAGGATGCAATCCTTACCTGTCGTTTGATCGATCGTCCATTACGCCCAACATTTGTTAAGGGATTACGTAATGAGGTGCAAGTTGTTGTAACAGTTATGGCACTTCACCCAGATCATCTATATGACGTGCTTGCGATCAACGCAGCATCAATGTCTACCCAACTTGCTGGTTTGCCATTCTCAGGTCCAATTGGTGCAGTGCGAATTGCACTCATCGAAGGACAATGGGTTGCATTCCCTAAGCATTCACAATTAGAAAACGCAGTGTTTGACATGGTTGTTGCTGGAAGTATTGCCGGCGATGATGTTGCAATCACAATGGTTGAAGCAGAAGCCACAACTCAGACACTTACTTTGATCAAAAATGGTGCGCAAGCACCAACCGAAGAAGTTGTCGGTGCTGGACTTGATGCTTCAAAGCCATATATTCGTCAACTTTGCGAAGCTCAGATTGCACTTGCCAAAGTTGCTGCAAAGCCAACTGGCGAATTCCCGGTCTTCTTAGAGTATCAAGATGATGCTTTTGAAGCAGTTTATGCGCAAGCATCTGCTGCAACTACAAAAGCATTAAGTGTTGTTGCTAAAGCAGATCGCGAAGCCCAACTTGATGTAATTCTTGCAAGTGCAAAAGAAGCACTAGCCGAAAAATTTGAAGGACGCGAAAAAGAAATCAGCGCAGCTTTCAGATCAGTAACTAAGAAATTAGTTCGTGAACGAGTATTGCGCGACAAGATCCGTATTGATGGTCGTGGATTACGCGATATCCGGGCAATCTCTGCAGAGGTAGAAGTTATTCCTCGCGTGCACGGTTCAGCATTGTTCGAGCGTGGCGAGACTCAAATCTTGGGTGTTACTACTTTGAATATGCTCAAACTAGAACAACAGTTAGATACTTTGAGCCCAGAGACTTCAAAGCGTTACATGCACAACTACAACTTCCCACCATATTCAGTTGGTGAAACCGGACGCGTTGGTTCTCCAAAGCGTCGCGAAATTGGCCACGGTGCACTTGCAGAGCGCGCACTACTTCCAGTACTTCCAACTCGTGATGAGTTTCCATACGCAATTCGTCAAGTTTCAGAAGCGCTTGGTTCAAATGGTTCAACATCAATGGGATCTGTTTGCGCATCAACTCTTTCATTACTAAACGCTGGCGTTCCGCTAAAGGCACCAGTTGCAGGTATTGCAATGGGATTGATCTCCGACCTTGTAGATGGAAAAATAGAGTACGTAGCACTTACTGACATTCTTGGCGCCGAAGATGCATTTGGTGACATGGACTTCAAAGTTGCCGGCACTCAAGATTTCGTAACTGCACTTCAATTAGATACCAAGCTTGATGGAATTCCTGCCTCTGTTCTTGCTGCAGCATTGTTGCAAGCTAAAGAAGCACGTTTACATATCTTGGGAATCATGAAGCAAGCAATTGATGTACCAGATGCGATGAGCCTTCTTGCTCCACGTATCATTTCAATCAAGATTAATCCTGAGCAGATTGGTGCGGTTATCGGACCAAAGGGCAAAGTTATTAATCAGATTCAAGATGAGACTGGTGCAGATATTTCAATCGAAGATGATGGCACTATTTATATTGGTGCAACTGAGGGAAGCGCAGCAGAAGCTGCAAAGGCTCAGATCATGGCAATTACCAACCCACACATCCCATCAGTTGGCGAGCAATACAACGGAACTGTTGTAAAGATCGCAAACTTTGGTGCATTTATTACTCTCTACCCAGGTAAAGATGGCTTGCTACACATCTCGCAAATTCGCAAGATGCATGGTGGAAAGCGCATCGAAAACCTTGAAGATGTAATGAAGGTTGGCGACAAGATTGATGTAAAGATCGGCGAAGTAGATCCACAAGGCAAGCTCTCGCTTGAGCCTGTTCTTGCCGAATCTGAAACCGCCAAGTAATAAATAACCAAATGGCGCCTGCAACAACTCGTCGCACAGTTCTTCCTAGCGGTCTTCGGATCGTTACTGAAGAAGTTTCGACAGTACGTAGCGCATCATTTGGAATTTGGGCCAATGTAGGCTCCCGCGACGAATCCCCATCTGTCGCGGGAGCTTCACACTTTCTAGAGCATTTACTTTTTAAAGGCACTCACACCCGAAGTGCACTAGATATATCTGCGGCGATTGATGCAGTTGGTGGCGAGATGAACGCCTTCACCAGCAAGGAGTACACCTGCTTTTATGCGCGGGTAATCGATACGGATATTGAATTAGCAAGTGATGTCATCTGCGACATGATCACCTCATCTATCGTAAAAAGTGCTGATGTAGATGCTGAGCGAAATGTTGTTCTTGAAGAGATTTCAATGCGTGATGATGATCCAGGAGATTTAATCCACGATCTTTTCTCTGATGTTCTATACGGAGATACTCCAGTAGGTCGTCCAATTCTTGGCACAGTGCAATCAATTACAGATATGTCACGTACCTCAGTTAATAATTACTACAAAAAACGTTACCAACCAGAGAATTTAGTAATTGCAGTAGCCGGAAATGTCAAACATGATGATGTAGTTGCTTTAGTTATTAAAGCAATGGGTGATTTCTTAAGTACTAAAGCTCAACCGGCAAATATTCGTACTAGCGCAACCGCTAAAATTAGTGGACGTGGTGAAATCGGAATCATCTACAAAAAAATCGAACAAGCAAACTTACTGCTTGGAGTTCCATCCGTTGATCGAAATGATCCACGCAGATTTGCGGTAGCAGTTTTAAACTCTGCACTTGGTGGGGGAATGTCTTCAAGATTATTCCAAGAGATTCGCGAAAAACGGGGTTTGGCTTATTCGGTTTACTCATCTTCACAGCATTTCGCCGGAGCCGGGACGCTCTCTTTTTATGCTGGATGCAATCCAGATAAGGCTGTTGAAGTTGCCGCAATTTTTCGTGAAGTAATGGCTGATGTGGTGGCAAATGGACTCTCCGAACAAGAAGTTGAGCGCGCAAAAGGCCAAGTTCGCGGTTCGTTAGTGCTCGGACAAGAGGACACCGGTTCAAGAATGGTGCGAATCGGCAAGAGTGAGCTGGTTTATGGTGAAATTATGAGTATGGACCAGGTATTAGCAGAGGTGGCCAGCGTTACGCGCGAGGGTTTATTTGCGATCTCCAAAGAGCTACTCACCCAACAACCAACACTTGCGGTTGTCGGTCCATATAAAAAAGATCATATTTTTAGAAGCGCAGTGGTGGCGTAATGGCTGCGAAAATCCGCGTTGGCGTTTTGGGTTCAAAAGGAAAAATGGGTCAAGCAGTTTTAGCTGCGATTTCTGGTGCTGATGATCTTGAGTGCGTTGCGCAAATTGATCTTGGAGATTCCCTTGATCTGCTCACAAAAAATAATGCAGAAGTTGTTATTGACTTCACCCAACCTGATTCAGTTATGGGCAATTTAGATTTCGCCATCAAAAACGGAATTCATTGCGTAGTCGGAACTACTGGATTCAATGATGAAAAGTTAGCGCAATTAAATAAATTGATCGCAGCAAATCCAAAAGTCGGCGTATTGATCGCTCCTAATTTCGGATTAGGTGCAGTATTGATGATGCAATTTGCGGCAAAAGCTGCTAAATATTTTGAATCAGCAGAAATTATTGAGTTGCATCACCCAAATAAGATTGATGCGCCAAGTGGCACTGCTACTCGAACTGCAGAGTTGATGGGCGATGCCCGTAAATCTGCTGGACTTCCAGTAATGCCAGATGCGACCGCAACTTCACTTGACGGTGCTCGGGGTAGTCAGGTCGCCGGAATTCACATTCACTCAATCAGAGCCCGCGGATTAGTGGCACACCAAGAAGTAATTTTTGGCGCACAAGGCGAAACTTTGACCATTCGTCATGATTCATTAGATAGAAGTGGATTTATGCCAGGAGTTTTGGTTGCTGTGCGCGAAGTAGGGAGCCATCTAGGCTTAACTTATGGCCTCGAACATTTCTTAAACCTAGATTAAGGAGCAAAAAATATGATTACAGTTTATTCAGCCGAATGGTGTGGTGATTGTCGCCGTTCAAAGAGATTGTTAGCAAAGCTAAATGTTGAGTACAAATTAATTGATGTTGAAAGTGATTTAACTGCTGCTGATAAAGTTCGTGAAATAAATGGTGGAATGCAATCAATTCCAGTTATCGTTTTTGATGATGGCACGCATTTGACTGAGCCAAGCGATGATGCCCTGACCGCAAAGTTGGAATCTTTAAATTTAATTTAGAGTTGATGAATCCCGGCTGAAGTTAAAGCAGCCAAGATCACAACTACTGGAAATGGTGCTTTGAAAAAAAGTGCAACTCCGGCAACTAGAACTCCAATTGATCTGGCATCAAAAACGATATTTTTCTCACTCCCTAGAGTTTGTACTGCAACTAGAGCTGCTAAAAGCGCAGTCGGCAAATAGAGCGCAAACTTTTGAATTCGAGCATTTTCCAACCATGCTGCAGGAACCGCCTGGCCTAAGTACTTCAACATAAATGCAACAGCACTTGTTGCGATAATTGCAGTCCAAATCATTTGCGATCACCAACAAAAGTAAAAATAAATGGGATCAAAGCGCAGGCGATTACTGGCACACCAGCTGCTGCAAATGGAATTAACAAAGTACATAAAAAGATGCTCATCAAAGCCACTATCCGGGCGCTCTTGGAAATCAAACGTGGCCAAAGCAATCCTAAAAATGCCGCAGGAACTGCAGCAGCTAACCCCCAAGCGGCAGGGTCTCCAAGAGCGGTTGCACCTAGTGCGCCAAGAAGTGTAAAAAGATTCCAAAATATGTAAACGCCGATTCCGGTAGCCCAAAAACCAAGCCGCATTTCGGAAAGCCCTTTGTCTTCTTGGGCTACCGAGACTGCTGTTGACTCATCAATGGTTAGTTGTGCAGCCGCAATTCTTTTAGCACCTCTGACCTGCAAAATTGGAGCCATACGCAGGCCATAAAAAGAGTTTCGAATTCCTAGCAGTGAGGCCGCGGTGACAGCACTTAGTGCACTACCTCCGGCGCCCAGAACTCCCACAACAGCAAATTGTGATGCGCCGGTAAAAGCTAATAGGGATAAGACGCATGCTTGCAGTACTGAAAGATCAGCCTCAACTGCGGCAGCACCAAAAGCAATTCCATATACGCCAACAGTTAGGGCAACGCTAAGGGAATCTCGGAGTATGGCGCGTGACACACACGTATCTTGCCCTATCGGAGGGTAGGGTCGTACTTATGGATGAGAAAAATGAGCCGATATTTCTAGAAGATGTCACTGTTGAACTTGTGAAACACAGTGCGAGTGATGCCGATGTTATTTGGGCAGCCCGAGTTTCTACTTCTGGAGAAACATCGCTAGATGAGATTGGCAAAGATCCCGAGCGATCTGCCGGACTAATTAATTTCTTAGCGCGCGAGCGTCACGGCACTCCATTTGAACATACCTCTATGACATTTTTTGTTTCAGCACCAATATTTGTTTTTCGTGAGTTTATGCGTCATCGAATTGCTTCATACAATGAAGAAAGTGGACGTTATCGTGAATTGCGTCCGATTTTTTATCTTCCAAGTAAAGAGCGCAAATTATTACAGGTTGGCAAAGCTGGCGCATATACATATGAAGATGGCAGCGATGAACAATATGAAATTACAATTGCTGCGATGAAACGTGCTTACTTGTCAGCGTATGAGGCTTATCAAGAGATGCTTAATGCTGGAATCGCCCGTGAATTAGCAAGAAGTGTTTTACCGGTCGGATTGTTCTCATCAATGTATGTAACGATGAATGCGCGCGCATTGATGAATTTCTTATCGCTTCGAACCACTCGCGAAGGCTCACATTTTCCAAGTTACCCACAACGAGAGATTGAAATGGTGGCTGAGAAAATGGAGCATGAATTTGCACAGTTAATGCCAATAACTTACGCCGCATTCGAGAAATCTGGCCGGGTAGCCCCGTAGTAGGGCAAAGCGGTAACCTTGCCACATGGAGACGCAGCAGCCATTTGGCCGACTAATTACGGCGATGGTCACCCCTTTTACAAAGGATTTGGCAATTGATTGGAATGGCGTCGAGAAATTAGCAGAGCATTTAATTTCGACTGGTCATGATGCAATTGTTTTGAATGGGACAACTGGGGAAGCGCCTACTACCAGTGATGCTGAAAAAGTAGAAATAATTAAAGTTGTAAAAAAAGTTTCTGCAGGACGGGTGCAAATTATTTCGGGTGCCGGAAATAATGAAACTTCACACAGCATTGAACAAGCACGGCAGGCAAAATCTGCTGGTGCGGATGGTGTTTTAGTTGTTACGCCTTACTACAACAAGCCGCCTCAGGCCGGAATCATCGCGCACTTTAAAGCGATAGCGGATGCCACAGATTTGCCATTAATGATGTACGACATTCCTCATCGCACTGGAATTCAAATTGAAAGTGATTCGATCGTTAAGTTATTTGAGCATCCAAATATTGTTGCGTTAAAAGATGCCAAAGGAGATGTTGCAGCAACTTCTTGGGTAATTAAGCGTTGTGGTATTCCGGTTTATTCAGGTGATGATATTTTGAATCTACCGTTACTTTCTGTCGGTGCGGTAGGAGTTGTTTCAGTTTGCGGCCATACAATTGGTCATCGTTTGCGAGTGTTACTAGATTCATGGTTTGCTGGAGATGCAAAAACTGCGTTAGCAATTCATCAAGAGTTGCTTCCAATTTACACGGGAACTTTTCGAACACAAGGTGCAATTCTTACGAAAGCTGCACTGAACCTACTTGGTCTTCCTGGTGGGTACTGTCGACTTCCGCTTGTAGATGCTACTCCAGAGCAGATCACGCAATTACGCGAAGATCTACGCGCTGGAGGGGTATCAATTAAATAATGAGTCATCCACATCCTGAATTAACTTCACCTCCAGAACTTGCTACCGGAGATATGCGAATTGTCGCACTCGGTGGATTAGGTGAAATCGGTCGTAACATGACCGTATTTGAATCACACGGACAACTTTTGATTGTTGATTGCGGAGTTTTATTTCCAGAAGAGAGCCAACCGGGAATCGATTTAATTCTTCCTGATTTCTCATACATCAGAGATCGATTAGATGATGTTGTCGCAATTTTGTTAACGCACGGCCATGAAGACCACATTGGAGCCGTTCCTTATTTGCTCCGTGAACGTGCAGATATTCCAGTAATCGGATCCAAATTAACTTTGGCTTTCATAAACGGTAAATTGAAAGAGCACCGAATCACTGCAGTAAGTCGTGAAGTGGTGGCAGGTGAAGTTCAAAAGTATGGTCCGTTTGAGTGTGAATTTATTGCAGTTAATCATTCGATTCCAGATGCTTTTGCAATTGCCATTACAACCACTGCCGGAACTGTTTTACATACTGGTGATTTCAAAATGGATCAATTGCCACTTGATGGTCGGCTAACTGATTTACGGACCTTTGCCAGATTGGGCGAAAAAGGCGTTGATCTTTTTCTAGTTGATTCAACTAATGCCGATGTTCCAGGATTTGTAACTAGTGAACGTGAGATCATGCCAGTTCTTGATCGGATCTTCAATGGCACTGATCGAAGAATCATTGTCGCCTCATTCGCTTCGCACATTCACCGGATTCAACAAATTATTGATACCGCAGTAAGTCATGATCGCAAAGTTGCCTACATTGGAAGATCAATGGTTCGCAATATGGGCGTGGCCGAAGAACTCGGTTATTTGCACATGCCACCAAATGCAATTGTTGATGGAAAAGATTTAGATTCTCTTGGCGAAAATGTTGTTTTAATCTGCACCGGGTCACAAGGTGAACCGCTCGCTGCTCTTTCCAGAATGGCTCATGGAGATCACAACATTAAAGTTGGTCCAGGGGATACCGTAATTTTGGCATCTTCACTTATTCCTGGAAATGAAAATGCTGTTTATCGAGTCATAAATGAATTAACTAGGTTAGGTGCACGCGTTGTGCATAAATCAAATGCGCTTGTACATGTATCAGGACATGCAGCAGCTGGTGAATTGCTTTATTGCTACAACATCGTGAAGCCAACTTATGTGATGCCAATACATGGTGAATGGCGTCACCTTCGTGCAAATGGAGCGATCGCAAAATCATCTGGTGTGCGTGCTGAAAATGTGATTATTGCCGACGATGGTGTTGTCGTTGATTTGTCAAAAGGAAAGGCTGCGATTGTTGGTGCGGTACCTTGCGGATATGTTTATGTAGATGGAACAAGTGTAGGAGATATCTCTGAAGCATCCCTTAAAGATCGAAGAATTCTGGGTGAAGAAGGGTTTATTTCAGTAGTTGTTGTCATCGATTCGCAGACCGGCAAAATTGTTGCCGGGCCAGATATTCATGCCCGCGGATTTGTTGAAGATGAATCTTTATTTGATCAGGTGCGCGACAAGATTGTTTCAGAATTACAAGATGCAGTTAGCTCTGGAGTCAGTGGATCACATCAACTTTCACAAGTAGTGCGGCGAGTAGTTGGTAAATGGGTTGGTGGCCAACATCGTCGTCGGCCAATGATTTTGCCGCTTGTCATCGAGGTCTAAAATCGGCGCGCCTGTGCGGTTAATTACGGGCGAGGAATTACCCTGCGAATATGGCTTCCCGTGGTAAAAATGCTCGAAAAGGCGCGCGCAAAACCAGTGGCGTTCTTAGCGCTATTTGGATGTTCATTGCGCACGCATTGGGTGGGGCAATTCGATTTATATTTAGAGGTGCAAAAGAGTTAGAGCCGGCACATCGTCGAGATGGCATTGGCTTATTGCTTATTGTTTTAGCGCTAGTGAGCGTAACTGGCGTTTGGATGCACCTAGATAACTTCCTGGGAAACAGTATCTACTCTTTCCTTGCTGGCGCATTTGGTCGCTTAGCAATTATTACTCCAATATTTTTAATTTATATGGGTGTCCGTATGTTGCGTACTCCAAATGAAAGTGCAGCAACCGGTCGAGTAACAATTGGTTTACTTATTACCTTATTTAGTGCTGGCGGACTAATTCACATACTTGCTGGTTCTCCAATATTTTCAGATGGCGCAACGGATATGCGATCTGGTGGGGGATGGTTGGGTTTTGCGATTTCCACCCCATTAGTTGCATTACTAACTTATTGGATTGCCACTCCAATTTTATTATTGATTATCTGCTTTGGTCTTTTAGTAACCACTGCCACTCCATTTAGCGAAGTAATTAGTAGAGTACGCGAACTATTTAATGGCGCACAGGGAATGATTGAAGACCGGCGGGCCAGACGCGAAGAAGAAGCTTTTGAAATTAGCGAAAACGCACCTTTTGATTCGCCGGTAATTGGATCACCTGATTCTGATGAAGAAATTGCATTTGAAGAGGAAGAGGAGATAGAGGAAACAGATCATGAAGATGATACTCAACTCCTGACCACTCAAATTACTTCACAAGAGTTAACGCCAACTGTTGCCATTGCAGCAATTCCTTCCTTCGCTAATAAAGCCAATGATGCCGAACAGTTAGAGTTGGATGAAGCACTGGATTACATATTGCCCTCACTCGAGCTACTCAGGAGCGCGCCAGGATCTAAGGCAAAAACAAAAGCTAATGAAACAGTTGTTGAAGCGCTGACTGAAGTATTTTTGCAATTTGATATTGATGCAGAAGTTGTTGGATTTATGCGTGGTCCAACTGTCACGCGCTATGAAGTTGAATTAGGTAATGCAGTTAAAGTTGAAAGAATTACTGCTCTTGCTAAAAATATCTCATATGCCGTGGCAAGCAGTGATGTTCGAATCTTGAGCCCAATTCCAGGAAAATCTGCGGTTGGAATTGAGATCCCAAATTCAGATCGTGAAGTTGTGGCACTTGGTGATGTTTTGCGCTCAGCGGTAGCGGCAAACGAACAACACCCATTAGTTATTGGGCTTGGTAAAGATGTTGAAGGAAATTTCATCTGTGTAAATCTTGCAAAAATGCCACATCTTCTTGTAGCTGGAGCCACAGGTTCTGGTAAATCAAGCATGATCAACTCATTAGTAACTTCAATTCTTGCTCGTTCCACACCTGATGAAGTTCGGATGATTTTGATTGATCCAAAACGGGTGGAATTAAATGCGTACGAGGGATTGCCACATTTAATTACCCCAATTATTACTAACCCCAAGAAAGCTGCTGATGCTTTGCAGTGGGTAGTACGTGAGATGGATCTTCGTTATGACGATCTCTCTAACTTTGGTTTCCGTCACATTGATGATTTCAACAAAGCACTTCGGGCTGGAAAAATTGCTCCGCCACCAGGTAGCCAACGGAAAATGAAACCTTATCCATACTTATTAGTAATTGTTGATGAGTTGGCAGATTTAATGATGATTGCGCCACGAGATGTGGAAGATTCAATTGTACGTATCACTCAACTTGCACGTGCTGCTGGTATTCACTTAGTTCTTGCTACACAACGTCCAAGTGTGGATATCGTGACTGGATTAATTAAGGCAAATGTTCCGTCACGACTTGCATTTGCTACAAGCAGTTTGGCTGATAGCCGAGTTATTTTAGATACACCAGGAGCAGAGAAGTTGGTAGGTCAAGGCGACGGGTTATTTATCCCAATGGGAGCAAGTCGTGCGATGCGAATTCAAGGTGCATATATTTCAGAACGTGAAATTGAAGCGATCACTACTCACATTAAAGGACAACGCGGAACGCAATATCGCGATGATGTTACGGTGGCAGCCTCGATTCGCAAAGATGTTGATGCCGATATTGGAGACGATTTAGATTTGCTATTACAAGCTGTTGAATTAGTAGTTGGAACACAGTTCGGATCAACTTCAATGTTGCAACGTAAGTTACGAGTGGGTTTTGCCAAAGCTGGACGATTGATGGATTTAATGGAAAGTCGCGGAATCGTTGGGCCATCTGAAGGTTCAAAGGCACGGGATGTCCTAATAAGAGCGGACGATATCGCTGAGGTTTTGGCTTCACTCAGAAATTAACCTTTTGTTAAGAAAATTGCACCTTGTAATTGCATGACTCTAAACTTTACTATTTATCACCTAGATTTCTTGGCTTCGTAACCCCCGAAGTAGGAGGTGGCACATGAGTACTGGCGGCATCGGCAGTATTGGCGAAGAAATTCGCACAGCGCGAAAAGGTGCTGACCTCACAATTGCTGAAGTTGCCGATCGTGCAAAATTAAGAGTTACAGTAGTAGAAGCAATTGAAAATGATGATTTCTCCTTGTGTGGTGGAGATACATATGCGCGCGGACATTTAAAAGTTATCGCTGGAATTTTAAGAATAGATTCCAAATCTCTACTTGAACAATTTGATGAGAAGTTCGGCAAATTCGAAACTGCACTTTTAGATCTTTCTGAAAAAGGTAAGCGCAATCTTGAGAAACCTTCCAAATCCACCAAAGCAAGTTGGAAAACATTATCAATGATTGCAATTGCAGTTATAGCAATTGTAACTGTGGTGCAAATTTCCGGAAGTTCTCCGAAAAATGAAGTAGTTACTGCAACCTCTGAAAGTTCAACATCACCTTCGACAGAAGAACAGATACCGGCAACTGCCTCACTTGAGCCAGAAGCCAAAGTTGTCATCACTGGAATTAAAAGCTATTCATGGATATCAGTAAGTGATGCCACTGGCAATTCGATTTTTACTGGCGAAGTCAGAAAAGGCGAAACAAAGGAGTTTACCGATCCGCAATTGCTTAGATTTGTGATCGGAAATGCTGGTGCTGTTACGCTGACCGTCAATGGTGAAGATCGTGGTATCCCGGGCAAAATCGGTGAAGTCGTACGTCTGCAAATTGTGGCCGATGACGCACCGGTTGCTGGCTAACCCTTTTTCAGCTGATACCGAATTTAAAGAGCAGAACTCATGAAAAAAGTTGCTCTAGTTACTTTAGGTTGCTCGCGCAATGAAACTGATTCAGAAGAGCTGGCTGCTCGTTTAGCTAATGATGGCTGGGAATTAGTCGCTAAGGCTGAGGAAGCGGATGTCGCACTAATTAATACCTGTGGTTTTGTTGAAGCGGCGAAAAAGGATTCGATCGATGCAGTACTAGAGGCAAATTCATTAAAGCAGGGGAACTCTAAGAAATTAAAAAAGGTTGTAGCAGTTGGTTGCATGGCCGAAAGATATGGAAAAGAATTAGCTGCGGCCCTTCCAGAAGCGGATGGAATTTTAGGATTCGATCATTATGCAGATATTTCAGATCGCTTAACAAAAATTTTGGCTGGAGAAAACATTCAAGCTCACGCACCAAGTGATCGTCGTAAATTGCTTCCAATCGCACCTGCAGAGCGCAAACAATCCGTGCAACCTGTAAGAAATGCCAAAATGGGTGAGGGCGAACGCGTTCTTAGAAAAAGATTGGATAACGCACCTGTAGCACCATTAAAAATTGCAGCAGGATGTGATCGGCGCTGCACCTTTTGCGCTATCCCATTTTTTCGAGGTGCTTTTGTATCGCGCACTCAGGATGAAATTATTAGTGAAACTAAATGGTTGGCTGATAACGGAGTTAGTGAAATTTTCTTAGTAAGTGAGAACACGACTTCATATGGAAAAGATTTAGGAAATATAAGAGCGATGGAAGAGCTGCTTCCGCAGTTGGCCGATATCGATGGAATTTCACGGATCAGACTCTCATATCTGCAACCAGCAGAGATGCGACCAACTTTGATAGATGCCATGACCTCAATTCCAAAAGTTGTTCCTTATTTTGATCTCTCCTTTCAGCATGCGAGTGCGAAAATTACAAGAAGTATGCGTAGGTTTGGTGACACCGATAAATTCTTGGATTTGATTGCTCAAATCAGGAGCAAAGCGCCGCTTGCCGGAATTCGATCAAATTTTATTGTTGGATTCCCCGGTGAAGATGAAAGTGATTTTCAAGAGTTGCTTAAATTCCTTGGCCAAGCAAGGTTGGATGCAATTGGCATCTTTGGCTATAGCGATGAAGATGGAACCGAAGCTGAAACTTTGCCAGATAAATTAGATCAGCGTGAAATCAGAAATCGAGTGGAGGAAGTTAACTCCCTTGTTGAACAATTGTTGAGCGATCGGGCGAACGAGCGAATTGGCGAAGAAGTTATTGTGCTTGTTGAAGACAGAGCCACCCAAGAAGGCAGGGCAGCCCATCAAGGACCTGAAGTTGATGGCAGTACTTACTTGCTGAATTCAGCCGCTGCAGTTGGCTCATATGTAAAGGCTCGAGTTGTGGCAACCGATGGAGCAGATTTACATGCAAATTAATTTACCTAATGCACTAACAATTACAAGAATTGTATTAATACCCTTTTGCGTACTCGCCCTTTTCCATAACGGGGGAGATGATTCAACTTGGCGCACGATTGCATGGGTGGGGTTTTTTCTAGTCGGTATGACTGATTTACTTGATGGAAAATTGGCGCGTGCAAGAAATGAAATAACTGAACTTGGAAAATTTTTAGATCCAGTTGCCGATAAATTACTAATTGGCTCAGCCATGATCAGTGTTTCAATTTTGGGATACCTTCCATGGTGGATCACCGCAGTAATTCTGGGACGGGAATTAGCCGTCACTGTTTTGCGGCTAATTGTTGTTAAGCGAAATGCTGGAAAAGTAATTCAGGCCAGTCGTGGTGGAAAAATTAAAACAACGATGCAAGGGTTTTCAACCGGATTTTATGTTCTTCCATTAAGTACTGCTTTCCACACCGCACGAGACTTGTTTATGTATGCAACTATTGCGGTAACTTTGTATACCGGCGCGCAGTATTTTCAAGCTGCCCTTAAGAAGGATTAATGGAAATGAATGATGCAGAATTTATAGTTTCAGAGTTGACCAAACGTGGTGAAAGTATTGGCGTTGCTGAGTCGATTACCGGCGGACACTTATCAGGTTCACTGATCGATATCGCTGGTGCATCAAATGTATTCGCCGGTGGAATTGTTGCTTACTCAAATCTTTTGAAGATTAGCGATTTGAAGGTTTCGCCCGAACTTCTAGATGAATTTGGTGCAGTAAGTATTGAGGTGGCCCAAGCAATGGCATTTGGGGCACAATCTAAATTTGCGGCAACCTGGGGCTTATCAACTACCGGAGTGGCCGGGCCGGGGCCGCACAATGGCCGGCCAGCCGGAACTGTGTGGATTGGGATCGCCGGGCCGGGCGTGCTAACCGCCATTAATCCGGTCATTTCCAACGCGTTTCCGAGTGAAATGAGCCGAAATCAGGTTCGCAGCGAGAGCGTTGCAGGTGCGTTAATGGCTTTTGCCCGTATTCTTAACCCTAGGACAAATTAGAGATAATTATTTGGCTGATTTCTACTGGATTGGAGGAGCTCAATGGTTTTATTACGCGCCCATTTAGGTGAAGCGTTACGTCGGGCTCGCCAAGAACAAGGTCGCACTTTGCGCCAAGTTTCAGCCGATGCTGCCGTATCACTTGGATATTTGTCTGAAGTTGAACGCGGTCAAAAAGAACCATCATCTGAATTGCTTTCGGCAATTTGCATGGCTTTGGACCTTCCACTTTCACGAGTTCTTACTGAAGTAGCACAAACAGTTTTAGTTGCTGAGCCAACTCGACTTACTGTCGTTGGCACTAACAGTGCTCCAAAAGATATTGTCGACGCTGCCTAAAGGCGTTCGGTGTTAACAAAATCTAAAACCAGCGGAACCCGTCAAGCCTTACTTGATGGAGCACGCATCGTTTTTGCCGAAGTCGGTGTTAGAAATGCAAATATGATCGAAATAGCCGATCGCAGTGAGGTTGCTCGCGCAACTCTCTATAACCATTTTCGAGATAAAGATGAGTTGGTTGCGGCTTTAATCGAAGATGAGATTGAGCGGATGCGCAATTTAATTGCTAGTGCTCCAGATCGACGCGAAGTACTTTTCTTACTTGCGAATGAGATTTCACAAAATGCTGCGCTTAGAAAAGTTTTATCACTTGAACCACATTTGATTGCTGTCCTTGCGCAGATATCTGATACTCCAATTTGGAATCAAGCGCGCAACATTTTGGCTACCTCCTTGCGGACAAGTTCGGTTGGGGCAGATTTCGCGCTGCGCTGGTGCATTTCGCAGTTTTTTGCCCCGATTGCCAGCGGCGATTTAGAAAGTTCGATCGCGGCTCTCGAGCGTTCCCTCTAACCCCTCTCATAAGAGTTCAGTTAAGGGGCGGTTCCGGCGTGTCGTTGCAATTAGAACATCTGTTCGGATACCCTTCTCCACATAGGAACACCACCCAGGTGTTTACCCCCAGCAAGGTAGATCAAAGGCCGACCATGTCAGCCCTTATCTCTATCTTCAGCCAGGAAAGCAGTTAGCCCCTACCAGCGAAAGGTCAGCCAAAATGGCCCCAAAATCCGAATCCTCAAAATCTGAGGTTAATAAATTTGAAACAAATCCAGTAACCGATAAAGCAAAAGCCGAACGTGGCAAAGCTTTAGATACCGCACTTGCGCAAATTGAAAGACAGTACGGAAAAGGCTCAGTCATGCGAATGGGTGATCGTCGTGGAGTTATCACCGAGGTAATCCCAACTGGCTCGATCGCACTTGATCTAGCACTTGGAATTGGTGGATTGCCACGTGGACGCGTAGTTGAAATTTACGGACCTGAATCAAGCGGTAAAACAACTGTGGCATTACATGCAATTGCAAATGCCCAAAAAGCTGGCGGAATTGCTGCCTTTATCGATGCAGAGCATGCACTTGATCCAGAGTACGCAAAACGTCTTGGTGTAGATATCGATGCACTTCTAGTTTCACAACCAGATACCGGTGAACAAGCACTTGAAATTATGGATATGTTAATCCGTTCTGGTGCAATCGACATCGTAGTAATTGACTCTGTGGCAGCATTGGTGCCTCGCGCAGAAATCGAAGGTGAGATGGGCGATTCGCATGTTGGTTTGCAAGCACGTTTGATGTCACAAGCACTTCGTAAGATCACAGGTGCACTTCATACTTCAAATACAACTGCAATCTTTATTAACCAGTTGCGTGAAAAGATTGGTGTCTTCTTTGGATCACCTGAGACCACTACTGGTGGAAAAGCACTTAAGTTTTATGCATCGATTCGACTTGATGTTCGTCGTATTGAAACTCTTAAAGATGGCCAAGAAGCGGTCGGAAACCGTACTCGCGTAAAGGTGGTCAAAAATAAGATGGCACCACCATTCAAGCAAGCAGAGTTTGACATTATCTACGGAACTGGAATTTCACGTGAAGGATCACTTATCGATCTTGGCGTTGAATGCAACGTGGTTAAGAAATCTGGCGCTTGGTATACCTACGAAGGTGACCAACTTGGACAGGGTAAAGAAAACTCACGTACCTTCTTGCGTGATAACCCAGATCTTGCCAATGAGATTGAAAACAAGATCAAAGAGAATTACTCAATCGGAACAATTGATCCAGCGTTAGCTGCAGCGGTAGAAGAAGCAATCGCACCAGCGGATGTTGATTTCTAAAGAAGTAAAAATGCAGATTGAAGCTGACCCCTATTCAGAGTATTCAGCCGCGACAAAGATTGCGCTAAACGCACTCTCACGTCGGGCAAAGAGTAGGGGTGAGCTTTATGCGGTACTACTTAAGAAAAACACCGAACCAGATTTAATTGGTCGTGTTTTAGATCGACTTACTGAGCATAAATTAATTGATGATCAAGCTTTTGCAAATGATTGGTCCCGCTCCCGTCACATCTATAAAGGTTTATCGCGCAATGTATTGGCTAGAGAATTACGGCAAAAAGGCGTGGGGGATATCGAAATAAGCATCGCTTTGGAACAGATCGATCCTGAGAGTGAGAGAGCGGTGGCGACCGCTTTGGTAGCAAAAAAATTACGCTCACTGCAACGGGAGAGTGCAGAGGTGAAATATCGCCGGATTTCTGGATTTTTGGCTCGTAAGGGGTACTCGCACCATTTGATTTCACAGCTCTTACGAGAGACCAAACTTTAATCTCAGCATTTATATGAGTAGCCTGCTCTTGTGCCAAATAAATTACAGCGTTCAGAGACCGGACTCTCGGATCAATTAGTTGAAAAATTAGGTTTAGATATTGCTTCCGGTAAAATTACAGAGGGAACAGTTTTAACTTCCACTCATCTTGAATCCGCATTTGGAGTAAGTCGCACGGTTGTTCGCGAAGCGCTACAAATTTTGCATAATTTAGGTTTGACTCGCGCACGTACCAAACTCGGTACCGTGGTATTAAATCGGCGGGAATGGAATTTGCTTGATTCCCAAGTGATTCATTGGTGTCAGATCGCCGGAGATGCAAATGCCTTGATGAGTGACTTTTCCGAGGTTCGGTATATGTATGAAATGCAAGCGGCAAGATTAGCTGCACGTAAGCGCGGTACATCTGATTTAACAAAACTTAACGCTTCATTGAAAATTATGCGTGATGCTTTTTTTGAAGAAGGTCCTGAATCGCAAAAATTGCATACGGCTCATTTAGAGTTTCACAACATAATTCTCCAAGCTACCCAAAATGAGTTCATGGCTCGCTTGTCACTGCTGTTCACTCCAATGCTGCGCTTACGATTTGAGATTGTTAATGCGCAAATCAAGATAGATGGTACATTTTTAGTTCGTCACAAAACCTTGGTGGATGCAATTACCGAGGGTGATGAAGACGCGGCGGAAAATGCAATGGGCATCTTGCTTGATGTCTCCCATAAAGAGGATTTGCAAACTCTTCGAAAAGATCGCTAATTATTTCTTTTTAAATCCAGTTGGGCATTTTGGATTTGTTCCAGAAACTTTTTTGATTAATTTGCCTTTAGTGCAGGTAATGGTAATTTTCTTGGGCGTCTGCATGGCTGGCTTAGCAGTGGCGACCTCTTTAACCTCTTTACTCTCTGGCACAGGCACATCTTTTTGAACTTCAGCGCTTCCGGTGCTTTGCGTCGTTGCGGAAGAGGTTTGGTTCAATTTGATGCGCAAGGTAGGGGATGAGAAGGTAAAATTCTCGGACCTTAAGAAAACCCATTTGCCGATCTGAGTTAATGCCACGGTTGCAACACGTTCTACACCTGCGCTTGTGGTAATCGAAACTGAAGCTGAAGTTGGAACATTGGTTATTCCATATAGGCATTGCAACAAAGTTATGGACATGGCCAAGCCGTAAGTTCCGATATTTTCGGTTTTTCCATCAGCGGCATAATGGGGAGCGGCAACTCTATACTCCAAAGTTCCATTCTCTTTGTTGTATTTAGGTGCAGTGGCTTCATATGCACTTGCATTTGTGGCCACTACCCCTTGGATACCAGCACTTTCCTTCTTTACACAAGATGATGGATTGTCAGTTCGGGTACTACTTAATGTCCAAGTTTTATTTGTAGCAAATGCTTTTTCACCCATATATGGAGCCCAAAGATCATATGCATCGATAGCGCCATCTTCACCTGAATCTCTAAGTGAATTGGGATTATCTTTATTGTAATAACCTTGAAACATTCCTTTAAATCTATTCTCAACTTGAAAATCTTTAAATGTAAAATTTTTAATATCACTACGGTTCATCCATTTACCAGCGAAAATGTTTTCCTCAGGGCCTGCCTCTACAGTGATCTGATCTGAGGTTGTTGATAATGCTTGAGAAGTAACTGCAGGTTTATTCAATCTGCCATTTAGCCAACCCGAAATAAATTTTGGCATTTGCAAAGCAATTTTTAATCTGGTGTTGGGTTGGAACTCTCTGCGGTGTAAACAGATACCATCGTCGTTTGCATAACAGGCAGACTCGTTATTGCTTGTCATTACTTCGGAAAAATCTTTGCCTACCCTTTTCTGCATGACTTTTTCTGGTGCCTTAACTAAAGTGGAGTTTTCACGAACAATTGGAACTGCTTCAAAGAAAAATTCGATCACATGCAAATCTTTCCAACTCTTATTTTGGTTTTGTCCACCAGATTGCACGGTGCCGGTTAGCAAATAATCATGTTCATCTCCTGGGCCATCCCCTTCTGCTCTCCAAATCCAACTTGCTAGCCCAGCGACATATCCACTTCCATCAGGATTAACTTTTCCAGGGAATTCCTTGGCATTTTTTGGGAATTTCATCAATGGCTTAGCAATAACTTCTTTACCTTCTGCAGTTATGACTGAAAAAGATGCAACGCACGCCGTACCTGGATTGGCAGCACAATTCCCGATCCCACCTTCGATCAGAATTGATTGCCAATTTTTATCTGCCGAACAAGCAGGATCATCGACAGAGGTGCATAACATCTCATCGCGATTTCCGTCACTGCGCATGTTTTCGACTTTGACATAAGGAATCGATTGGTTACGCGCAGAAGAATCAAAAGTAACGCCGTAATAAGGATAACTTTTATCATCATAGGTTCCTCGCGGAGGTTGGGCATCTTGGAAAAGAGCTATAGATCGGTCTAATGGATATTTAGAGGTAAAGCCAGAAGATGTTGCAGTACCTGCCATTGGAGCAGTGGCGCAAGGCTGTCCTGCAGGAGTTCCCGGTGGACAGACAGGGGCGCCCGTAGCGACTCCTCCATCAGAAGGGGTTTCTCCGGGCGCACAGGCCCGCAAAGGAGCTCGGCCACATGGATCTGCTGCAGTTGCAGATATTGAGGGCAAAAGCGCTGACATAAGCAGGAAACTCAGTAACGCGGCAAGTGGGCGCATTCTCACGAAGGAATCATGACACAGCCGGCGGCGGTACTGGAAGAGGTACGCCGTTACCCTTAGCCAATCATGGAAACATTACTTAAGCCCGATAAGCCGACCTATCTGGTTGAGACTTATGGATGTCAGATGAATGCCCATGATTCTGAGCGGATTACTGGATTGTTAGACCAGGCCGGATATTCACCGGTAAGTGAAGGAGCAGATCCAGATTTAGTTGTTTTTAATACGTGTGCAGTCCGCGAGGCGGCTGACGAAAGACTTTACGGATCTCTTACCCGTTACATCTACACCAAAGATACCAATCCTAATTTTCAAATTGCAGTGGGTGGTTGTTTGGCACAAAAAGATCGTGGCGAAATTATCAAACGAGCACCTTGGGTAGATGTGGTTTTCGGAACACACAACTTCGGCGCATTACCAAGATTGCTTGAACGTGCGCGAATCGAGCGAGAAGCGCAAGTTGAGATTCTTGAATCACTTGAACATTTTCCATCTACATTGCCAGCGCGACGTCACTCCGCATTTTCAGCTTGGGTATCAATTTCAGTAGGTTGCAATAACACTTGCACTTTTTGCATCGTTCCTGCCCTAAGAGGAATTGAAAAGGATCGCGCACCAGAAGATGTGTTAGGTGAAATCCAAACATTGGTAGATCAGGGTGTCGTTGAAATTACTTTGCTAGGCCAGAATGTAAATGCATATGGTGTTGGATTTGATGACAGCGGTGCATTTGCAAAGTTGCTCCGTAAATGTGGAACTATCGATGGTTTAGAGCGAGTTCGATTCATGAGTCCACATCCAAGAGATTTCACTGATGATGTAATTGAAGCGATGGCAGAAACTCCAAATGTGATGCCACATCTCCATATGCCATTGCAATCGGGGTCAAATTACATTTTGCAAAAAATGCGCCGCTCATATCGTGCTGAGCGCTACGTTGGAATAATCGACAGAGTCAGAAGTGCGATTCCGGATGCCTCAATTACTACTGACATTATTGTGGGATTCCCAGGAGAGAGTGAGGAGTATTTCCAAGAAACTATCGATCTAGCTAAAGAGGTTAAATTCTCTGCTGCTTTCACTTACAAGTATTCAAAACGTCCGGGTACTCCAGCAGCAACGATGGAGAATCAAGTTGATCCGGCAATTGTGGGGGAGCGATATACAAGATTGCATGGGGAACTTGAGAAAATCTCATTCGCAGTTAACAAAAAGGCAATCGGAAGTACGGTTGAAGTTATGGTTGCCGATCATCCAGGACGCAAAGATGATGAAAGTGGTCGCGTGACCGGGCGCTCTCGTGATTTCCGATTAGTGCACGCGAATTATGTTGAAGGAGAACGTCCACGCCCTGGAGATATTTTGACCGCTGTGGTTACAGAAGCAGCGCCACACCATTTAGTTACTGATGGCCTTCCATTATCAATTCGCAAAACTCGCGGAGGAGATGCGGCGGAAGAGCGCAAGAGTGGAATCTTGTTAGGTATGCCCACAATTCCCAAAAGAAGTAATTAGTAAATATGGCGCTTATTGTAATTTGTGGCGCAACTTCCTCTGGTAAAAGCGGATTATCTATTGCACTGGCAAAAGAGATATCAGCCGAAATTATCAACGCAGATTCAATGCAAATTTATCGTGGGATGGATATCGGCACCGCTAAGTTAACAATTGCAGAAAGAGAAGAGATTCCACATCACTTATTAGATATTTTGGATGTGACTGAGGATGCAAATGTTGCTTCTTATCAACAACTAGCACGCACAAAAATTGATGAGTTACAGACTGTTGGTAAAAATGTGATCATCGTTGGGGGAACCGGTCTCTACATTAAGGCCATCATCGATGAGTTAAATTTCCCGGATCGCGATATTCAAGTTCGTGATCGACTCGATAAGGAAGCCACCGAATTAGGTGTAGTCGAAATGCACAATAGATTACAACTACTTGACCCAATTGCTGCGGCCAAGATTCCAGCAAATAATCTGCGCAGAGTGGTCCGCGCACTAGAAGTTATTGAACTAACTGGGGAACCATTCACCGCTCAACTTCCAAGAGAAGATGTTGATCACTATCAAGGTGTTAGGCAATTCGGATTAGTTATGGATAGATCAAATCTGGATGAGAGAATTTCGAAGCGAGTAGATCTGATGTGGGAACATGGATTTGTTGCTGAAGTTCAACAGCTAATTTCTACTGGAATCACGAGTGGAAAGACTGCGCAAGCCGCTCTTGGCTACAAACAGATTATTAATGCACTCGCGGATGGTTCATCACTTGAGCTTGCAAAAGAGGAAACAAAGCGAGCCACTAGGCAGTACGCGAGAAGACAGGAGACTTGGTTTTCGAGAGATCCGCGAATTAAATGGCTCGCACCTGAAAGTACCTCTTCACAACTTGAAAAAATATTAGCGCTACTTTAATTTTTCCGATCAACAAGAGCCAGTCCAGCAATAACTAGAATTATTCCAATCCACTGCCCGAGAGTAATCGCTTCTCTTAAAATTACGGCAGCTAAAAATGTGGCAGTAACTGGTTCGATCAAGGTAATTGTGGCGGCATTGCTGGTGGAAGTTTGCGCGAGTCCGCGAATGTATAAAAAGTAAGCAAGAGTGAGTGAGATAAATGAAAGCCATAAAATCATCACCAATGAATCAAATTTGAAGAACCACGAACTTTCATTTATCAATAAAAGCAAAAGCGGAGCCGTTAAAATTGCACCTCTGATAAACAATGTAGACATTACAACGTTAGGGGTTACGCCTCTGTTCAATAGTTCCTTGCTGACCAGTGCATATGAAGCGTAGGAAGCACCTGCGCCAAGTGAAAGTAGTACGCCAGCTAAATCAATTTTGATTTCACCTTTACTCAAAAACAAAAGAGTGATTCCGGTAGCGGTGACGCAGGTTGCAAAAATCCAGCGCATGGTCGGAAGTTTTTTGTAGATCAACCAATTCAAGATCGCGGTGATTGCAGGGGCACTTCCCAATGCAATAACAGTTCCCATAGCAACACCTGTGAGCCGAATTCCAGAAAAAAAGCAGAGTTGAAATGAGCCAACAGCAAAGGCCCCGAGCCATAATAATTTACGCGGGAGATTTTTCGGTTCGCGGAATTTGATCAACGCAAACAACCCAATTGCTCCCAAGAGCAATCTGGCAGCACCTACGACTAATGGAGAGGAGTTATCTGGCCCTAGGGCTTGAGCCGTACCTGAGGTGCCAAAACAGAGACAGGCGCCAGCCAAAAAAAGTAACGCCTTTGAGGAGTTGCCTGTTGCCGGCACAACTCTCATGAATCCTCCTCAACCGACTCAAAACCTCTACGATCAGAGTTAATGCAAACCGTAACTTATGGCCATGGCACCGAGAATGACTTCTTGCTGCTATTTGATGAGCAAAATCAATTTGATCTCTCACCCGAACGCATTGCCTCTCTCTGTTCTCGCTCTGGAAGCATAGGTCGGCCAGGAGCTGATGGATTAATCAGGATCACCAGAAATGCAACTGGGAAAAATTGGTTTATGGATTATCGAAATGCTGATGGATCACTTGCTGAAATGTGCGGCAATGGAATTCGCGTGATGGCTCGCTACTTAGTAGATCGGGGTCATCAAGGCGCTGGAATTTTTGCAATTGATACTCGTGACGGGTTGAAATATTTAGCGGTTCCAGAAAGTGGCGAAATTTCAGTAAACATGGGCAAAGTTTTAGATTTATCTGATGTCGATGGAAGTGCAACAATTTTACAAAGTGGAAATGAATGGAAATCTTTTAATATAAATGTTGGAAATCCGCATGCGGTTGCAATCATTTCAGATTTAGCGCAAGTTGGCGATCTCGCATCCGCACCAGGTGTAACTCCAGATGATGTGTATCCAGAGGGAGTAAATATTGAATTTGCACAAATCATCGGGGAGAATGAAGTGCAGATGAGAGTTTATGAACGGGGTTCCGGAGAAACCAGATCTTGTGGAACAGGTATTTGTGCAGTTGCTTTGGCGGCAAATATTTACCAAAAAAGATCATTACCTGCTAAGTGGATTATTAATCCTCCAGGTGGTCGCTTAACGGTTGAGTTAGACCCGCATTCAAATGCAACCCTCACTGGTGCTGCAGTTATTTTGCAAGATTTCGAAGTTGAGATTTAGTGAGTTCTGAAGAGCTTTACTTAGAACTGCTTCGTGAGAATGAGCGATTGCGTAATCAGATATCTGATGGCGGTGAAGATTTAGGTAATGATGAAAAATTCCAACTAGAACTCGAGGAGCGTCGCTCACTTCGAAGAGTTGTTGGAATCTCCACTGAACTCGAAGATGTTTCGATTGCTGAAAACCGACAACTGCGTTTGGAGCGAGTTGTTCTGGTTGGAGTATGGACAGAAGGATCAAGTACAGATGCTGAGAATTCATTACGTGAATTGGCAGCGTTGGCCGAGACGGCCGGCTCTGAAGTTCTGGAAGGTTTAATGCAACGCCGCGACAAACCAGATTCGGCAACATTTATTGGATCTGGAAAAGTAAGTGAGTTGCGGCAAGTAGTTGCGCAAACTGGTGCAGACACCGTGATTTGCGATGGCGAGTTGTCGCCAAGCCAATTGCGACAGTTAGAAGACAAAGTAAAAGTAAAAGTTGTCGATCGCACTGCATTGATTTTGGATATTTTCGCTCAGCATGCCAAAAGCCGTGAAGGTAAAGCTCAAGTTGAATTAGCGCAGATGTCATACCTGCTTCCGCGATTGCGTGGTTGGGGTGATTCGCTGTCGCGCCAAGTAGGTGGACGTGCAGGTGCAGGTGGAGCAGGTGGTGTTGGTATTGGTGGTCGTGGTCCGGGTGAGACCAAGATTGAAGTAGATCGCCGCCGTATTCGCGACCGGATGGCAAAATTACGCAAAGAGATCAAAGAGATGAAAGTTGCTCGCGAAACAAAAAGACAAGAGCGGGATCGAAACACAATTCCATCTGTGGCAATTGCGGGTTATACAAATGCCGGAAAATCTTCTTTATTAAATCGCTTAACCGGCGCAGGTGTACTTGTTGAGAATGCACTTTTTGACACATTAGTTCCAACTAAGCGCCAAACACAAACTGGAGATGGCTGGGTTTATACATTTACCGACACTGTTGGTTTTGTCCGTCACTTGCCACATCAATTAGTAGATGCCTTTAAATCAACACTTGAAGAGGTTGAAGGCGCAGCTTTGATTGTGCATGTAGTTGATGGGTCACATCCAGATCCGCGCGAGCAGATCCGCGCAGTCCGTGAAGTTATTGACGAGATCGGTGCAGGTGCAATTCCAGAAATCATTGCCATAAACAAAAGTGATATCGCTGATCCAGATTTAATTGTCGAACTGGTGCGATCGATCCCAGGAAGTATTGCAATCTCTGCTCAAAGTGGATTTGGAATTGAGCGATTAGTTGCTGCCATAGAAGCAGCCTTGCCTCATCCAAAAATAGAGATCACAGTTACATTGCCATATACCCGTGGAGATTTGGTTTATGCGATACATGAAACCGGAGAAATATTTAGTGAAGAGTATGTAGAAGAAGGAACCTTAATTCATGCGCTAGTTAATGAAAAATTAGCGGCGAAAATTAACGATGTGGTTTTACTTAAGTGAACGAAGGACTGCAGTAACTTTTCCTAAGATCTCAGCATTGTCACCGTTGATTGGTGAAAAAGCTGGGTTAGCAGGAAGTAACCAGACATGACCATCGCGGCGGGTAAATGTTTTTACTGTTGCTTCGCCATCAATCATCGCTGCAACGATCTCGCCCTTTTCACAATGTTTTTGGGATCTGATAACTACAAAATCTCCATCACAGATTGCTGCTTCAATCATTGATTCACCAACAACTTTTAACATAAACAATTCGCCATCTCCAACTAAAGATGCTGGAAGTGGGAAACTTTCTTCAATATCTTGTTCTGCCAAAAGTGGTGCACCGGCAGCGATGCGACCAACTAGTGGAACTTCACGCATTTGATCTAATGAGTATTTATCTCCAATTGATCCTGCTGATTGATCTTGATCGGGAAGCAAAATTTCAATCGCGCGACCACGAGTTGGGTCCCGTCTAATCCACCCTTTTTCCTCGAGCAGCTCTAATTGGTATTTAACACTTGAGGGGGAGGCTAAACCGGCAGCTTGGCCAATCTCACGCATCGAAGGTGGATACCCCTGATCATGGAGGGCGGATTTGATGACCCCCAGGATCTTGATCTGGCGGGGGGTAAGCCCATTCTCATCTGGCTCCTCGTGTGACTCAGGGAGTTCAGGTACGGTGATTTCTGCTGCTTTTTTGGTGGCCATGGCCTAACTTTACCTTGGAATTGGAAATAATTCAAACATCTGTTCGAATTTTCTTGACATATGTCAGTGGGGTGGAGTTTAATTCGAACACGCGTTCTAATCCGTCTAGAACGTGGTAAGCATTAGAGAGTAGAAAGCAGGCACCAAATGGCTAATTCCCCAGCCACCCTAACCCTCACCAACCGTGGGCGCATTTTCTTAATGGTCTCCGCCCTGATCGTGGCGACTTCATCCTTCGCAGCCACCTTCTCCGCCTTCACCGGCGCAGCAGCCTCAACCACTCCGACTACCGCTGCCATTTCTTCAGTAGCCGCTGAAAAGATAATCGTCCAACCCGGTGAGAGCTATTGGTCTATCGCTCGGGCGATCGCTCCAGGGCGTTCGACACAAGATGTAATTGACCAGATTCACGAACTCAACCCTTTTGCCGGTCCAACGCTCCAAGCAGGCACAAAGATTTTGGTGCCATTACTTAAATAAGGTAAATGCTTTTGCTTTAGCCGGAGTAGGCAGAGTAGAAAAAATACTTTTTCGACACGCCGCATTAACTGTTGCAAACCCTCTACCCCTGCTCTACTGTTACCACTAGATGTAGTACTAACAACCTGTTGGTTCGTCCACAGATTGTGCTTACTGCTCCACAGTTCCTCCACAGCCTTATCCCCAAGGCAGCGCGAAATAGGGCTGAAAGAGATTTAGCTTTGGGTTAAGCAAGACCTATTTTCGCACTTTAAGGGGGTTGTACCGAGATGAACTGTCCATTTTGCCGTCAGGCCGATTCCCGGGTTGTCGACTCCCGTCCAATCGAAGATGGCTCCTCAATCCGCCGCCGCCGTGAATGTGTTACCTGTGGCCGGCGTTTCACCACCCAAGAGAGTTCAGCACTTTCAGTTGTGAAAAGAAGCGGTGCATCTGAGCCTTTCAGTCGCGAAAAAGTTGCCGCTGGTGTTCGTAAAGCTTGTCAGGGTCGTCCAGTTAATGATGATGACCTTGCGCTGCTGGCTCAACGGGTCGAAGAATCACTTCGCGCCACTGGCCAAGCTGAGATTGAAACCCAAGAGGTCGGAATGGCAATTCTTGGACCACTTCGTGAATTAGATGAAGTCGCTTACCTGCGTTATGCATCGGTTTACCGCAACTTTAATTCACTTGATGATTTCGAAGGAGAGATCGCTCTTCTTCGAGTACTTCCATCCGCCCTTGAAAATGAGGAAACGGACGTTTTTCGAAGATCGGAAAGCAGTAGCAAGTAGTAAGCAGTAAATAAAAAAATAAATAGCCCAAAAATAAAAACAAATTTAATACAACTTAATCCAATTAAAATAACTAGGAATAACGAGAAAGAGGAAGCGAAAATGTCAGACACGGTAATCAACCGCACCGGAAGCAAAAACAAAACAGGTTTGAAGATGGAGCGGATTTATACGACGCCGGGTCTACATCCTTACGACGCAGTGACTTGGGAGCGACGCGATGTCGTTCAGACAAATTGGAAGAGCGGTGAAGTCGTATTTGAACAACGTGGCGTTGAGTACCCAGATTCCTGGTCATTAAATGCTTCGATGATCGTTACTACCAAATACTTCCGTGGCGCAGTTGGTCATGAAAACCGCGAATGGTCACTAAAGCAAGTTATTGATCGCGTAGTGCTTACCTATACCAAGGCTGGAAAAGCTGAAGGGTATTTCGCAACAGAGGAAGATGCAGACATCTTTGAACATGAATTAACCCATATGTTGTTGCATCAGATTTTTTCTTTCAACTCACCAGTTTGGTTCAACGTTGGAACCAATGCGCCACAACAGGTAAGTGCTTGCTTCATTCTCTCTGTTGATGACACCATGGATTCAATCTTGAATTGGTACCGTGAAGAAGGAATGATCTTTAAAGGTGGATCAGGTGCTGGATTAAATCTCTCTCGCATCCGTTCATCAAAAGAATTACTCAAATCAGGTGGCACCGCATCAGGACCAGTTTCCTTTATGCGTGGTGCTGATTCATCTGCCGGAACCATCAAATCAGGTGGCGCTACCCGCCGGGCAGCCAAGATGGTTGTTTTGGATGTTGATCATCCAGATATTGAAGAGTTCATTGAGACAAAAGTTTCTGAAGAGCAAAAGATTCGCGCCCTACGCGATGCTGGCTTTGATATGGACCTTGGCGGAAAAGACATCATCTCCGTGCAATACCAAAACGCAAACAACTCAGTTCGCGTAAGTGATGATTTCATGCGCGCCTATGAAGAGAGCAAAGATTTTGGTCTTCGCGCTCGCTCAACCGGTGAAATTATCGAGACCGTTAAAGCTCGCGAACTATTCCGCAAAATGGCTGAGGCAGCTTGGGCATGTGCTGATCCTGGAATTCAATATGACGACACCATCAACGATTGGCACACAAACCCAGAGACTGGCCGGATCAACGCATCCAACCCATGTTCTGAGTACATGTCACTAGATAACTCTTCTTGTAACTTGGCATCTCTTAACTTGATGAAGTTCCTAAAATCAGATGGCTCATTTGATGCAAAGACCTTTGTTAAAGCAACTGAGATGATCATTACTGCAATGGATATCTCAATCTGTTTCGCAGATTTCCCAACTGAGGCAATCGGAGCAACAACTCGCTCTTACCGCCAACTTGGAATTGGTTTTGCAAATATCGGTGCACTTTTGATGGCATCTGGTCTTCCATACGACAGCGAAGGTGGTCGCGCTCTTACCGGTGCAATTACCTCACTTATGACCGGAACCTCATACCGTCGTTCAGCAGAGCTTGCTGGAATTGTCGGACCGTATGAAGGTTATGCTCGCAATGCACAAGCACATACCCGAGTAATGCGTAAGCATGCAGCAGCATCCGTTGCTGCCCGCAGCGTTACCTCACTTGATCGTGATGTATGGACGATTGCTAATGCCGAATGGGAAGCCGGATTGAAGATCGGTGAGAAAAATGGTTGGCGTAACGCGCAAGCCTCAGTTCTAGCCCCAACCGGAACTATTGGCTTGATGATGGATTGCGATACAACTGGTATCGAACCTGACTTCTCACTTGTTAAATTCAAGAAACTTGTTGGTGGCGGATCTATGCAGATCGTTAACCAAACAGTTCCTGCAGCACTTCGCAAACTTGGTTATGCAGAAGAGACAGTTGAAGCAATTGTTGAATACATTGCTGCAAATGGACATGTAATTGATGCTCCAGGATTAAAGACCGAACATTACGATGTCTTTGATTGCGCATTAGGTGCTCGTTCGATTGCTCCAATGGGACATGTGCGCATGATGGCTGCAGCACAACCTTTCCTTTCTGGTGCAATCTCAAAAACAGTTAACCTTCCAGAAGATGCAACAATCGAAGATGTTGAAGAGGTTTACTACGAGAGCTGGAAGTTAGGTATCAAAGCGCTCGCCGTTTACCGTGACAATTGCAAAGTTGGACAACCACTATCTGATGGCAAAGCAAAGAAAGCAGATGCCGTTGTTGAGAGTGCAGCACCAGCTCCAGCAGTTCGCAAGCGTCTTCCAAAATCACGTCCATCACGTACCACTTCATTTAGTGTTGGCGGTGCCGAGGGTTACATGACCGCAGGTGCATACGAAGATGGCGCACTTGGTGAAGTTTTCTTGAAACTTGGCAAGCAAGGTTCAACTCTTGCCGGTGTAATGGATGCTTTCTCAATTGCAGTATCAATCGGATTGCAATACGGAGTTCCACTCGAGAGTTATGTACAGAAATTTACTAACTTGCGATTCGAGCCAGCCGGCATGACAGATGATGCTGATATCCGCATGGCCCAATCAATGATGGATTACATCTTCCGTCGTCTGGCACTTGATTACTTGCCAGCTGATGAACGTGCCGCACTTGGTATCTACTCAGCAGCAGAACGTGCACGTGCACTCGATTCAGGTACATACTCAACAGAAGCACCTGAACCAGCACAACTAGCAATGGATGAAGTTGAAATAACCCCAGCCAAATCAAAGGTCGCTGATGTAAAGATTGAAAGCGCACCAACTTCGGTTGCAGCAGCAACAACAACAGCTCCAGCGGCCCAAAAAGTTGGCTCTTCAACTGATCTCTTTGAAGCAATGACTGGTCGTAGCGCAGATGCGCCAATGTGTCTTACTTGCGGTGTGAAGATGCGCGCTGCTGGTGCATGTTATGTCTGCGAAGGTTGCGGATCAACATCAGGTTGTAGCTAGAAATTATTAAGGAAGTATCAACCAAGCATTAAGGAAGATTTGCCTGCAACTTTCCCCAGTTGCGGGCAAATGATGGATGTAAATTCATTTGTGCAACATCTTCACGGTTAATCCACTGCAACTCTTGCGATTCATCATTTGCGGCAAACGGGTGGCAATTATCTAGTGCGTGCGCAATGACAGTGTCGTAAAACCAATCACCGTGCGCTTCACGTTCAATCCGAATAACTGAAATCTCTTCAGCAGAAATTCCTACCTCTTCATGAGCTTCGCGCAATGCGCCTTCAAGTGAACTCTCATGTGAATCGCAGGCACCACCTGGGATTCCCCAAGTGCCGCCATTTTGGACCCACTCTGCGCGATGTTGCATTAACACTTGGTTATCACGGAGCAAAAGAATTCCGGCAGCGCCATGCTTTCCCCAATGGCGCACGCCACAGATGCACTCAACCCAACCGTCACCATCCCGAAAAGCCACAGGCCATTGTTACCACAAGAAGAGTTTTTGCACCGAAGGAAAGGGTGGAAGCACCAAGATTTCATCACCCATTTACGCTCTGCCCGCATGAAGGCGTTTACTTTGCTGGCACTTACCGGAATATTTTTTTTAAGTGGGTGTGCTGAACGTTTAAATATCGAAGGCGCCAAATTAGCGACCCAGAGTCCTCAATCTTTTGTTGACGGCGATGCGACTTATGAGCTTTCACAACAGATTCCAGCTGAGGCCATAACTCTGGTTGTGGAGTATGTAGATGCATTGAACTATGCATTAGATACTGGGGACTTACGCAGGTTTAATAAAAGCGCAAAAAGTTCATGCACATGTTTAAAACCAGCTATCGGAGTTAAAGAACTTTATCGAGACGCGGTTGTAGTTGGGGGGCGATACGAAATAACGCAACTAAAACCTATATCAATTAGCGAAAATCGGCTCACCATTCAACTATTTTTAGAACGATCTACTGCTTTGCTACTAAACTTGGAAAGTGGGGTTGCGTCAAAGATTCCTGGGGTCGCCAGCAACGCAACATTCGATATAGAGATAAGCCAAAATGTCTGGCAAATCGCTTCGAGCTCTCTTTGAGAATTTTCAAAATTCTGTTTATTTGCTCATTAATACTGGCTTTCGAGTTAAATACTTTTTCAATTGCTGCAGATTGCAGTAAAGCGTGCATTGATTTAACGGTAGAAGATGGGGAATTAGTAATTACCGGAAAACGAACCGCACCAAAACCTAAGTACACCCCAAGACCCACAGTTAAGCCAATTGCTAGACCAACTGTTAAAGCACCGATAAAGAGTAAGCGAAAACCGCGAATTGCATCTGTACGCAAAAAAGTAGTAACCAAATCCTTAAATGATCAGATTAGACAAATACTCCCAACGGCAAGTATTTATCTGCAACCACAAAGTGGAGTTCTAATTCATGAGCCGGTGATATTTTGGACAGATTCGCCACAGAGTTTTAAAAAGAGTTTGTACCTCTTGGATGTGAAGATCGACCTGGATCTAACGGTTAAGTTCTCATGGATTTGGGGTGATGGAAGCACCCTTGCGACATCTTTGATTGGCGCCCCATTTCCTTCATTTGAGATTACCCATATCTATTCGCAATCAGGGTTAAACAAAGTTTCACTAAGTAGTAAGTGGAGCGGCAGGTATCGTCTAGATGGGGGAGTGTGGCTACAAATACCTAGGGTAATAACAACAACGAGATCAACTCAAATCCAGATCAGCCAGGCACGAACAGTTTTCACCGGTTGATTTTCTCCACAGATTAATTACTTCTACTTAATGGAGAATCGAATCGCCACCAAAGTTGACACATGAAAAACCCTCGATTAATTAGCTCTCCTTCTGATTTACTCATCGCAATTCCATTTCTATTGGGTTTCACCCCATCCAATTCAATAGTTGTAGTTTCAATTAAGGACCAAATAGTAGAAATGACGATGCGTTCTGATTTTCCACCAGAAATAAAGTACTCAGAAGTTGCCGATGAATTATTGGCACAGTTAGGCGCACATAAAGCGCAAGAGATCCTGTTAGTTGCTTACTTGCCACCAGAGTTAGAGTTTGATGCGCACTTCTTAAAGGAATTATTTATTGATCTAAATAAATCGATTCCAGTTCGTGATTTTGTAGCCGTCTCTGGCGATCGCTGGCGTTCATTAAGTTGCATTGATGATGAATGTTGCCCGATCCAAGGTCGAGCACTACCGGAAATCTTTACATCTTTACTTGCGGTTGAAGAGGTTGCTGCTGGAAATCCGATGCCACTTCAAAGTGAGGATGAGTTGATTGCATCGATTGCCTTTACGCCATCGACTTGGGATGAAGGCTTTACTGAAGCGATCGATCAACATTGGAATTATCTGCAAAGCCTTGGCCAAAAAGAATCTTCCAAAGCTGGAGTTGCATCGTTATTGAAATTAATAAGCGAATTTTCGGCAAAAGGTTATGTGCAAGAGAGAGAATTAGTGGTTGAAGTCTTTGCAGCATTAACTGATATTCAAGTAAGAGATTTTGCAATTGGCGCACATGGCCAGGAGCTACTACTAACTCATTGGAGTATGTGGAGATGGTTATTGCGAATGGCACCAGAACAAAGCGTTGCGCCTGTATCTAGCATCTTCGCAATCTTGTCTTATGAGCGTGGTGATGGCGCACTTGCACATCGGGCATTAGACCGGGCCCTTGCAAATGATTCGCGATATTCATTGGCACTCCTGTTGCGTCGGACCTTTAGCGCTGGTTGGCCTCCAGAGGCCTTTAGCAAGATGCGCGCAGAGTTACACCCAAAGATCAGTGATGAGATTCTGGGAGCGGCTTAACTCGGCCCTCCGCAAAAGTGGACATTTCTCAAAATCTTCTCTATCTTTTGCACTAGGTCATGAGTTCCAGTTTTTAGCCCCGGCTTACTGGACGGCAACCCTCCACCGCGGTGGGGTGCTCCGGGTGAAGACCAGGTCGCTATCGAAGTGATAGTGGCAAGCGCGGGTATCTAGCGATAAAAAGCGATACCCCCTTAACCGGAGGTCTAACTATGTCAACTAAATCACCACAATTTGAAACCGCCCAGATTCACGCAGGCCAAGTTCCAGATCCAACAACAGGTGCTCGTGCACTTCCGATTTATCAAACAACTGCTTACCAATTCCGTGACACCAAACATGCTGCTGATCTTTTTGGTCTAGCAGAACTTGGAAATATCTATACCCGCATCATGAACCCAACTCAAGATGCTGTTGAACAACGGTTAGCTGCCCTTGATGGTGGAGTCGCATCACTACTACTTGCCTCAGGTTCAGCGGCAACTTTTTATGCAGTTGCAGCTGTTGCCGAAGCCGGTGATCACATTGTTTCTTCTCCTTCACTTTATGGTGGAACTTACAACTTGTTCCATTACACCTTGCCTAAATTTGGCATCGAAGTAACTTTCGTTGAAGATCCAGATGATCTTGAATCATGGAAGAAAGCGGCACGTCCAAATACCAAAGCATTCTTTGGCGAGACAATTGCTAATCCAAAAAATGACATCTTAGATATTGCTGGCGTAGCCAAAATTGCACATGAAGTTGGCGTGCCACTAATCGTTGACAACACCGTTGCAACCGCATTTTTGATCAAGCCAATCGAACACGGTGCTGATGTTGTTGTTTATTCAGCTACCAAGTTTCTTTCAGGTCATGGAAACTCAGTTGTTGGTGCAATTGTTGATTCAGGTAACTTTGATTATGCAAAGCATCCACAACGTTTCAAGAACTTCAATGAGCCAGATCCAAGTTATCACGGCTTGGTTTACGCAGTTAACTTGGGCGTCGGTTCACCATTTGGTGCAAACCTTTCCTACATCTTCAAGATTCGTTTAACACTACTTCGCGATACCGGTGCTGCAGTTAGCCCATTTAACGCCTGGTTGTTATCAATCGGACTTGAAACCCTAAGTCTTCGTCTTGAGCGCCATATTTCAAACGCACTTTCTGTTGCAACTTGGCTAGAAAAACATGCCCAGGTTGAGAAAGTAAATTACGCCTCACTTCCATCATCAAAATGGCATGCACTTGCCAAGAAGTACTCTCCTAAAGGAAGTGGTGCTGTTCTTTCCTTTGAAATTAAGGGTGGAATTGAAGCCGGCAAGAAATTTGTTGAAGCGCTTAAATTACACAGCCACGTTGCCAACATCGGTGATGTTCGCTCTCTTGTTATTCATCCGGCATCAACTACTCACTCCCAATTAACACCAGAAGAGCAGTTAACTGCTGGCGTAACACCAGGGCTAATTCGCCTAAGTGTTGGTATCGAGCACATTGATGACATCAAAGCAGACCTCGAAATAGGTTTCGCCGCAGCAAAAGGTTAAGAAAATTACCCCTTCAGGTTGTTTGTCGGGTGTGCTCAAATGAGTACACCCGATAAAGCCTTGCCAGTAACCGGTGCTTGGCGTGAAACGCACGATCCAGGTGAGCGTCAATTTATAAAGATCGGTGATCTTGAACTTGAATCTGGTGAGGTACTAGCAAATATCATCATCGCTTATCAAAGCTGGGGTGTGTTAAATAAAAATCGCGACAACGCAATTTTAATTAATCATGCATTAACTGGTTGGTCAGATGTCCCTGGCTGGTGGCCATCATTAGTTGGTCCAGGGTTGCCTTTTGATACTGATAAATACTTCATAATTTGCCCAAATGTAATTGGCGGATGCCAAGGCTCAACTGGCCCGGCTTCTATTGCACCAGATGGAAAACCATACGGTTCGCGCTTTCCATATCTAACAATTCGCGACATGGTCGCTGCTGAATATGCCTTTACTGAAAAGGTCGGCATCGCAAAATACTTACTTGCCGTAGGTCCCTCTCTTGGTGGAATGCGCTCACTTGAATGGGCGATAACTCATCCTGATCGCGTTGGTGCTATTTGTACAATTGGTTCGACTGCTGTTGCTACCGGGGATCAAATTGGCGCGGCAAGTATTCAAATCAGAGCGATTAAAAAGGATCCACATTTTCATGGTGGAGATTTTTATGACAAAGAAGTTGGCCCAAGCGAGGGCATGGGAATTGCGCGCCGAATTGCGCATTTAACTTATCGAACTGAAGCTGAGATGGATGTGCGTTTTGGTCGCGAAATGCAAGGAGATGAAACCGGTCGTTACGCCGTTGAATCTTATTTGGATCACCAAGCCGATAAATTGGCGCGCAGGTTTGATGCAAACACCTATTTGATTTTGACTGAAGCGATGAACTCTCATGATGTCGGCCGTGATCGCGGGGGAGTAGAAGCTGCACTCGGATCGATAAAAATTCCAGTAATTGTGGTTTCGATTGATACCGATCGATTGTTCCCACCAAGATTGCAACAAGAAATTTTTGAATTAA
Organism: Actinomycetes bacterium; assembly: GCA_014190175.1. The sequence goes on along the minus strand of BJFZ01000001.1, from coordinate 36,901 downwards.
CCCCGACTGCCGAAGCCCCAGATATTTTGGTTTCACCATTTGGCCATGATGGATTTTTGGTCGAAGTTGAAGCGGTAGGGACGATTATCCGCAGAGCCCTCGCCCGAGCCGGCGGCTAGCAACAGTTCTCAGATTCTGGGATCTGACCCAGATTTGAACTCAATCTGTGCACTTTTGGGGTGAAAATGTGCGCCGATGGGGTGAAAGAAATTATAATGTCACCATAAGGTTTTTTACCCCAGTCCACTTGGATCAGCGGGTTTAGAAAAATATCAGTAAGGACGCTCAGTGCCATCTTCTAAGCCTGCCAAAAAAGCCGCACCAGCAAAAAAAGTGGTTGTAAAAACGGTGGCGAAGAAGAGTGCGAAGAAAGTGCTAGCAAAAAAGGCTACGAAGGCACCAGCGAAAAAAGCGCCAATTAAATCAGTTGCACCAAAAGTGCGCCCAAAGATTTTAACTAAAGCCGAATTAGCAGAGTTAGCAGAACGCAAAGCAGCATTAGCGGCAGAATTAAAAAGCGCGAAAAAAACTGGAAAAAGTCCTGCACCTACCGCACCTACTTCAGCAAAAAGCACTGCTACACCTGCGGCATCAAAAGGTAAGCCAATCAAAGTAACTGTTGATGGCGAAGATGTTGAATTAGAAGAGGTTGAGTTAGAAGATATTGAGGCTCTTGAGAAAGAGTTAGTAACCGATAATTTAGAAGGCGTTGAAAATATTGTTGATGCTGAGCGAAAAGAAAAGCCTGTCGACGTTGAAGATGACCGTGCTGCGTTCTCGCTCACTGCATCTGAGGAGGATGACCTTCCAGCCCAAACCGTTGTCACTGCAGGTGCTACCGCAGACCCAGTTAAGGACTACCTCAAGCAGATCGGCCGAGTCCCACTTCTTAACGCAGAACAAGAGGTCGAATTAGCCAAAAAAGTTGAGGCGGGATTATTTGCCGAAGAGATGATCGCTGCTGGGACCAAATTTGATAAGAAGTTAAAGCGTGAGATGGATGAAATTATTGCGATCGGCCGCCGGGCAAAAAATCACCTCCTCGAGGCCAACTTACGTCTGGTTGTGTCCCTGGCAAAGCGCTATACCGGCCGCGGAATGCTCTTTCTTGACCTGATTCAAGAAGGCAACTTAGGTTTGATCCGGGCAGTTGAAAAATTCGATTACACCAAGGGTTACAAATTCTCGACTTACGCAACTTGGTGGATTCGTCAGGCGATTACTCGCGCAATGGCAGACCAGGCCCGCACCATTCGTATTCCAGTACACATGGTTGAAGTCATTAACAAACTTGCTCGCGTGCAACGACAGATGTTGCAAGATTTAGGTCGCGAACCAACGCCTGAAGAGCTGGCTAAAGAGTTAGATATGACTCCAGAAAAAGTTGTTGAAGTACAAAAATATGGCCGCGAACCAATCTCACTTCACACACCACTTGGTGAAGAAGGAGATTCAGAGTTTGGTGATTTGATTGAAGATTCTGAAGCAGTTGTTCCAGCGGATGCAGTTTCATTTACTTTACTTCAAGAGCAATTACATTCGGTTCTAGATACATTGTCAGAACGCGAAGCCGGAGTAGTTGCAATGCGTTTTGGTTTAACTGATGGACAACCAAAAACATTGGATGAAATCGGCAAGGTTTACGGAGTAACGCGCGAACGTATTCGCCAAATTGAGTCCAAAACTATGTCCAAATTACGCCACCCGTCGCGGTCTCAGGTACTGCGCGACTACCTCGATTAAAGATAAAGGAGCCTTTAAAATGAGCGAAAATCCAAAAGTAACTATGCAGGTAAAAGCGAATGGTTCTATCCGGGTTACCGGTGATGTTGATTTTCTTGATGCAGATGGAAATGTCATTAAAAGCGAGAATGGATTTTCACTTTGTCGCTGTGGGCACTCTGCAAATAAACCGTTTTGCGATGGCGCTCACAAAGCCGCTGGCTTTGAAGCACCACCGCTTAGTTAAATAAGTTAAAGCTTATTGAAGATTAACGCTCGTTTGCGCTTGAGGTAATGCGATCGCTCTGGTCGTGAATGGCGATAGAGGCAGCTTTTAAGCCGACGGCAAATTCACGGTGGTGGTGCGAACAGAAAATTAAATCGCTCCCACTTGCAAGTACTGCGCGAACATATGCTTGGGCGCCACAACGATCGCAACGATCTTGTGCGGTTAGCGGTGCTTGTTCAAGAGTCTTCATCTGATTCATCGCCATCCCTTCAATCTGCCCTTGTTGGTTACTACTAGTGGAACATCATTCCATGCCGAACTTATTCCCCGCAGGTTAAAATGCTGTGAGTTTCGTGTCGGAAATTTATTAGAGATATAGATCATTTCAAGTTAAGGGCTCACTTGCGAAGATTTCGCACCTTCACCAAGTACCCTTATTGATCATGAGCCCAGCCGTAAAAGCCCCAAGCAAGAGCGCTAAGACGGCCCAGAAGCCAGCTAAGGGTCCGGCAAAGGGTGCTAAATCTGCAGATCAGAATGTTTACGACGCTAAATCCTTAGCAGTCCTAGAGGGGCTAGACGCGGTCCGTAAGCGGCCTGGAATGTATATAGGTTCCACCGATTCGCGCGGCCTAATGCACTGCTTGTGGGAGATTATCGATAATTGCGTGGATGAGGCGCTGGCTGGTCATTGTCACAACGTTGAAGTCACTTTGGACTCAGATGGCTCAATTGAGGTTCGTGACGATGGTCGCGGCATCCCAGTAGATACCGAGCCAAAGACTGGATTGAGCGGCGTTGAGGTTGTGATGACCCGTTTACATGCCGGTGGAAAATTTGGTGGCGGATCTTACGGAGCATCTGGTGGTTTGCATGGAGTTGGCGCATCAGTTGTAAATGCACTTGCGATTCGAATGGATGTTGAAGTTTCGCGCGGGGGATCACTGCATTTAATTTCATTCCAACGTGGAGCACCTGGAAATTTTGATGGCGCAAAACCAGATGCAAAGTTCAGTAAAAAATCTGGCTTACGCAAAGGTGGGAAAGCTGCTAAAAAAGGAACCGGTACCCGAATTAAATATTGGTCTGATCCGCAAATCTTTTTGAAAGAAGCCGATTACGACATCACCGATATTCATGCACGTGCCCGGCAAACTGCTTTCTTAGTTCCTGGATTAACTATCACTGTTCATGATCACCGCACTCTTGTGCAAACAACAGAGAAATTTCATTTCACCGGCGGAATATCTGAGTACTGCACTTATTTGATGCCTGATAAAGCCATCAACGATGTAATTCGAATTAAAGGCGGGGGACATTATGTTGAAACTGTTCCGGTATTAGATGGTGCCGGACATTTGGTTCCGACTGAAGTCGAGCGGGACATGGAGGTCGATATTGCGTTGCGTTGGGGGGAAGAGTACGACTCGACAAACCGTTCCTTTGTAAATGTGATCGCAACTCCAAAAGGGGGCACTCATATGGCTGGCTTTGAGCGTTCAATTACAAAAGTATTTAATGAAACTTTGAAATCTTCCCGAATTACTAAGGCAAGTGATCCAGATGTAATCAAAGATGATGTGCTCGAAGGTCTTACCTCTGTCGTGACAGTACGAATGTCTGAACCACAATTTGAAGGTCAGACTAAAGAGATTTTAGGAACTGCCGCTGCAACCAAAATTGTGGCTGCGGTTATTTCAAAAGAACTTACCCGGTATTTCTCTGCCCGTGGCAGCAAAGTACAGTCTCGTTTGATTTTAGAAAAAGTTGCCGGGGCCGCTAAAACTCGCGTTTCAGTACGTGCACATAAAGATGTGCAACGTCGCAAAAACGCTCTGGAATCATCTTCACTTCCAGCCAAACTCTCAGATTGTCGTTCCGATGAAGTTGAACATACTGAACTATTTATCGTTGAGGGCGACTCAGCACTCGGTACCGCAAAATCAGCACGTAACTCTGAGTTCCAAGCTTTGTTACCAATCCGCGGCAAGATTTTAAATGTTCAAAAAGCCTCACTGTCAGCGATGCTTGATAATTCTGAATGCGCATCAATCATTCAAGTAATCGGAGCCGGTTCTGGCCGATCCTTTGAATTAGATCAAGCTCGTTATGGCCGAATCATTTTGATGTCTGATGCTGATGTCGACGGCGCACATATCCGCTGTTTATTACTTACTCTACTCTTTCGTTATATGCGCCCACTGATCGATGATGGTCGGGTATTCGCAGCAGTTCCTCCATTGCACCGAATCGAGATGGTTGGCGCCAAGCGGGGAGATTTCCAATACACCTACTCAGATGATGAGATGCGAAAACACCTAAAGAGTTTAGAAAAAGATGGAAAACGTTGGCGCGAACCAATTCAACGTTACAAAGGTTTAGGTGAAATGGATGCTGATCAATTGCGCGAAACCACAATGGATCCAACTAAACGCACCCTTCGCCGAATCACGATTAAAGATGCCGCAAGAGCTGAAGAGATTTTTGAATTATTAATGGGCAATGAAGTTGCTCCCCGCAGAGATTTTATCGGCACTAATCAGATTGATTTAGAACGTATCGACGTGTAAAGATGACCAGCAATCACTTAGGACAAACAGAGATTGCGGTAATCCAAAAGAAAAGTTTACGGATCCTCTCAGGCGCACAAACTCTCTCAGGTTTAGGGGTTACTGGAACTTTTGCTGCTGGTTCACTATTAGTTGTCGAAATAACTGGCTCAGATGCACTTGCTGGTTTAGTACAAACAGCAACTGTTGTTGGTGCGGCACTTTTAGCATTGCCATTAGCCAAATGGACCGCAATTGGAGGCAGGCGTAGAGCGTTAAGCACCGGATATTTAGTAGGTGCTTTAGGGGCAACTTGCGCATTGATTGGCGGAATAAATAATTTATTTTTTATGATTTTGCTTGGTGCTGCGATGATTGGTGGCGCATCTGCGGCTGGGTATCAAGCCAGATTCGGCGCAATTGATTTAGCAACTGCTGAAAATCGGGCCAGAGATCTCTCCTTTGTAGTTTGGGCATCAACAGTTGGTTCAGTATTAGGGCCGAATTTAATGGAACCCGCTGGAGTGCTAGCCGAATCACTTGGCTTTCCCAGACTTGTTGGGCCGTACCTGATAGCGGTAGTTACTTTGATTCTCGCCGCAACTTTAATCTTGATTTTTTTAAAACCAGATCCGTACTTGCTTGCTCGAACTGAGGCGAATATAGATACTGACCAAAAAGCGGTGAAAACTCGAGTGGCTTTTAAAATCGTTAGATCAGAACCCAAAGCTTTACTTGGTTTAACTTCTGTTGTAATCGGCCATATCGCAATGGTGACGATCATGGTGATGACTCCGGTACATATGGGCCATGTTGATGTGGCATTGCGATTGATCGGATTAGTAATCAGTGTGCATGTGCTTGGAATGTTTGCCTTTTCGCCATTGATTGGAAAATTAACTGATCAAATCGGACGCGAGAAAACCATAATTTTTGGTTCGCTGATTTTACTTTTGGCAGCACTTGTCTCAGGTCTGGCGTATGCAGATGCAGTTTTTCAATTAGGAGTTGGCTTATTTTTACTTGGCTTGGGATGGTCGATGACCATGATCGCCGGCTCCACCCTGTTGGCCGAATCTGTTCCGTTAGAGGGCAAAGCCGCCTCGCAAGGTCTATCTGATTTATTGATGAATGGGGGTGGCGCTCTTGGCGGAGCGATTGCTGGTTTGATTATTGCTTTTTCAAGTTACGGATGGCTGTGCGCATTAGTAACTTTGCCAGTTGCTTTTCTACTTTTTAAAGCGGTCGGACGGCTTCGCTTACTTAAGGCCTAATCTGGTTTTTCGTGGAGTTGCAAAGATTTTTGCCTGGGCTTTTAATTCATCGGCAACTGCGTTGCGAACCGCTTCTGGATCTTTTAGTAACTTGTTTAATGCGGAAATAATGCCCTTCAAATCTTTCTCTTCGCCCTCAAGTTCAATCCGTGAAAATTTAGTTAGGCGCCGTAATGGCATATCTAAAATAAAATTTGCTTGAATCTCGGATAGTTTGTAAGTAGCGATCAACTTCTTTCTGGCAGCATCAGCATCATCACTTTCGCGAATCAACTTGATGATTTTGTCGATATCAATAATCGCCCGCAGTAAACCTTCAACAATATGTAATCTGTCGGTGGCTTTTAAGCGGCGGTACTTTGATCTACGGGTTACCACGCTAATTCGATGATCAATATAAACCTGTAATAACTCCTTTAAAGATAAGGTTTTTGGTTGACCATTTACCAAGGCAACAGCATTTATTGAAAAAGTTTCTTCCATTGGGGTCAATCGGTAAAGATCATTCAAGATATCTTGGGTGTCATATCCAGTTTTAGCTTCGATGACGATCCGGGTTCCATGTTGACCATCAGATAGATCAATAATGTCTGAGATGCCGTGAATCTTCTTCGCCTTAACTAAATCAGCGATCTTCTCAACTACTTTTTCCGGCCCGGTGTTATATGGCAATTCAGTAACAACAATTCCTTGTCGGCGGGCACTAACTTTTTCCATCGTTACAGTTGCTCGAATTTTGAAAGAGCCCCGTCCAGTTTCATACGCTTCTAAGATTCCTTCTTGTTCAACGATTTGCCCACCGGTTGGAAAATCAGGACCTGGCGCTAACTTCATTAAAGATTTCAAAGTTGCATTTGGGTTTTCAATCAATGCACATGTGGCAGCGACCATTTCACCGACATTGTGCGGTGCCATATTGGTGGCCATGCCAACAGCGATTCCAGTTGCGCCATTAATTAGTAAGTTTGGCAACGCCGATGGAAGTACTCGTGGCTCTTGAATCTGTCCGTCATAGTTGCCCGAAAAATCAACGGTATCTTCATCACTTTCGCCAACCATGGCCATCGCTGCCGCACCAAGACGAGCTTCGGTGTAACGCATCGCAGCAGGACCGGCATCAAGTGATCCAAAATTTCCGTGACCATCAATCATTGTTAAACGCATTGAAAATGGTTGGGCCATTCGCACTAATGCGTCATAAATTGCGGTATCTCCGTGCGGGTGCAACTTTCCCATTACTTCGCCAACAACACGAGCGCTCTTTACATGCCCACGATCTGGCCGTAGTCCCATCTCAGACATCTGGTGCAAGATCCGGCGGTGTACTGGTTTCAAACCGTCGCGGGCATCAGGAAGGGCACGTGCATAGATGACTGAGTAGGCGTACTCCAAAAAGGATTCTGACATCTCACTAAAGACATCAATATCAACGATCTTGCCTGGCCCGGGTGGAAGGGTTGGTTGTCTGGGTTTACTGGCTCTAGAGCTCTTGGTTTTTGCAGGAGGCATGAACACAATTCTCTCTTGAATACCTGGCTTTTACGCGCTTGCCACGCGCAAGAAGGGAATTCTTATCGATTGTTGTAAAGTGAATCTAATGAATAAATCTTTGTGGCAGATCACCCCCTCGATCTTTAATACATTGGGTCTTAATACTGAAAACTCATTGGGTCTTGCGAAATCTGATGGCGCTCGTGAAATTCTTTACTTAATCGATGGATTGGGTTTATTAGCCTTAGAAAAATATCGCAACTTCGCTCCAAATTTGAGTGCCATGAATTCATCTCATCAAATGCAAACAGCATTTCCGGCCACGACGGCAACAAGTATTTCCTCCATTGGTTTGGGATCACTTCCAGGAGAGCACGGAATGCTGGGTTACACCGTGCGAATTCCTTATAGTGATAATCGATTATTAAACGCTCTTAAATGGGATGCTCGAGTTGATGCACGCACTTGGCAACCAACCCCAACACTCTTTGAACGTGCAATGCAAGCCGGTATAAATGTTTCAAATATTTCCGCTGCTCGTTATGAAGGCAGTGGATTTACTGAAGCAGTTTTACGAGGTGCCACTTTTAGAGGTGCCAATAATTTTGATGCAATGCGTTATGAGTTACAAAATGCTTTAAAAGATGCACCGGCTTTTGTTTACCTATATTCAAATGAGGTGGATGTAGCCGGCCATCAAGATGGAGTTGGGTCTGATTCATGGATAACCGCATTATCTGCAATTGATAATTTTGTTGGGCAGTTAATCTCAGATCTTCCGGCTGGAACCAGATTGTGGGTTACTGCCGATCATGGAATGGTAAATAGCGAACAGCCAGTTATTTTGAATCACTTCAGTGATGAAGTGGCATTACTTGGGGGAGAACCTCGGGCCAGACATATTTATTTACATCAGCATGCAATAAACGGTGCTTCGGCGCGATGGAAAGATGCACTTGGCGATTTAGCACAAGTTATTAGTAAGCAAGAAGCAGTAGATACGAATTTATTTGGGAAAGTGAATTCATCACATACGCTAGATCGAATGGGCGATTTAATTTTAATCGCAAATTCAGATGTGACCCTGATCGAGCCAGCGCGTGCAGTTCAAGAATCTGCAATGGTTGGTCATCATGGAGCGCTCAGCGATGAAGAACGTTTAATTCCTTTTTTGAGCCACTTAAATTAATCGTCGCTCTTTTTTCCAAACATAATCTCATCCCACGTTGGCACTTTTGCACGCCCGCTTACGCCATCTGCACTGGCTTCAGAATTAGGTTCAACCTCTTCGCGAATAACTGAAAGTCGTGGAGCATCACGAATCTCACGGCTTTCAAGTACCTCACGTGCCGGGCGAGTTTGAAAATCTGCCCGATCACTTCCAAAATCAGCCGGAAGTTGGGCTTTTACTTTTTCGGCTGGAGCACGATCATCTCCGGAAATCCAACGAGCACCATCATCTTCAGCAGCTAAAGTTCCGCGCGTTAAATCTAAAACCCATTCTGCGCTGGCATGCCCATCACGGGTTGGGTAAGAAAGATTAACTGTCCAAACTCCATCTTCGCGGCGGTAAGCGCTCCAATCAAGATTGTTTGGATCAACACCCCGCGCACCAAGACGTTCAACAACTACATCACCAAGTACTCCGCCACTTCTACTGCGTTTAATCTCAGTATCTAGTGCCCGCGAGATGATGTGATTACGTTCATGAATAATTGGTCCAGCAAATCGCTCAATTTTTTCAATTGGAGTTCCGGTTGTCGCAGCTAACTCTTCGGCGGTTTCGCCACCACGAAGTCTGGCTTGAATCTCTTTAATACTTAAGGGCGAATCTGTTATAACAGCAGTTAAATGTGGTTGATGTAAAGAACTTTCCCGCTTGCGAGCGCGATAATGATTTCCACTATCGTCAGCGAGGGTGATCCACCCATCATCTTCGGAAAGTATCCGCAGCTCTTTGTCCATGCGGGTAAGCCTAGCCATCTGTAAATAGAAAAGCCGGTAGATCAATAGGCAGATCTCCTAAAAGTGATTGGATATAGGGATGAATTACCGCGAACTTGTGCAGATTGCCAAAAAAGTGGCTTTAGCCGCTGGGGAGTTGCTGCTTGATCACCCGGCCAACCTTGAAGTGAGCACCAAATCAAGTGAGGTTGATGTCGTAACCCAGATGGACCTGGCAAGTGAGGCGCTGATAACTTCGATGCTTGCTCAACTTCGACCAGCAGATGGATTGCTGGGTGAAGAAGGAGCTGACGTAGTAAGCAAATCTGGAGTTACTTGGGTGATAGATCCGATTGATGGAACTGTTAATTATCTCTACGGATTACCTGGCTGGAATGTAAGTATCGGCGCCCAAATCGATGGTCAATCTGTTGCTGGTGTTGTCTATGCACCGTTACTAGCCGGCGGAACAATTTGGAGTGCAACACTTGGTGGGGGCGCATTTGTGGCGATCAATAACGGCCAACCACAAAAAATTAAAGTTAATAATCCAATTGAGTTAAGTCATGCATTGTTGGCAACAGGTTTTTCCTATTCGCGCGAAACCCGGCGTGAACAAGGTACAAAATTTGCAAAATTAATTCCCGAAGTTCGTGACATCAGAAGATTTGGTGCAGCCGCAGTTGATCTATGTTTTGTGGCACAAGGTGCGGTTGATGGATTTTTTGAGATTGGTTTAAAGCCGTGGGATTTAGCAGCAGGGGGATTAATCGCAACAGAAGCTGGTGCAACGTTAAGTAATTTAAGCGGTGACCCAGCAGATGAGAGTTTTACTATTGCGGCCGGGCCAGATCTTCATGCAAATCTGCTTAAACTTTTAAATTAACGGCGATAAACAGTGATCTCAGGTACATACTCAACATTTGCATCAAGTGGGAATACCGGCCGGCGACAAATGGTGTGACCAAGGGATGGCAAGTTGGCACTAGTGCTTCCAGGTGCATCAACATTTATATAAGTAGTTGCCCAATTTAAGTACATGTGATCTTGGCAATGCGGTGATTTCACAATTACCAAATCAAATTTCTCTGGATTTTGCCCGTGAGAATAGAAAAGTGAGCGGTTGTGCAAGCTAACTGGTTTGCTCATCAAAACTAAGGTGATATTTTTTATTTTTAGAACTGCACAATTTCCAGCGTGCCATGGCTCGCCCTCTACTTCGCTATTAAATTCTCCATCACTTAACAGATGAACTTTTCCAGTTACTTCAAATGGGGTGTACCGGGGATCAAGTGCGCCACCAATATTTGTAGTTACTGTATTTCCAACTCCGGCTTTAAATGCAGCAGCAACAGCAGGAGCGTCGGTTAATGGAGCCAGCACTGTTCCGGAATAACCTTGCTTGATTAATTCAGCGAGCACCACGTTGCTATCACCACATGCACCAGAACTTGTGGCATCGGCAGCATCAACCAAAATCGTGGTTCCACTTTTAGCCGCGCATGCTTTCGCAACTGCATCAGGTACCGAAGTTAAATGTGCTTGCAATTGATCGCGAACCTTCCAGAAATCTGCTGCGATTTTAGTTGCGGTATCTACTGCCAACTTCTCATCATCATTAGTGCAGATAATTACATTTGAGGAAAGATCTGGAACATCAGTAAAGGGGTTGCCAATAAAAATTGCCCCCGAAAGGCCTTTAGGAGAATTTTCCAAAGCAACCGCTTCATCCATACATTTTCCAAACAAACCAGTTTTTGTTTTTAATTCATCACCACGTACTAAAGCCGGGATGCGAGCGCGTACGGTTACCGGCCTTGCTCCTTCTTCCATAATTTTTAACAACAACCTGGCCGAGCGTTGACCTGTTTCAAATAAATCTATATGAGGATAGGTATGGAAAACAGTTATAGCATTTGAATTCTTCAAAACCGGATCGGTGATGACCCCGTGCAAATCAAATGAAGAAACAATAGGAACTTCCTCACCTAAGATTTTGCGGGCTTCTACTAATAGGTACCCTTCTGGATCCAATTGACCAACAGCCCCCATGGCACCGTGCAATGAAAAGTAAACGCCATCCACTTTTCCGGCAGTTTTTAATGAGTCCAGAAAACTTTCCGAAATGAATTTCCACGCCGCCGCCGAGGTTGTTCCCCCTGAAGTGATTGAGCGAGCGCCGAATCCCCCCACTAACTCAATATCTTTGCGCGCCTTGAAAATATTTAAAGCCCCGCCGATCTCAGTTTTTAGATTTTGGTGCTCTGGTATTAACTCAGCTGGCTTCGAGAGCCGGAAACTGTCCAATTCACTGGGAACTGGGTTAAAGGAGGCGATCTCTTGGCCACATTCAGCGATCAGGATTCTCTTCATGTCAGCGAGTCTAGGAGTGCGGGCATGGTTACGGTAGCGTAACCTTCTCTTCCGTAACCAGCATTTGAAATGGCGATAGGAGCGTGTGATGGCCAGCTATGACCCAAAGATTCAATCTCGCTTAATCCGCGACCTTGAGCCAGTAGTTGCCAAAGAGTTAGACCGCCATTTAGCGATCCAAAAAAATTGGTACCCACATGAGTATGTGCCATGGAGTGAAGGGCGCACTTTTGCCGGTCCATTAAATGGTGACGCTTGGGAAGCCAAAGATTCACGGTTAACTGATGTCGCTCAAAACTCACTTGTTTTAAATTTATTGACGGAAGATAACCTGCCGAGTTATCACACTGAGATCACTCTTTCGATGGGTCAAGATGGCGCGTGGGGAAATTGGATTCATCGCTGGACCGCAGAAGAAGCCAGACATGGAATTGTGTTACGGGATTACTTAATGGCAACTCGTGGCGTAGATCCAATTGAATTAGAAGATCTGCGGATGGCACATATGAGCGTTGGTTATCAGACCCCATATGAAGATGACATGTTGCACACCGTTGCATACGTAACCTTTCAAGAGTTAGCAACCCGGATCTCGCACCGAAATACTGGACGGATCTCGGATGATCCAATTTGTGAATCAATGTTGACCCGGGTGGCAATGGATGAGAATTTACATATGCTTTTTTATCGTAATTTAATTGGCGCAGCACTTGAATTAGAACCTGATGCAGTAGTTGAAGCGATCTCTGATGTGGTTACTAACTTTGCAATGCCTGGTTATGGGATCCCCGGATTTGGTCGCAAATCAGTCCAGATTGCGCTCGCCGGAATTTACGACCTAGATCTGCATTTAGAAGAGGTGGTCCAGCCAGTATTACGGGCATGGGGCGTCATGGATCTGACTGGCCTTTCAGCCGCGGGTGAGGCTAATCGCGACAAGTTGTCCGCCTTCTTAGACCAGACCAAGATCGAGGCCGAGCGGTTTAAAGATAAGCGTGAAGTGCATTTTGAGCGTCAGGCCGCTCGCGGATTGCAAATTACCCGACTTTCTTAAATTTGCGCAGGTGTGGACACGCACAGCGGATGCAAGCCTTTTTGAAGTTGAGAGGCATAATTCGGCTCGCACCGTTGTTTACTACAAGAGCAAGCAGCGAAAAATTCGCGAAAAATGATTGAGATGAGAGGGAGGGCGACATGGCAACAGATTACGACACGCCCCGAAAAGTTGATGAAGAGTTACATGAGGAATCGCTTGAAGAGTTAAAGGCCCGCCAGGTTGATAAAAAATCTGGACAGGTTGATATTGATGAAGCAGAAGCTGCTGAAAATCTAGAACTTCCCGGCGCTGATCTTTCCGGCGAAGAGTTAACAGTTCGAGTTTTGCCTCGGCAAACGGATGAATTTACCTGCTCGAGATGTTTCTTGGTCCATCACCGTTCGCAATTAGCAAAAGGCGAAGGCCCAACCTCTGTATGTCGTGAGTGCGCTTAAAGTTTATTAATTGCGCTAACAAGTTTTTCGGTGTGCTTACTAGAAATTAACCAGTAAGGCACCGGATCATTTGCATCCTTTACTTCAACTTTAACTCCACCTTTAATCCAAAATCTAATTGCGGTAAATGCAATTGCGTTCGCATCACGCCCGCGCAACAACTTCATTCCGGCAGAATCCAGAGCAGTCACTTGACCAATAAATTCTTTTTCGATTTTGGCACCTGCTACAAATAACTTTCCATCTTTAACTTCAATAATTAAACGGCTGCGATAAATACCAGTCGAGATGAAAATTGTTAGCAGTAAAGTTACAAACCAACCCCACGCGGATCCATATGCTGATGCAAAGATCACACCAATTGATGAAAGCAGGAAAAAAGCAAATGAAATTGGAGCCAATGAAGGGTAAATGACCTCACGAAAGGTGGGGTTATTGCTGGGGTCTTTATTTGGAGTAGGCGCCATAGAGATCACGGTACTCCGTTAGCGGTATCCTCTTACTTATGAGTCGTGTTGCCAGCACCACACCACCTGATGGAGCATCAATTCCACCACGTCATCCGAAAGCACCACCGATCGGTACCAAAATCCCATCTCATTTCGGCCACTGTTTTGGTTGTGGCGACTTACATCCAACCGGATTGCATTTAGTAGCACATGCTGGTGAAGGCGCGAATTTAACCGCAGAATTTACAGTCACTCATGATCATCAAGGCGCACCGGGATTAGCCCACGGTGGATTGCTATCACTGGCATTTGATGAAGCGTTAGGAAAGTTAATGTGGTTAATTCGTTCACCTGCTGTCACTGCGCGCTTAGAAACGGATTTTCTTAAACCAGTTCCGATGGGCAGTACTTTGCATATCACTGCCAAAATCTCCGGACAGGTAGGTCGTAAGGTTTACACCCATGCTGAAGGAAGATTAAATACTCCAGATGGCCCACTTGCTGTTAGAGCTGCAGCATTATTTGTGGTGGTGCCCATGTCACATTTCCTAGAAAATGCTCCTGCAGAGTATTTAAAACATGTGCGTGCGCATCCAGAGTTATTAGCCTTTGTTGATCCAGATTTCGAGATAAACCCATGAAAGATTTATTGATCACGCGTTTGGATCCAGATCTACCATTGCCCGGTTATGCAAAAGCAGGTGATGCCGGCGCTGATTTATATTCGCGAATCGACATTACTTTGGCTGCGGGGGAGCGGGTTTTAATTCCAACTGGAATCGCAATTGCATTGCCACCTGGTTACGCCGCTTTTGTACATCCACGTTCTGGAATGGCGATCAAGCAAGGAATGTCATTGGTAAATACTCCCGGAACTATTGATGCTTCATATCGTGGGGAAATTCAGGTAATCGCAATCAATCATGATTTAACAAAAGCCATTGAAATTAAACGTGGTGATCGAATTGCACAGTTAATTATTCAAAAAGTTGAACATCCGGAGTTTGTTGAGGTTACTCATTTGCCAGGAACCGATCGCGGTGCTGGTGGTTTTGGGTCGAGTGGAAAAGCATGAGCGATGATAAAGAAAAAGTTGTAAATGCACTAGGTGGAACTCGAGGCTTAATTGACTCGGGCCTTCCAGCCTTAGTTTTTATGGTTTCATTTTATGTAACAAAAGAGATTAGGCCATCAGTTACCTATGCTCTAATTCTTTCAGCGGGCTTAGCATTAGCGAGATTAATTAAAAAAGACACAGTTCAACATGCACTATCTGGTTTGTTCGGAGTGGCAATTTGTGCTTTCTTTGCTACTAAAACTGGTAAAGCAGAAAACTTTTATTTACCAGGGTTGATCATCAATGTGGTTTATGGAACTTTGTATCTGTTTTTAAATTTAATTAAATTGCCAATACTAGGATTGATGCTGGGACCAATTTTGGGTGAGAACCTTGCTTGGCGCAAAGATCCAATTCGTCGGGCTGCCTACATAAAAGCCGGCTGGCTATGGGTTGGATTGTTTTTTGGACGTCTTGCAGTTCAATATCCGCTTTATCGTGCTGGAAATGTTGATCTGCTTGGCATTGCCAGAATTGTTATGGGTTACCCACTATTTATCGCAGTGGCATGGGGTAGTTGGTTGATTATTAGAAATGTTCCTAAAGCTAAAAATGAAAGTGAAGCAGAAACAGAAACTATTTAAATTAATGCTCAGGTGCAAAGCATTGTTGCAATAAAGGCTCAGCTGAAGCAGCGGCGATGATGATTAACTCATCACCTGCGGCAAAAGCATCTGCCGGCTTAGGAGTGATCACCCGGCCATCACGCAAAATTGCAGAAAGGGCAGCATCTTCTGGAAGTTCGATATCAGCAACTCTTTTACCAACACAGGGACTGTTAGCCGGCAATGTAATTTCAACCAGGTTTGCCTCGCCAGCGCGCAAAGAAAATAGCCGCACCAAATCACCAACTGATACTGCTTCTTCAACTAGTGCTGAAAGCATCCGTGGAGTAGACACTGAGACATCTACGCCCCAAGAAGAATCAAACATCCATTCATTTTTTGGGTGATTAACTCGAGCCACAACGCGAGGAACGCCATACTCAGTTTTTGCTAAAAAGGATGCAACTAAATTAACTTTGTCATCGCCGGTAGCGGCAACAAATACTGCACACTCATTTAATTTTGCATTATCTAAAGACGCAATCTCACAAGCATCAGCCATCAACCAATCAGCATTTTGTACTGATTCCATTTTCATGGCTATTGGATCTTTATCAATCAACAATAAACTATGTCCATTACTTAAAAGTTCGCGCGCAATGGCTCGACCAACATTTCCGGCGCCAGCAATTGCAACTCTCATTTACTTACCTCCAGGAGATTGCGCCAGTGTTAATTCAACATTTTCACGTTGATCTTCTATTACTAATAAGTGGACTAGATCTCCTTCTTGCAAAACTGTATGTTCATTAGGAAGTACGCCTTTTCCTAAACGAGTAATAAATGCCAAACGTGCACCAGTTGCTTCCTCTATTTTTGCTGCAGGTTGACCAAACCAGCCTTCGTGCAAATGAACTTCAAGTAATTTGATTGAGCCAGTCGCATCTTGCCATTCTGAAAGTGAACCATCAGGCATCAAGCGTCGCAAAATCTGATCTGCGGTCCAAACAACTGTTGCAACAGTAGGAATTCCTAGCCGCTGATAAATTTCTGCTCTACCTGGATCATAAATTCGGGCTACTACATTTTTTACGCCATAAGTTTCGCGGGCAACACGAGCAGCTAAAATATTTGAGTTATCGCCATTGCTTACGGCTGCAAAAGCATCTGCGCGATCTATTCCGGCTTCGAGCAATGTGTCGCGATCAAAGCCAACACCTGTGACTGTGGTGCCATCAAAATTTGCACCAAGCCTGCGGAATGATTCCCGATTTTGATCAATTATCGCCACGCTGTGACCGGCTGCTTCTAACCGTTGCGCGATCAGCGTTCCGACGCGACCGCACCCCATTACGACGACGTGCATAAGGCAAACCTACACCCGATACCCTCGCGTTATGAGCGCAACGGGCAGAGCTGGCAAAAACCAGCAAAGTGGCAACAAGGCCGCCAAATTGCAGGTTGGCCAAGTTGTTGAGGTTGAAATTGCGGCAATGGCCCATGGCGGTCACGGAGTTGCTCGCCATGATGGATGGGTAATTTTTGTCCGATACGCCATTCCTGGCGAACGAGTAAAAGCTCAAATTACTTCTACGGGCTCCACATTTTGTCGCGGTGATGCAATTGAAATTTTGGTTGAATCACCTGACCGGGTTAAACCACCGTGCAAGCATGCAAAAGCAAAAGGTTGTGGTGGTTGTGATTTTCAATTTATTTCACCATCCGCACAGCGCAAATTCAAAAGTGGGATTATTAAAGAACAGTTTACGCGCTTAGCGAAGATGGATATCGATGTAGAGGTGCAAGCATTAATAATTGATGGAGTCCAAGACGGTCTTGGGTATCGGACCAGGATCTCAATGCACGTCGGCAAAGGGAGTCGTGATGGCGAAGTTGGTTTTCTTGGTGCTAGATCACATGAGCTTTATGCAATTGATGATTGTTTAATTGCTGCACCCGCATTAGATCTTCCAGAAGTTACCAAACAAAGATGGGCATCACAAGATCGTGTCGAGGTACTAACTTCTTCTACGGGGGATAGATCAGTTGCACTTGAGAAAAACGAAGTAGTTAGAGTTGCTGAAGGTCCAATGTTGCAAAGAGAAGTTGTGGACGTAAATGGTGAGAAATTTGAGTACCAAGTAAGTATCGATAGTTTTTGGCAAGGAAATAAAAAAGCCCCTGAAGTTTTTATCGCTCGCGTTCTTTCCGAACTTGAACCAAAAGCCGGCGATATCGCACTTGATTTATATGGTGGAGTTGGATTGTTTGCAAAACCACTTGCTGCCCGCGGTTGTACTGTCCAATTAATTGAATCTGGAGCGAGTGCAATTAAGGACGCAAAAGTTAATTTTGCAAATACTGGCTCAGTTTCGATTCATCAAGGTGATGTCGCAAAATATTTACCGCGTTTAAATAAAGTTGATTTAATCGTTCTTGATCCACCACGTGCCGGTGCTGGCAATGAAGTAGTGGTTCAGATGGCTAAATTAGCTCCGCGAGCGATCTGTTATGTCTCTTGCGATCCTGCCTCTTTGGCCCGAGACACCGCCTATCTTGCCGATGCCGGCTACAAATTGCGGTCGATGGCAGCTTTTGATGCCTTTCCAATGACCGCTCACGTCGAGTGCATTGCTACCTATATTCCGGTAATATCTTGATATCAAGATAGATTTGGAAGGCGCAAAATGAGTAAAGATTCCTTAAAAAGCAAAAGTGTGTTGAAGGTAAATTCAACAGATTATGAGATCTTTGATATCACTCGAGTGGCCGGTGCAAATAATCTGCCATTTAGCTTAAAAATCTTGCTTGAGAATCTTTTGCGCCATGAAGATGGTGCAAATATCACCGCTGAACAGATCAAAGCACTTGCAGCGTGGAATCCAACCGCAGATATTGACACTGAAATTCAATTCACTCCGGCTCGAGTAATTATGCAAGATTTTACTGGCGTTCCTTGCATAGTTGATTTAGCAACTATGCGTGAGGCGATTGTAGAACTTGGGGGAGACCCAACAAAGGTAAATCCACTCGCACCCGCTGAATTAGTTATTGATCACTCAGTTATTGCAGATTTTTTTGGAACGAATACCTCTTTTGAACAAAATACTGATGTTGAATATGAGCGCAATCGCGAGCGTTACCGTTTCTTACGTTGGGGGCAAGGCGCTTTTGATGAATTTAAAGTTGTGCCACCCGGAACTGGAATTGTTCACCAAGTAAATATTGAATTTTTAGCAAGAGTAGTTATGACCAGAAATATTTCTGGCGTATTGCAGGCCTATCCAGATACCGTTGTTGGTACTGATTCACACACCACCATGGTTAATGGTCTAGGTGTGCTTGGGTGGGGCGTTGGCGGAATTGAAGCCGAAGCAGCTTTGCTTGGCCAGCCAGTATCGATGTTGATTCCAAGAGTGGTTGGATTTAAGTTAACTGGAAAATTGCCAACTGGAACAACTGCAACAGATTTGGCACTAACAATTACTCAGATCTTGCGCAAACATGGAGTTGTCGGAAAGTTTGTCGAGTTTTACGGTCCAGGTGTTGCCGAAATTCCAATGGCAAATCGCGCCACGATCGGAAATATGAGTCCTGAGTACGGATCAACATGTGCGATCTTCCCAATTGATGAAGAGACCTTGCGTTACATGCGATTAACCGGTCGCAGTGAGAGCCAAGTGGAATTGATTTCAACTTATGCGAAGTTGCAAGGACTTTGGCATGACCCTTCAGTTGAACCACGGTTCTCTGAAGTTGTAGAGCTTGATTTAGGAACAGTTGTTCCATCCATCGCTGGTCCAAAACGTCCGCAAGATCGAGTCTCACTAACTGATTCAAAAACGGAGTTTGCCAAGGTGCTTCCGACTTACTTCTCTGAAAAAACTGGGAAATCACCAATTGCGGTCGGCGTAAATGGAAAAGCCACTACAATTAAAAATGGTGATGTGGTTATCGCATCAATTACATCCTGCACAAACACTTCAAATCCTTCAGTGATGCTTGGTGCGGCACTACTAGCCAAAAAAGCTGTTGATAAAGGATTAAGTTCAAAACCTTGGGTGAAAACAACTCTTGCACCGGGCTCAAAAGTTGTCATGGATTACTACGAACGCGCAGGATTAATGCCATATATGGAAAAACTTGGATTTAACTTGGTCGGCTATGGATGCGTCACCTGCATTGGAAACTCCGGACCACTCCCACTGGAAATTAGCAAAGCAGTCAATGAACAGGATTTGGCAGTTGCGGCTGTTTTATCCGGTAATCGAAACTTTGAGGGCCGGATTAGCCCCGATGTAAAGATGAACTACTTGGCCTCACCTCCACTTGTTGTTGCATACGCACTTGCAGGAACCATGGATCATGATTTTGAAAAAGATTCACTTGGAAATGATGCAAATGGCGCACCAGTTTTCTTGCGAGATATTTGGCCATCGGCTCAAGAGATCGCAGCAGTTGTGGAATCCTCAATCACCTCAGCAATGTTTACCAAGGATTACGCTGGAGTTTTTGATGGCGATCATCGTTGGAAAGCACTTGATACTCCAACTGGAAAAACTTTCGCATGGGATGCTGATTCAACTTACGTACGCAAACCGCCGTACTTTGAAGGAATGCCGCGCAATCCCGTTCCCGTTAAAGATATTAAAGATGCACGGGTATTAGCTAAATTAGGGGATTCAGTAACAACTGACCACATCTCACCTGCCGGAAATATCAAAGTTGATTCACCTGCTGGAAAATATCTAGCAGAGCACGGTGTTGATCGTAAAGATTTCAATTCATATGGTTCACGTCGCGGAAATCATGAAGTTATGATTCGCGGAACATTTGCAAATATTCGTTTAAAAAATCAATTACTAGATGGTGTTGAAGGCGGTTTCACTCGGAATTACTTAAGTGGTGGTGAACAAGCCACAATTTACGATGCTTCAATGCATTATCAAAGCAGCGGCGTACCATTAATAATTCTTGCTGGCAAAGAGTATGGCTCAGGATCCTCACGTGACTGGGCCGCAAAAGGAACGGCACTTCTTGGCGTGAAAGCGGTAATTGCGCAATCTTATGAACGAATCCATCGTTCAAATTTGATTGGCATGGGAGTGCTGCCGCTTCAATATCTTGAAGGTCAAAGTGCGCAATCCTTAAATTTATCGGGTGATGAACTCTTTTCGATTACCGGGATTGAGGAACTCAATTCGGGAAGCACACCTCGAGAGATAACTGTTTCTTACGGGGATAAATCCTTCCGCGCTCTGGTGCGAATTGATACTCCAGGTGAAGCCGATTACTACCGACATGGTGGCATCATGCAGTACGTGCTCAGATCTCTTCTGCCGAGCGGAAAGTAGCCCAGCAAGTAGAATAAGCGCATTATCTTTTCCGGGGGGCGATATGAGTGAGTTACTAAAATCCATAAATCGCCCTGCGGATTTGCAAGGTTTGAGCCACGAGCAATTGGATCAACTCTCTCATGAGATCCGCACCTTTTTAATTAAATCGGTAAGTAAGACTGGCGGCCATCTGGGCCCAAATCTTGGTGTTGTCGAATTAAGCATCGCCATTCACCGAATCTTCGAATCTCCTAAAGATGTAATTTTGTTTGATACCGGACATCAATCTTATGTACATAAAATCTTAACTGGACGTGCAGATGGCTTTGAAAAACTTCGTCAACGTGGTGGATTATCTGGTTATCCAAATCGGGCTGAGAGCGTGCATGATGTAATTGAAAATTCACATGCTTCGGCTGCTCTTTCATGGGGAGATGGAATCTCGCGCGCATTCTCGTTGCAGGGAGCCACAGATCGAAGTGTTGTTGTGGTTGTTGGCGATGGTGCCCTCACTGGCGGAATGTCTTGGGAGGCGTTAAACAATATTGCCGCAGCTGAAAAGCGTTCACTTGTAATTGTAGTTAATGACAATGAACGTTCTTACAGTCCAACTATTGGTGGAATCTCAAATTACTTGAGTACGTTGCGAACTACACAAGGTTATGAGAAATTTTTGGATTGGGGCAAGAACGTTTTAGAGAAGACCCCAGTTGTAGGTGGGCCGATTTTTGAGACTTTGCATGGCATGAAAAAGGGAATTAAAGACATCATCGCTCCACAAGGAATGTTTGAAGATTTAGGAATTAAATATTTAGGACCAGTAGATGGCCATGATATTTCAGCCCTTGAGCGCGCACTTGAACAAGCAAAACAGTTTGGCGCTCCAGTGATTGTGCATGCCATTACTGAAAAAGGTCGCGGCCATACACCTGCTGAACAAAATGAAGCGGATAAATTCCACTCAGTTGGGGTTATCGATCCCGAAACTGGTGAACCAGTCAATCCCGCTTCAACAAGTTGGACTTCGGTATTCTCAAGTGAGTTAATTGAGATTGCCCGTAAACGCGAAGATATTGTCGCACTCACTGCAGCGATGCTTGGACCTACCGGTCTGGATAAATTCCAAGCAGAGTTTCCATCCCGCACAATTGATGTTGGTATCGCCGAGCAGCATGCCACCGCAAGTGCGGCCGGAATGGCATTTGCCGGCTTGCACCCTGTGGTTGCGATTTACTCAACATTTTTAAATCGCGCCTTTGATCAACTGCTCTTAGATGTTGCGCTACATGGTGCAGGAGTGACCTTTGTTTTAGATCGCTCTGGAGTTACCGGGGATGATGGACCTTCTCATCATGGAATTTGGGATTTAGCGGTTGCTGGAATTGTCCCTAATTTGCAAATTGGTGCACCGCGTGATGGAACCCAACTTCGCGAATTATTAAATGAAGCAGTAAACATCAATGATCGCCCAACTTTGATCCGTTTTCCAAAGGGAGCTGTAGGAGCGGACTTGCCAGCATTTGAACGGCGCGATGGGATCGATGTTTTGTACCGTGGCGAAAGTGCGGATCTTCTAATTGTTAGCGTTGGTGCAATGGCGGCAATCTGCGTTGAAGCCGCTGGTCAGGCATACCGTGAAGGTGTTGGAGTAACAGTTGTAGATCCACGTTGGGTTAAGCCTTTACCAGCGGCCCTTCTTACGATGGCCCAAAGATATAGCGCAGTTGTTGTGGTTGAAGATGGAATCCGTCACTCTGGAATTGGTAGCACCGTTGCTGAAATGTTCCGTGATGCTGGATTAAATATTCCAGTTCATTCAATTGGCGTTCCACTTACCTTTATTGAACACGCAAAACGTGTTGAAATTCTGAGCGATCTAGGAATTACCGCACAAAGAATTGCACGATCACTTGTTGAGTTGCGCAGTACTGGTGAACTTGGACTTATGGAAGAGATGCAACGCCACGTTGATGGAAACGCTGACCAGTCACAGCCTCGCTAATTCCTTCACGATCCAAGTAAGGCAATATTCCGCCTAAATGTAATGGCCAACCGGTTCCTAAAATCATACATAAATCAATTTCGGCTGCTGTGGTAATGACGCCTTCATCAAGCATCATGCGAGCTTCACTTGCCAAAGCATTTAGCGCCCGCAACCTCACCTCTTCGGCAGTTGCTGGTTTATCACCCGGTTGCAAACAGGCCGCTGCATCTGGATTAATTTTCTGATTGCCTTTTTCATCTTTGATGTAGAAAGTTTTTACACCAGATTTTACTAAACGTTCAATTGTTGGGCTGATGCGATAACGTTCACCAAGAGAACCGTTTAATGATTGACCAACATGCAGTGCAACACCTGGCCCAACTAACCCAAGTAATTCAAATGAGGTCATTGGTAAGCCAAGCGGATCCATCGCGCTATCTGCAATCTCTGGAGGAGTTCCCTCGTCAAGCGCATCGGTAATCTCGCCCATAAAACGCATTAACAATCGGTTGACCACAAATGCTGGGGCATCTTTGACGATCACCATCGTCTTTTTCAGATCTTTTCCAACAGATACCGCAGTAGCGGTTGTGGCATCATCAGTTTTTTCAGTCCGGGCAATCTCAAGTAATGGCATTACCGCGACTGGATTAAAGAAGTGGAAACCAATAACCCGTTCTGGATTTTTAAGACCTTCAGACATCTTGGTAACTGAAAGCGATGAGGTATTGGTCGCCAAAATACACTCCGGCGTAACAATTGTTTCAAGTTCCTTAAAGAGATTTTGCTTGATCGATAACTCCTCAAAGACCGCTTCAATAATGAAATCACATTTTGCAAAAATCGCTTTATCAACCGAACCAGAAAGCAGAGATTTCAACCGTGCTGCCTCATCTGGACGGACCCGCTTTTTCGAAACCAAGGCATCAATTTCATTGTTGATCCAGGCAATTCCCTTGTCGACGCGTTCCTGATCAAGATCGGTAATCGCCACAGGTACTTTCAAGTTACGCATAATTAGAAGTGCTAGTTGCGAAGCCATCAAACCAGCACCGACCACTCCGGCACGGGTGACTTTACGTCCAAGCGCAGGTTTTGGCGCTCCTTCAATCTTCTTTTTACCTTTTTGAATCAAATTAAAGGCGTACAAAGAAGCACGTAGAGGGTCATTCATTACTAATTTAGTTAGCGCCTCATCCTCTGCGGTAAATCCTGATTCACGAGTAGCGGTACGGGCATCAGCAATTAATTGCAAAGCGGCTTTAGGAGATGCAATATCTGCACGACCAAACTTTTTAACAACTGCAGCAGCGCCAATCTTGGCCGCGTTTTCCCAAGATGCATCAACTTTACTGTGATCAGCACGAGTGAGTTTCTTAGCACCACTTAAAATATGGCTAGCAAAAGTTATTGATTGCTCGAGGAAATCCGCTGGCTCAAAAACTGCATCCACTACGCCGATTTCTAAAGCTTCGGGAGATTTAAGCATCGTGTTGTTATTTAGGGCGTTGACAATAATTACTCGAGTTGCTAACTCAGGGCCAATTAATTTTGGCAATAAAGTTGCCCCACCCCAACCAGGAACTAAACCAAGAAATACCTCAGGTAAGCCGACCATGGCAGTAGTTGCAAGTGTTCGATATTGACAGTGCAATCCAATTTCAAGTCCGCCACCAAGTGCTAATCCATTAATGAAAGCAAAAGTAGGTTTACCGCATTCACCAAAACGACGAAATACATCATGTCCTAATTTGGTAAAAGCATGTGCAAGTTTTCGATCTGCAACGCCAGCCACACCACTTAAATCAGCACCTGCGGCAAAGATAAAAGGTTTCCCAGTTATTCCAATCGCATCTGCATTAGTTGCAATCGCTGCATCAATCGCTGCGTTAAGGGATTGTAAACCTTTAACGCCAATGGTGTTTGGACGGTTGTGGTCATAACCATTATCTAAGGTAATTAATGCCATCTTTCCTTTGTACCCAAATGGCGTTAAATCCACTTCGCGAACAATTGCATTTGTGACAACCTCTTCAGGTGCTTGCGGAGTCAAAACCGGTGTACTCATTGCTTTCCAAAATTCCAATTTGGATTTTCCCAAATCACCGTTCCACCCATTCCAAGACCTACGCACATTGTGGTTAAGCCATAACGGATCTCCGGATGTGCTTCAAAGGTGCGCGCAAGATTTAGCGCTAACCGAATTCCAGAAGATGCAAGTGGATGACCAACGGCGATTGCTCCACCGTAAGGATTTACCCGAGGATCATCATCTGCAATTGCAAAGTAATCTAGAAATGCTAAAACTTGAATCGCAAAAGCTTCATTTACTTCAAATGCACCAATCTCATCAATTGTTAAGCCGGCTTTTGCTAGCGCTTTAACAGTTGCTGGCACTGGGCCATATCCCATGATCTCTGGCTCTACGCCGGCGAAAGCAAAAGTTACCAATCTAGCTTTTGGTTTCAAACCTAGTTCTTCAGTGCGTTTGCCACTTGCAAGTAAAGCCGCTGTTGCACCGTCATTTAAACCGGCAGCATTTCCAGGCGTAACTCGACCAGCGGGACGAAATGGAGTTTTTAATCCAGCAAGTGCTTCCAATGTTGTTCCGGGACGAGGTGGTTCATCTACCGTGGCAACACCCCATCCAAGTTCTTCGCTGCGGATTGCAACTGGAATTAAATCTCTTTGAATTTCCCCAGCCTCATAAGCTTTTGCAGTTTTAATTTGACTATTTAATGCATATTTGTCGGCACGCTCTCGTGTTAAGTGCGGGAGCATGTCATGCAAACGCTCTGCGGTTGCACCCATAGCAAGTGCATCTTGATCAACAAGTTTCTCGGCGATGTATCTTGGGTTTGGATCCATCAATTCACCCATTGGGTGGTTGCCCATATGTTCGACACCACCGGCAAGTGCTAAGTCATAACTGCCCATTGCAATTCCACCAGCAAGTGTGGTCATTGATGTCATCGCACCCGCACACCAACGATCAATCGAATAACCAGGAACTGTTTTTGGAATACCGGCTAACAATGCAGCGCTGCGACCGATGTTCATTCCTTGATCACCAGTTTGTGAAGCAGCAGCAATTGCAACTTCATCAATTGTTGCACTATCAATACTTGGGTTGCGCTCTAATAATCCGCGAATACAACGGACCATAATGTCATCGGCACGAGTTCCGGCGTATAAGGATCCAGCTTTTCCAAATGGAGTGCGAACTGCATCAATTAGATAGACATCACTTATTGAATTTACTGATTTACTTGAAGCAGCCATTTGCTTGCCTTTTCTCTAGCGCCTAAATTCAAAAGCGGTTAAGACAGATGTTACTAGCCAGTAACTTAAACTGGAAGTTGCCGTCAGGTTAAACAGCGACGGTTTTGCGAGCTGGGGCGAGGTAAGTCTTGAGGGTGATCAGTAAATAGAGGCCCCAAAAGCCAAATTGCCACCAAGAGGTGGTGGTATCAAAGCCGATGGTGCCGGCCAGGATAGAACCAGGGATTGACTCCTTGCTCATCCAAGAGGTCGTGTCCCAAATAAATAGATCGGCGGCTGGAATCCAACCTAACTCCTGAAATTCATGAACTCCGTAAGACAAAACTCCGGCAGCAATCACAATTAATGCGACGCCGGTAATTTTGAAAAAAGTTGCCAGATTCAAAGTGATCGCACGACGATAAATAGCCCAACCTAAAAATACGGCTACTGCTAAACCAATTATTAATCCAATCGCTGGTCCAGCGCCGACACCTTCACCATTAATAGAACGGAAATTTGCATAAACAAAAAGTGATGTTTCTAAACCTTCGCGCAATACTGCAAAAAATGCAGCTGCAGCAAGGGTAATTGGTCCTGAAGATAACGCGATAGCTACTTTTCCTTGCAAATCTTCACGCAATGATCGTGCTGTGCGTTTCATCCAGAAGACCATCCAAGTTACCAAACCAACTGCTAACAATGATGTGGTTCCAGCAAAAAATTCTTCACCACGTGGAGTTAATTCAGCGGAGGTAAATGATAAGAATCCTCCGAGTGCCAGACTTGCAATTAGCGCAGCTGCGACACCACTCCATACGGCGGTCAAAAGTTTACGTTTGCTTGATTGATTTGTTTTAACGATATAGGCAACCAAAATTCCGACAATTAACGCCGCTTCCAGACCTTCGCGCAGCCCGATTAAGAAATTACTCAACATGGTTAAAAGTTACTTGGTAGAGGGTATTTACGCAACTTTTTCGTTGCGTAAATAAGAGTTACCTCTGTCACTCCGTCTGAGCAGGTTCAGCCTCCTCGGCAGCAATTACTACTGGCTCCGTCTCAAATTGGATTTGCGCCAATGTCGGCCCAATTAATTCAATCTGCCAGGCCCGAGCACCAGCTTTAAGCAACGCCGCTTCGACCTGGGCTAAATCTGGCAGCGGCGCATACCAACACAATTTTCGGACCAGATCAGGAGAGGCCATATTTTCAACTGGAATCGAGTTGGCCTCGGCCACCTCCTTCAATCTGACTTTGGCATGAGTTAGCCGGGCATAAGCCACTGGTTCGCGCTCACGCCAAACTCGCAACTGAGTTGGGGGAGCATCACTCGGCGGTCCTTTAATTTTCAACTCTGGATTCGCGCTAGCGATTGCAATTGCATCCCACCATTTTTTTAACAACTCTGGCGGCTGGCGAGTGAATGCTGAGATTCCTTTCAACTCATTAATATTTTTTGGCACTGTTGCCGCAGCAGCAACAATTGCGTATTCACTTAAGATTCGCCCGCTCGCAATATCTTTCTCGCGTCCAATCTCGTCACGAGCCCGCCAAAGTTCGCGAACAATTGCAAGTTGATCCGGACGTTTAACTTTATGGATACCAGAAGTTTTTTTCCATCGATCGGTTTTAGGTTGAGGAGTGGGGGATGCCAATATGGCGGCAAACTCTTCATTAACCCACGCTAACTTCTTGTTTTCAATTAATTTTGCTTCCACTGCATCTCTTAATTCAAGTAGAACATCAACATCAAGGGCTGCGTAAATTAACCAATCTTGCTGCAATGGTCGGATTGACCAATCAACTGCTGAATGTTCTTTCGCTAAACGAAAGCCCAACAATTCTTCGGTTAATGGACCAAGACCAACTTTGGCCATTCCGGCAATTCGGGCACCAAGTTCAGTATCAAATAATGAGGTTGGGTTTAAGCCAATCTCGCGCATGCACGGAAGATCTTGAGTGCTCGCGTGAATAATTGTTTCGCAGCTTTGTAATATCTCATTTAACGGTGCAAAATCTTCTAATTTAAATGGAATTGGATCGATCAGATGCAAGCCGCCATCTTTACGGTGAACCTGAATTAAATATGCTCGTTGCGAATACTTGTAACCCGAGGCCCGTTCAGCATCGATCGCTATCGGACCGGTACCTTTTGCTAATTGTGCACATGCATTTTTTAATCCCGTTAAATCGGTAATTAATTCAGACATCCCTGCAACGGGCTGGTCGCGAAGTGGTAACTCAACTACCTCTGATTGCTCTACAGACTCTTCAGGAACGATTTCGGGCAATTGATGCGACTCCATCAGCCAATGTTATCGGTGCTAAGCCAGCGCACTGCGCCAGTAATGCGCACCATGCTGCAAAATGCGCAGCAATTTCATTTGGATCTTTTGCTGAAATTATCGCTGTCCATGATGCGCGGATCTCAATCTCACAGTCGCTTCCACGTTCCTCTAATTGACCGAAAGATGCACTTGTTGCTTGCGTAACCGTTCCACTTGTTGCAGTCACTTCTAGGCCGTTTAACGCATCTTCAAACCAAGACCAGCCAACTTCAGGAAGCAGCGGATCTACACCCATCTGTAATTCCATTTGGGCCCGAATAAAAGTTACGCATCTAAAATTTCCATTCCAAGTCTCATGTCCTTCTGGTTCGTAAAGTAAAACAAATCTTCCAGATGCTAATTCTTCATCATCGACAATACATTCAGCAGACAATGCCAAGGCATGAGTAGCTAACTTTGCTGGTGCTGGAGTTTCTTCAATTTGAATTTCAATACGAGGTGTGAAACTTCGTAATGCTGCGGCGGCTGCTGGAAAATCATTGATTCCAACTGCATTGACCATCCTCTAAGAGTAAAGATCCGTGTTTGAAATCTCGGGTAGGCGCGCCTCTATTAATGCTTAAGATAGTGATCTAGTACAGCAGAACTACTTGCCAGTAGCATTTTGTTGGTTACATCTATATCGAAAAAATCACTGTCGCCGGCCAGCGTGGAATGTGATAGAAAAAGTTGATTTAATAGATTTGCCTCAATTAGCACGCTGATCAATGTAGGGCCACCTTCACACAAGATCTTGGGTTGACCACCAAAAGCATTTTGTAACTTTGCAATAACATCGCCAAGATCTCCGCTGACTACTCGTGCAATTGGATTTGATTTGAGATCAACTAAATTATTTGTTGCATAAATCGCGATTGGCACTGGAGTGTGACGGTACGGCTCTGCAGTGAATGTTTTGCCACCGACCAAGATCAGATCAGCTTGCGAGCGCAGAGATCTAAAGAATTCTCGATCTGATTGCGCCCCTGCCCGCAACGGATGAGAGCGACCAGCGATTGTGGTGGCCAGATTTGCCCCGACCAGGAGGCAGCCATTCACTCCGGGGATTAATTTGGCGCTCATGGCGGCAAATCTAACTTGCCCCACCTGCGACTCCCACCCTACTCAGCGACACCGCTCCCACCAGCGCAAACGCACTTTGGGTTTGAGTCGGCCCCCATGAGCGAGTTAACCTAGCCAACATGTTTACCCGGGTTGGTCTCTACTTGGCCGGTGCCGCCATGTTGCTAGGGGTTCTGAGCGTTCCAGCCAAGGCGGCTCCATCGTCACGGCTGTTGCAGATCCAAGCAAAAGTCAATTACCTGCGTGAAGCGGCCGCGGCTGCGGCTGAAGGAGCTCAGGAAGCAAAGCTTAAGTTAGCCCAGTTAAATCAAGAGTTAAATGGAGTACAGAAAAAAGCCGCCACGCAAAAGCGGGAACTTAGCGCTATTCAAAAAAGTTTAGGCGCGATCGCTGTTGATCAATACATTAATGGTGGTTACAGCGCATCACTGCAATTACTTTTTGCTGCGGATCCAAAAGCATATTTAGCATCTGCTGGAGATTTGGATTCTTTAACTCGGCGAAAATCAGTAGAACTTCGCCGATACTCAGCAGCATCGCAAAAATTACAACAAACCACTTTGGTAGTTACAGATCGCGTGCAATTAGTGCGTGCAACTCAAGCAAAATTTGTCCGTCAAGCACAAGCAGCGCAAAAAAACTTAGCTGATGCAGAAAAAATTCTTAAATCACTTAAAGCCTCAGAACGTAAAGCATTACTAGCGGCACAAAAACGCGCAGAAGCAAACGACTACGCCAAATCAAAGAGTGCGGCAAAAAGTTATAAAGGTGTCAGTGGGCGCTCAGGTAAAGCAATCAAATATGCACTTGCTCAAATTGGTGATCGATATGTTTTTGGTGCAGCAGGATTGCAAACTTGGGATTGCTCTGGTTTAACTATGCGCGCTTTTGCATCTGCTGGAGTTTCAATACCGCACTCATCACGGGCTCAATTTAGATATGGGCGAAAAATCTCGCGTTCACAACTACAACCAGGAGATTTAATATTTTTTAAGAGTCCAATTAGTCACGTCGGAATTTACTTAGGTGGTGGAAGAATGGTTCACGCACCACGACCTGGCTCGCGAGTGAAGATTGCACCTATTAACCAGATGAGATTCGCAGGAGCGGTGCGGCTATAACGTGATCACCACTCTTGTTGTGACAAATGATTTTGGACCACGCTCGGGCGGGATTGAAACTTTTATCCATGGCTTACTTGAACAAGCAAGTAAAAATCAACAAAGAAACTTTGTGGTTTTAACTTCCCGGCAAACACCGCAAGAAGAAGTAATTAAGTTTGATCAGAAGATGTGGGAAAATAATCAGATTCGGGTGGTACGCGATACTGCAAAGGTCTTACTTCCAACTCGGCGATTAGCAAAAAAAGCTACCGATTTATTTGTAGTCCATAAATGTGAAAATGTAATTTTTGGATCCAGTGCGCCGCTAGGTTTACTGGCAAAATCGCTGCGCAGAGTCAGGGCAAAACATATTGTCGCGCTAACCCATGGCCACGAAGTTTGGTGGGCCCGGATGCCATTGTTTTCGGCCCTTTTGCGACGGATTGGTGCGCAAGCAGACCAGATGACTTATCTCGGGGAGTTCACGCGAGGAGCGGTTGCAAATGCATTGTTGCGTGAGGATCACAGCAAATTAGTCCATCTTCCACCCGGAGTTGATTTAACCCGATTTATTCCAGCGGCCAAATCTCTTGAATTGCAAAAAAAGTGGGGAGTCGAAGGAGCACCAGTAATTGTTTCAATTGGCAGATTGGTTCCGCGCAAAGGCAGTGATCAATTAATTAAAGCGATGCCAGAGGTTTTAAAACAATTCCCGAAATGCAAACTTTTATTAGTAGGAACCGGAAATTATAAAAAACGGTTAGAAAAATTAGTGCACAATCTAAAAGTACAAGATTCAGTGATCTTTACCGGCCGAGTTGCGCATGAACTTTTACCTGCTTATTACCGACTCGGGGATATTTTCGCTGCGCCGTGCAGGTCTCGTTATGGGGGATTAGAGGTAGAAGGTTTAGGAATTGTCTATTTAGAAGCGAGTGCTTGTGGAGTACCGGTCATCGCTGGCAAATCAGGTGGTGCTCCAGATGCAGTACTTGATGGAAAAACTGGAATTTTAGTAAATGGGCGAGATCACCTTGAAATAAGTGGTGCTCTTATTAAATTATTGGCAGATGAAAAACTTCGTGACCAAATGGGAACTGCTGGGCGAGTATGGATGGAACAGTTGTGGAGTTGGGAAGGAATCGGCACCCGTTTTGAAGAGATTATTTCAGATTAGATTTTAATTAATCCCAAAGAATTTGCTTTTGTTACCGCACTTGTCTTGTTAGAACATTCTAATTTTCGATAAAGGGATGCGACATGACTTTTTATCGTCGCCGTGCTCAAAAAAAGATCTTCAGCGATTTGATTTGCGCTCCATCCACGTGCCAACCTTTCAACCACTTCAAGTTCGCGAAGTGACAGTACGGGTTTATTAGCTTCAAAATTTATTGCACTCAATAATTGGCTGGCTGAAAATGCTAAGGGTGATACCAAGGCGTGGCGCGCAGATTCTACTAACTCACTGATGGGGGCACTCTTGCTTACATACCCACTCGCCCCGGCTTTGGCTGCGGCTAATAAATAATTTGGATCATCCTCTAAGGTAAATACGACAATGGCGACGGTTTTAGAGATACCGCGCACCCATAAAATTAAATCTAAGCAATCACCATCAGGTAAGTGCAGATCCATTATTAGTAACTCTGGATTAAAACTAGCAATCTGGGCTCTTGCTTGTGCGCGGGAGCCAGCTTGGGCAACAACATCTATATTTGCATCGGTGAGTGCTTTAATCACACCCTCGCGTATTACTGGATGGTCATCGACTACCAGTGCGCGAACCATTTTTAATTTAGATTAACAGAGAGGGTAAAGCACAATCCTGATTGCAATTCATGAACCCATTCGCAATCTGCCCCAATTTGCGCAGCTCTTTCTTGAATCCCAATTAGCCCAAAAGTATTTGGATCTCGCTCGACTTGTTCGTATTCAGCCCGAATTGCTTGATCAGTAATCAGTAGTTCTAATTTACTGCCACTAGTTTTTAATTGCATTTGAATCTGAGTTGAATCTGCATGTTTAATCGAATTAGTAAGTACTTCTTGGATGATTCGGTAAATCTGATAAGAAAGATCCTCATCAAGGGTCAGCCCTAATGGAATTGTCGTAGCAATTTTAATTTCATGTTGCTTCTCTAAACGGCCAATCAATGATTGCAATAGTTGCCCTAAATTTTGCGAACCAGAATTGCGCAAAAAGAAGATTTCAGCACGCAACTCATTTGTAAGGTTAGTTAATTGTGATCTAACTTCCCGCAATTGGGCTTTTACTTCTGGATCTACGACAGCAGCAGTTAGCGTCTTATCGAGTGAGTAGCCGAGCGCGACTAACTCTTGAGCAATACCATCATGCAGGTCACGAGCGATACGTATCCGCTCGGACCGCTCAGTTGTAGAGGCTCTCAATTTCGTTTGCAAACTCTTTTTGCACCACATGTCGCTTGATGGACATCTTTGCGGTTAATTGACCACCAGCGATTGTGAAATCAATTGGCAGGATTTTAAATTTCCGAATTGATTCAGCTTTACTGACAGATTTATTTGCTTCATCAACAGCTGTTTGGATTACGGCGATTAATGCTGGGTCGTTTGCAAGGTCAGCCACAGTTGCGCCACCTTTGTTATTTGCAGCGGACCAACCTTTAATAGAATCAGCATCTACGGTGATTAATGCTGCGATATATGGTTTATTATCACCGACAACTACACATTGGCTAACCAACGGATGTGCGCGAAGGCGATCTTCAAGTGGGGCTGGTGCGACGTTTTTTCCACCTGAGGTAACGATCAACTCTTTCTTGCGGCCGACGATATATAAAAATCCATTGTCATCTAATTTGCCAAGATCTCCTGATCTGAAAAAACCATCTTCATCGAAGACCTCTTTATTTGCTGCCTCATTTTGCCAATAGCCACGCATCACAATTGGACCTTTAAGTAAGACTTCGCCATCTTCAGCGATTTTTACGGTGGTACCTGGCAATGGTCGACCGACAGAACCGACTTTAGAAGATTGGGTTAAATTCAAAGTTGCACCGGCGGTGGTTTCAGTTAATCCGTAACCTTCAAGTACCCGTACACCGGCGCCGCGATAAAAATGACCTAACCGTTCACCAAGTGGTGCACCACCTGAAATTGCAGCATCCACATTTCCGCCCATAACTGCGCGCAACTTTGAAAAGACTAAATGATCAAACAAAGCATGCTTGATTCGCAGAGCAGAGGAGATGTGTCCTTCTTCCATCGCCTGGCTGTATTTGATCGCAACTGCGGCGGCTGTACGGAAAATCTTTCCTTTTCCAGCAGCTTCAGCTTTTGCTTCGGCACCATTATAAATCTTTTCAAAGATTCTTGGAACTGACAAAACAAAGTTTGGCTTGAAAGATTGCAAATCAGCAGTTAACTTTCCGACTGGATCTGAGCAATGGGCAAGATGTAACCCCGCACGAACTGCACCAACTTCAATCATGCGACCGAAGACATGTGCAAGAGGTAAGAACAAGAGAGTTGAACCATCTTTGCGTAAGAACAAATCAGCAGCACCTTCGACCACATTTCCGCATTCAGATAAAAAGTTTCCGTGCGTCAGGATTACTCCTTTTGGTTTTCCGGTTGTACCGGATGTGTAAATCAAAGTTGCTAAATCATCGGGGGTTAAAGCGTTGCGTCGAGCTTCTACTTGATCGTCAGCAATGCCGGATCCGGCGGCAGTCAAAGTAGCGATGGCGCCTTCGGTAATAGTCCAAATATTTTTCAACTCTTTGGTGCGTACAGTTTCGACAAGTGCGGCATGTGTTGGCGTCTCAACCACAATTGCAACAGCGCCGGAATCTTCGAGAATCCATTGAATCTGTTCGGCAGCGGAAGTTTCATAAACTGGGACTACAACTCCACCGGCAAACCAAATACCAAAATCTAAAATCGTCCACTCATAACGAGTGCGGGATAAAATTCCAACCCGATCACCAGGCTTGATACCAAGTGCGATTAAACCTTTTGCGACTTGGCGAACTTCGGCGGCGAAGGTGCGCGCACTTACTTCTTGCCAACCTTCACCTAATGGACGGGAGAGCATTACCCGCTCTGGCTCAAAATGTGCACGATCAGCGACGAGGTCAGTTAAGTTGCCACTTGTTGGGGCAGGAACTAAAGCCGTGACGTTAATCTGATTCATGAAAAACGAGCTCCTATATTTGGTCTGTCGAAGGTGGATACAGGTCACACGCTAGCGCAGGAGTTATGGCTATGAGAAGGGTATCTTTGCCCTATGAGCCAAACCCAAGCCTCCGCCACCATCGAAGCCCCACTCGCAGATGTAAATGCGGTGATCAGCGACTTACCGAATTATCCCAGCTGGTCCTCAGCAATAACTGCCGTGAAAGTGATTGAAAGTGATGCACAAGGACGGGCGACCAAAGTTGAGTTGAAAGTTAACTCTGGCCCTTTGCGAGATACCGTTATTTTAGATTATGAGTGGAGTGCATCTCCGGCACAGATTTCTTTTTCTTTGAGTGATGCTGATTTGCTAACAGCGATGGATGGTTTTTATAAATTAGAAGCAGATGGCGATGAAACAATTCTTACTTATGCACTAACTGTTGAATTAAATATGCCGGTTCCGGCCATGATGCGGCAAAAAGCCGAAAAATCATTTATTGATCAAGTGTTGAAGGAATTGAAAGCACATATCGAGGGCTAATGACACTTGCTATTGGTATTGATGTCGGCGGTACCAAATTACTTGGTGGAATAGTTGATGAAGATGGAAAAATTCTTGCCCGGATTCGCAAAGACACTCCAAAAGAGGGTGGCACAGCACTAACCGATCGCGTTGCAGATTTAGTTAGAGAGTTAATGGCGCAATCGCCATCACCGATTACCAAAGTTGGTTTATCAGCTGCTGGTTTTGTCTCTGCTGATCGTCAGACCATGTTGGCTCCACCAAATATTGCTGGATGGACCGGTGTTAATTTAGGCAAAGAACTAAAAGAGCGTCTAGGTCTTGATGTAATTGTTGAAAATGATGCAAACGCTGCTGCATGGGGTGAGTACAAATTTGGTTCGGGTCAAGGTTCAACACATGCAATTCTTTTAATTCTTGGTACCGGACTTGGTGGCGGAATTATTTTAAATGGCGAGTTGTATCGCGGTGCTTACGGAACTGCCGGAGAACTTGGACATATTCGCATGGTTATAGATGGACAACTTTGTGGTTGTGGTGCACGTGGATGTTTTGAACAGTACGCAGCAGGCCCAGCACTTTTGCGTCATGCACGTGAAGGAATTGCAGCAGCACCAGAGCGCGCATTTGATTTGTTAAAACGTGGTGATGGAACACCAGCCGGATTAACTGGTGCGCATTTAACAGCAGCAGCAAAAGATGGAGATCGTTTAGCGCTTTCGGCATTCACGATTACTGGCGAATGGTTGGGTCTTGGAATTGCATCAATAGTTGTGGCTTTCGATCCCGATCTAATAATTATTAGTGGGGGATTAGTTGAGGCCGGGGATTTCTTACTTGAACCCGCTCGAGGTGCACTTGAGCGCGCCGCATCCTTTTCAGGTCACCCATTGCCTCGTATCGTGCCTGCTCAATTAGGTAATGATGCCGGATTAGTGGGTGTGGCTGATCTGGCTCGCCAGTAACCTGTACCCATGGCATACCGCTTATTAAAGGCAATTCTCATGCCCTTACTGACTTTGCTCTTTCGTCCCAAAGTCAGCGGATTAGGCCATGTGCCTCATAACGGACCACTAATTATTGCCTCAAACCATTTATCTTTCAGCGATTCAATTTTTATGCCACTTGTTGTTTCGCGCAAAGTAACTTTTCTTGCGAAGCAGGAGTACTTCACTGCGCCAGGGTTAAAAGGTTTTTTGAAGAAAATAACTTTCCACGCTTTAGGACAAGTCCCGGTTGATCGATCTGGGGGACGTGCAAGTGAAGCAGCTGTAACAACTGGAATTCGTTTATTAAATATGGGTCATTGCATCGGAATCTATCCAGAAGGAACCCGATCACCAGATGGCAAGTTGTACCGAGGCCGCACCGGCATCGCACGCCTAGCAATTGAATCAGGTGCACCTGTAATTCCAGTTGCGATGAAAAATACTGAAAAAATTCAACCACCCGGAAAAATGATTCCAAAAATCGCCCGCGTGAGCATCTTCTTTGGCGAACCAATGCACTTCACCGGTGATCCAGCAGATCCATTTACGTTGCGTGATGCCACTGACAAAATCATGCGTGCTATTGGTCAGATGAGTGGTCAAGAGTATGTAGATATTTACGCCAGTCGTGCTAAAGAGATTTTGCGTGAGGACGAGGAAGAGTAGAAATTTTTAATTAGAGACAGATTTGCCATCCAAACGAGTACATGTTGATCTACGCTTGGGGAATGATGAATGGCCTAAGGCGGTTTTCAACGCTCCTTGCCCTTTTGGCTCTAGCCCTTACTCCGCTTGTTGTGGCACCTTCTGCGACGAGTGCTGAGATTGAAGATGAATTAATAAAACTTCCCACTGAAATTTCGGCAACAAATACTGGCGTAATTTTTAGAAATTATATTGAGACTTTTGGTGAATCAGTTCTATCGGCTAGGTATCCAAATCAAGCTA